>NZ_JCASIL010000019.1:0-115160 GCF_059685725.1 Telluria sp. RT2P19
AACGTATTTCTTTTTCGTGAACATTTGATAATTTAAGTAATCAAGAACCGAAGTTCTTGGCACCTTCATCAAACGCCCACACTTATCGACTGTTAATTTTTAAAGAACTTTATTCGGCACTGCGTCATCTGCAGCTTGCTTCGAATCGTTGTGTTCGTCAGCAGCAGAGGAAAGAGAGTATGGAGCATTTTTCGTTTCTCGTCAACCCCCTCGTTCGCTTCGTCTCAGATTTCTCTGCCGATCTTGCCATCGTAACCACTTGATTACGTTAACATTTTCGGTCGCTGCCGAAGCGGAGGCGAACTATAGCAAACCAACCAGCAGGTCCGCAAGAGGGCGAAAAAGAAAGTGTGGCGCCTACAACAGCCAGTCGATCGGCAGCCAGGACAGCGCCTTTACCGCGGCCCGCTTGAACCAGCTGGTGCCGGGTTCCGTCTCATGACGAATGACCTGGTCGCCTCGCCGCTCGTGCCAGACCACATTCCCCCGCTCATCCAACCGCACCTCATAGGCCCGTGTCGGCAAGGTCCTGTCCAGCGTCTCGGTCAGGCGCGTGGCCAGGGCCGGGCTATCGATCACCATTCCCATCTCGGTATTGAGGTGAATGGAGCGTTGGTCGAAGTTGAACGATCCGACGAACACCCGGTTTCCATCCACGCCGAAGGTCTTGGCATGCAGGCTGGCATCCGAACTACCGATCCCGCTGCCGCTGGCGCGCTTTTCGCGCGACGGCTCGTCGGTCGCTTCCTGGCGCAATTCATACAAGGTGACGCCGGACGCGAGCAGCGGCTTGCGCCACTTGGCGTAGCCGGCGTGCACCGCCGCGACGTCGGTCGCTTCCAGCGAATTGGTCAGTATCCTCGTCCGCGTGCCCTTGCCGGCCAGATCCACGAAAGCAGCCGTTCCCTCCTTGCCGGGAACGAAATACGGCGAGACGAGATCGAGGCTGCGCCGTGGCACGCCCAGGATATCCTTCAGCTTGAAGGCGATATTGGCTTCGGGCGCCGCCTTTCCCCTGACCTTGGCCGGATCGTCGCTCACGAACCTGGCGCGCGCCCATTCCAGCGGCAAGCTCCCTCCGACTAATTGTTCGAGAAATGCCGAGCGCTTGATCACCTCGATATAAGCCTGCGCCTCGGGATCGGGTTTCAAGGCCGGCGCCGCGACCGCATCCGGCACCAGCAGCGCCAGCGGATAGGCCGATGGGCTGTTCCAGTACAAGTCGAAATCGTCGGACACGGCGCGCACTACCGGACCGGCCGCGATGACATCGAGGTCGGCAAACGAGACTTCGCCCGCCGCCCCGAAATATTCGTCACCTACATTGCGTCCGCCGATGATCGTGACCTGGTTGTCCGCCGTGAACGACTTATTGTGCATGCGCCGGTTCAGGCGCATGAAATCGGCGGCCATGCCGACCGCCCGCACCGAGCGGAAGCCATTGGGATTAAACAGCCGCACCTCGATCATCGGATGGGCATCCAGCGCCGCCAGCGCCCCGTCGAGCCCGGCAGTATTGTTATCGTCGAGCAGCAGGCGGACGCGCACGCCCCGCCCGGCTGCGTTCCTGAGCGCATCGAACATCAACCGACCAGTCGTGTCATCGCGCCAGATATAGTATTGGACGTCCAGGCTGCGATCGGCAGCCTGGGCCAGCACGGCGCGCGCGGCAAAGGCGTCGCGCCCGTCCGCGAGGGCGTGGATGCCCGCGAGGCCGGGGTGGGCCATCACCAAAGGCAGGAGCGCCTTGCCAAGCCGGGTATCGTCGGTCTCGGCAAAGGCGGTGCTCGCCACCCTGCCCTCCAGCGGCGGCAGCGACGAGCAACTCGTCAGCGCCAGGGACAGCGCAAGCAGCGCCCCCGGCAACACCAGCCATACCCGGCGCGCGCCCATCGATTACAGTCCTTCGAAGTCCGGCTTGCGCTTTTCGAGGAAGGCCGACATGCCTTCTTTCTGGGCAGGCGTGCCGAAACCGGCGTGGAAATAGCGGCGCTCGTAAGCCACGCCCTGGCTCAGGGTCGTCTCATAGGCCTGGTTGACGCAGTCCTTGATCTGCATCGCCACCGACACCGGCATCTCGGCGACGCCCTGGGCGATCTTGATCGCTTCATCCATCACCTCGGCCGCCGGATACACGCGCGACACCAGGCCGGTGCGCTCGGCCTCGGCGGCGTCGATCATGCGCGTGGTGAGCAGCATGTCCATCGCCTTCGACTTGGAGATCGCACGCGGCAGGCGCTGGGTACCGCCGGCGCCAGGGGTGACGCCGACCTTGATCTCGGGCTGGCCGAATTTGGCACTGTCGGCGGCGATCAGGAAGTCGCACATCATCGCCAGCTCGCAGCCGCCACCCAGGCAATAGCCCGACACCACGCCAATCACGGGTTTGCGGATGTCGAGGATGTGCTCCCAGTTGCGACCAATATAGTTATTGCCGTAGGTTTCCTGGTAATCGTAGCTGGCCATGGCGGCGATGTCGGCGCCGGCGGCGAAGGCCTTCTCGCTTCCCGTCAATACGATCACATTGATCGCTGGGTCCTTGTCGAACTTGCGCAGGGCGTCGCCCAGCTCGTTCATCATATTGTCGTTCAGCGCATTCATCGCCTTCGGCCGGTTCAGGCGGACCACGGCAACCTTGCCATGGTTCTCGATCAACAGGTCAGCATATTCCATATCACACCCTTATTTGGTTAATCACGACTCTGCGATTCTAGCGCTTTACGCATGCGTCAAGTCGATGGGTTGTTGAGTCAGGAAAGATACGCGGCAGATCGTCCGCCGGACGCAAGCCTAGCGGGCCACGCCTGGGGCCCCGGTCCTGGGCAGCAGCACCCACAGCGCGCCCTGCTGCTTCATGAGTCCCGCATTCTCGGTCGCCTCAGGCCCGAAGCCGAAAAAGAAATCGGCCCGCACCGCGCCCCGGATGGCGCCGCCGACGTCCTGTCCCATCACCAGCCGCCGTAGCGGCGCGCCATCTTTGGGCATGGTGGTCGACAGCCATACCGGCGCACCCAGCGGCAGGATGCTGCGATCGATCGCGATCGAGCGCCCAGGGGTGAGCGGCACATTGAGCGCGCCGCGCGGGCCGGCGTTCGGATCGGTGACTTTCTGCTCGGTGAAGAAGATATAGCTGGCGTTCACGTTCAGCACCTCCTGGCGGCGCGCCGGATTGGCCGCCAGCCAGGCGCGGATCGACTGGGCGGACACCTGATCGGGCGTCATGATGCCCTGCTCCACGAACCAGCGCCCGATCGCCTTGTAGGGATGGCCGTTCTGGTCGGCATAACCGACGCGCACCGTCTCGCCGCTATCGAGCTGCACCCGGCCCGAACCCTGCACCTCCAGGAAGAAAGCTTCCACCGGATCGTTCACCCACAGCAGCTCCTTGCCCTTCAGAGGCGCGCGGTCGATCTCGGCGCGGCTCTGGTACGGCACCAGGGTCTTGCCGGACAGGCGGCCGCGCAGGCGCCGGTTCTTCAGGTCCGGATAGATAGCGCCCAGGTCGACCGTGATCAAATCATCCGGCACCCGGTACAACGGCACCTGGTAAGCGCCGCCACGCTTGCGCGACCCGTACAGCATCGCTTCGTAGTAGCCCGTGACCATGCCGGTATCGCTGCCGTCCGGCTCGCGCACCTGGTTGGGCACGAAATACGTCTCGAAGAAGCGCCGCACCGCCGCGCCATCCTGGCCGTCGACCGAGCGCGCCGCCGCGCATGGCGTCTTCCATTCGGCGGCGCGCGAAGCCAGCACGCTGCATGACTGCTGGAAAGCCGGCCAAACCTGGCGCACATCGTCCTGCTGCCAGCCGGGCAGCGCCTCGAAGCCTACCGGGGTCAAGGGAGGAACCGGCGCGGGCGGCGGCGCCGGCTGCTCAGGAAGCGGCGCCGGCGGCACCACGACCGGCCCCACCGGCGGCGGCATGGTGATGGGCGGCAGCGTAGGCGCCGGCGGCGTCGAGCAGGCGGCCAACAAGGAGGCGAGGGAGACGAGGAAGAACAGGGCAGGTACACTGCGGCGTGTCGTATACATAAGAGATATGGAGACGAAAATGTGGATCCTGATGGTGGAAGCCGGCGTGGCGCTGTTCTTGCTCGTATTTATCGTCTGGTGGACGATGTTCGCCGGGCGCAAGGACGTCGACCGCAAGGACGACGACCCGAGCCCCTGATCAGTGCAGGGAACGCGGCGGCGACAGCACGAATTCGGGGATCGGCGACTCGAAGCGGTGCCCGTCTTCGGCCACGCAGAAGTATTCTCCGCGCATCGAGCCCTGGGCGGTGCCAAGCTGGGTGCCGCTGGTGTATTCGAACTGTTCGCCCGGCTGCAGCAGGGGCTGGTGGCCGACCACGCCCAGTCCGCGTACTTCTTGCATCTGGTTGTTGGCGTCAAGGATCACCCAATGGCGTGAGATGAGCTGGGCCGCGATGCTGCCGGTGTTCTTGATCGTGATGGTGTAGCTGAACACGAACTGGCTCCGGTCAGGGTCGGATTGCTCCGGCAGGTATTGCGTTCTGACAGTGACAGTAAAATCGTAGGCGGACATCGGGTTTCCTTGGATGATCGTGGACAAAGCCACTGCGCTATGCGCGGCGGCCGGCGCGCCGCGTGGCGCAAACAACAACAATGATACCGCCTACGGCCCAATCCCGGCGCCGCAAGGGGTTGCAAAGGCCCGCAACACTGCAAGCCGGACCATGACCGGCGTAGAATAGCGGCTTCATTCAATCCCGCTCCTTCGCCCCATGACCACCTACCGCATCGCTCCCAGCATCCTGTCCGCCGATTTCGCCCGCCTGGGCGAGGAAGTGCGCAATGTCGTCGCAGCCGGCGCCGACATCATCCACTTCGACGTGATGGACAACCACTACGTCCCGAACCTGACCATCGGTCCGCTGGTATGCCAGGCGATCCGCCCGCACGTGGACGTGCCGATCGACGTGCACCTGATGGTCAAGCCGGTGGACCGCATCATCCCCGATTTCGCCAAGGCCGGCGCCAACATCATCACCTTCCATCCCGAAGCCTCGGAACACATCGACCGCACCCTGCAGCTGATCCGCGACAACGGCTGCAAGGCCGGCCTGGTGTTCAACCCGGGCACGCCGATGCACTACCTGGAACACGTGATGGACAAGATCGACATGATCCTGATCATGTCGGTCAACCCGGGCTTTGGCGGCCAGTCCTTCATCCCTGAAGCACTCAAGAAAATCGCGATCGCGCGCCGCATGATCGACGCATCGGGCCGCGACATCATGCTGGAAGTCGATGGCGGCATCAAGGCCGAGAACATTGCCGCCGCCGCAGCGGCCGGCGCCGACACCTTCGTCGCCGGCTCGGCCATCTTCGGCAAGCCGGACTACAAGGCCGTGATCGACGCGATGCGCGCCGAACTCTCGACGGTGAGCAAGTAATGCGGGCCGGCGCTGCAAGCATCCGGGCCGCCATCATCGACCTGGACGGCACCATGCTCGACACGGTGCCCGATTTCGAGGCGGCCCTGAACGGCATGCGCGCCGACCTCGGCCTGGGCCCGATCACCCAGGCCACCATCAAGCCGCTGGTTGGCAAGGGTTCCGAGAAACTGGTGCGCGATGTGCTGCTGCTGGACTGGGACGCCGCCCGTGTCGAGGCGGCCTATGACGACGCGATCGCCGGCTACCAACGCCACTACCTCGCCATCAATGGCGAGCGCAGCACCTTGTTCGACGGCGTGCTCGAAGGCCTGCAAGCGATGCGCAACCTCGGCCTGCGCCTCGTGTGCGTGACCAACAAGCCGGTGGCTTTCACGCTTCCCCTGCTGGCCCAGAAAGGCCTGGCGCCGTATTTCGAGCAGGTGTTCGGCGGCGACTCGTTCGCCAGAAAGAAGCCCGACCCGATGCCGATGCTCGGCGCCTGCGCCGCGCTCGACCTGCCGCCGAGCCGCGTGGTGGCCATTGGCGACTCGTCCAACGATGCCGAAAGCGCCCGTGGCGCGGGTTGCTTCGTGCTGACCGTCCCATATGGTTATAACCACGGACGCCCTGTACAAGAAATTCAATCCGATGGTATAGTTGATTCGCTACTGGATGCGGCGCGTCTCATCGGCGCCCATAATTCCTCGGCAAACTAAATCACACACCAAGTCATCTATACATGTTTTTCACCAAAAAACACACTGTCAACCAAACCGGCGCCCTTGAGGCCTGGCTTTGGCGACGCTGGCAATCCTGGGCTAACTAAGCCGTATCGATTGCTGCCGGGTGCGTTCGTGTCTGCACACTTCACCCGGCAGGTTTTTTGAAGCACACCACCGCCCTCCCCTATTCGGCGGCACGGAGAAAACATGACCGAACTCGAATTCAAGTCGCTGGCCAACCAGGGCTACAACCGCATCCCACTGATCGCGGAAGCTTTCGCCGACCTCGAAACCCCGCTCACGCTCTACCTCAAGCTGGCCCAGTCGCAGCACACCGGCAAGAACACCTTCCTGCTCGAGTCGGTGGTAGGCGGCGAGCGCTTCGGCCGCTATTCCTTCATCGGTCTGCCGGCCCACACGCTGCTGCGCACCACCGGCAACGTCACCGAGATCGTGCGCCACGGCGAAGTGATCGAGTCGCACGAGGGTAATCCGCTCGACTTCATCGAGCAATTCCAGGCGCGTTTCAGGGTCGCCCTGCGTCCAGGCCTGCCGCGCTTCTGCGGTGGCCTGG
This sequence comes from Telluria sp. RT2P19, assembly GCF_059685725.1. Lineage (NCBI taxonomy): Bacteria > Pseudomonadati > Pseudomonadota > Betaproteobacteria > Burkholderiales > Oxalobacteraceae > Telluria > Telluria sp. RT2P19. Next base: position 6,696 of record NZ_JCASIL010000019.1, read on the forward strand.
CCGGCTACTTCGGCTACGACACGGTGCGCCATATCGAGCGCAAGCTGGCCAACACCGCCCCGCGCGACGAACTCGGCCTTCCGGACATCCAGCTGATGGTGACCGAAGAACTGGCGGTGATCGACAACCTGTCGGGCAAGCTGTACCTGATCGTCTACGCCGACCCGGGCCAGCCAGAGGCGTATTCGCGCGGCCGCCAGCGCCTGAAAGACCTGCGCATGATGTTGCGCCGGAGCGTCGATGCGCCGGTCACCTCGAGCTCGGTGCGTACCGAAGCTGTACGCGACTTCAGCAAAGAGGACTACCTCAAGGCGGTGGCCAAGGCCCACGAATACGTGATGGCCGGCGACCTGATGCAGGTACAGATCGGGCAGCGCATCCGCAAGCCGTATGTCGATTCGCCGTTGTCGCTGTACCGCTCGCTGCGTTCGCTGAACCCGTCGCCGTATATGTACTACTACAACTTCGGCGACATGCAGATCGTCGGCGCCTCGCCCGAGATCCTGGTGCGCAACGAAACCTTGCCCGAAGGCGGCCGCAAGGTCACCCTGCGCCCGATCGCCGGCACCCGCGGGCGCGGCGCCACGCCCGAGCACGATGCCGCGCTGGCCGAGGAGCTGCTGAACGATCCGAAAGAAGTCGCCGAGCACGTGATGCTCATCGACCTGGCGCGCAACGACATCGGCCGCATCGCCGACACCGGCTCGGTGAAAGTCACCGACCGCATGGTCATCGAAAAATACTCGCACGTGCAGCACATCGTCTCCAACGTCGAGGGCAAGCTGAAAGACGGCATGTCGAACCTCGACGTACTGCGCGCCACCTTCCCGGCCGGCACCCTGACCGGGGCGCCGAAGGTGCGGGCGATGGAAGTGATCGACGAGCTCGAGCCCGTGAAGCGCGGCATCTACGGCGGCGCCTGCGGCTACCTGAGCTTCGGCGGCGAGATGGACGTGGCGATCGCGATCCGTACCGGCGTGATCAAGGACGGCAACCTGTACGTGCAGGCCGCGGCCGGCATCGTGGCCGACTCGATCCCCGAAATGGAATGGCAAGAGACCGAAAAGAAGGCGCGCGCCGTGCTGCGCGCCGCCGAGCAAGTGCAAGATGGCCTGGATGGGGAGTTCTGACATGCTGCTAATGATCGACAACTACGACTCGTTCACCTACAACATCGTGCAGTACTTCGGCGAATTGGGCGAGGATGTGCGCACCGTGCGCAACGACGAGATCACGCTCGAACAGATCGCGGCAATGAAGCCGAGCCGCATCTGCATCTCGCCGGGGCCGAAGGCGCCGAAGGATGCCGGCATCTCGCTCGACATCCTGCGTGAATTCAAGGGCAAGCTGCCGATCCTCGGCGTGTGCCTCGGCCACCAGGCGATCGGCGAAGCATTCGGCGGCAATGTGATCCGCGCCAAGCAAGTCATGCACGGCAAGACCTCGAGCATCGCGCACATCGGCGAAGGCGTGTTCACCGACCTGCCCAGTCCCTTCACCGTGATCCGCTACCACTCGCTGGCCATTGAACGTGCTTCGCTGCCGTCCTGCCTCGAAGTGACGGCCTGGACCGACGACGGCGAGATCATGGGCGTACGCCACAAGGACTACGACATCGAGGGCGTGCAGTTCCACCCCGAATCAATCCTGTCCGAGCACGGCCACGCCCTGTTCAAGAACTTCCTGACGCGCTGAGCGCGGCCTTGGAGTCGCTGCAAGCGCGTTCGAAGAAGTAGCTGCAAACACGCCAACCACGTCACCGAATACACGCGTTCCCAGTACGTCGTTCCCGCGAAGGCGGGAATCCAAGTCGGTTCCGCCGTCAGCGACCTGTCCATCGTCCTGGCACGCAAGCAAACTTAGGTTCCTGCCTTCGCGGGAACGACGGCTCGAGCGCTAGCGAATACTGAAACCAACTGGAACCGCCATGCCGATCACCCCACAAGAAGCGCTGCTGCGCTGTATTGAACACCGCGAGATCTTCCACGACGAGATGCTGCACCTGTTCCGCCAGATCATGGCGGGCGAGATGTCGCCGACCATGGTCGCGGCCCTGACCATGGGCCTGCGCGTCAAGAAGGAAACCATCGGCGAAATCACCGCCGCCGCCCAGGTGATGCGCGAATTCTCGACCAAGGTGCCGATGGCCGACACCACCCACCTGCTCGACATCGTCGGCACCGGCGGCGACGGCGCCAACACCTTCAATATCTCGAGCGCCTCGATGTTCGTGGCCGCAGCCGCCGGCGCGCGCGTGGCCAAGCATGGCGGCCGCAGCGTCTCGTCCTCGTCCGGCAGCGCCGACGTGATCGAAGCCTTCGGCGCCCACATCGACCTGAAACCCGAGCAGATCGCGCAATCGATCGCCCAGACCGGCATCGGCTTCATGTTCGCGCCCAACCACCACGCAGCGATGAAGCACGTGGCGCCGGTGCGGCGCGAACTGGGCGTGCGCAGCATCTTCAATATCCTCGGCCCGCTCACCAATCCGGCCGGCGCGCCGAATATCCTGATGGGCGTGTTCCACCCCGACCTGGTCGGCATCCAGGTGCGCGTGCTGCAGCGCCTCGGCGCCGAACACGCGGTGGTGGTCTGGGGCCGCGACAATATGGACGAAGTCTCGCTCGGCGCCGGCACCCTGGTCGGCGAACTGGTCAAAGGTGAGATCCGCGAATACGAAATCCACCCGGAGGACTTCGGCCTGTCGATGATCTCGAGCCGCAATCTCAAGGTAAGCAATGCGCAAGAGTCGAAGGCGCGCGTGCTCGAAGCCCTGCGCGGCGAGCCGGGTCCGGCCCACGACATCGTGGCCCTGAATGCCGGCACCGCGCTGTACGCGGCCGGCGTGACCGATTCGATCGAAGCCGGCCTGCACAAAGCCCGCGAAGCCATCGCTTCAGGCGCGGCCATCGCCAAGCTGGAGCAGTTCGTCCAGGTCACGCGCCTGCTCGGCGCCGTCAATTAATTCCACCTGCGAGAGCACCGATGTCCGACATCCTGAACAAGATCCTGGCCGTGAAGGCCGACGAAGTGGCCGCGGCGCGCAAGCATCGTGACCTGTATAGCCTGCGCAGCGAGGTCGAAAGCGATCGCGAAGCGCGCGCCACCCTGCGTGGTTTCGAAGCGGGCCTGCGCGCGAAGATCGCCGCGGGCCAGGCCGGCGTGATTGCCGAAGTCAAGAAGGCTTCGCCGTCGAAAGGCGTGCTGCGCCCCGACTTCCAGCCAGCCGCGATCGCGCAGAGCTACGCCGAGCATGGCGCGGCCTGCCTGTCGGTGCTGACCGACGTCCAGTTCTTCCAGGGCACGAGGGACTACCTGCAGCAGGCGCGCGCCGCCTGTGCGCTGCCGGTGCTGCGCAAGGATTTCATGGTCGACCCTTACCAGGTCTATGAAGCGCGCGCGATGGGCGCCGATGCGATCCTGCTGATCGTCGCCGCGCTCGATCATGGCCTGATGGCCGAACTCGAAGCCTGCGCGATGGACCTCGGCATGGACGTGCTGGTCGAAGTGCACGATGGCGAAGAACTCGATGCGGCCCTCAAGCTCAAGACCCCGCTGCTGGGCATCAACAACCGTAACCTGCGCACCTTCGACGTCACCCTCGACACCACGCTCGGCCTGCTGCCACGCATTCCGGAGAACCGCCTGGTGGTGACCGAATCGGGCATCCTAGGTACGGGCGACGTGCAGCGCATGCGGGACGCCGACGTCCATGCCTTCCTGGTCGGCGAAGCCTTCATGCGTGCAGAAAATCCCGGCAAGGAGCTGCAGCGCCTGTTCGCGTGATGTAGGGAAGTCATGTAGCGAACTTCGGATGCAAGGGTGGGTCGAACGGTTACGCCAATCCCGGCGCGACCTGCGACTGCCCTGCATCCACCATGAAGACTCTCCATCGCAGTATCGTTTGTCTCTTCCTCGCATCGATCGTGCTTGCGGCCCTGTCCGCATGCAGCACGTCGACATCGCCACCGGCCCCGCCGTCCGTGGCCCAAGCGGCGGTTGTTCCGCTGACACCGATCCCCGCCCCTGCGCCGACCCGCACGCTGGCTTCCTACAAGGCCGATGTCGCGCGCCACGTCATGCTGCGCAATCCAGAGCGGGTGTTCGAGGGGGAATTGCCGCCCATGCTGCCGGCGGTGGTGGTGCTGAATATCACGGTCGACCGTGCCGGCCAGTTGCTCGATGTCCAGGTACAGCGTTCGCGCGATCAGGGTGCATCCGAAGTCGCGCTGGCCTCGCTGCGCCGCAGCGGTCCGCTACCTCCGCCTGATGGCCTGGGGCCGCGGCATGCCGACCTGATGACGTTTTCCGAGACCTTCCTGTTCGCAGAGCGCTACCGCTTCCAGATCAGGACGCTGGCGAGGCCGCAGCGCGCAGGCCTGTAGCGTCGGTCAACGGTTATGGCAGGACGCCGTGGCGCCCAGGGCGTCGTCACTTCCGGCGCGCGTGGCGCAGCGCTTGCAGTGGCGGCGGTTGCGCAGGTGCGCATACAGCAGCATGAAACCACTGATGACGGCAAATACCGCTTCGGCCACTTCGCCGAACAGCGGGCTGATGATGAAGACGGCGGCGAGGAAGATCGCCAGGCCAGTGCAGCCGACCAGCAAGGTGGTCTTGTCGCGGTGCTTCAGGTAGCCGGGCACCAGCGCCAGCAAGACCGGCAGAGTGATTGCCGCGATCAGCGTGTCGTGGAAAGTGTCGTGCACATGCGCCAGACCCAGCATTGGAAACGCCAGGATCATGAGCGGCATCGCCATGCAGTGCAGCAGGCACAGGATCGACGCCGTCATGCCGGCGACATCGCCGTATTTGATCAGGGATTTCATGGGCCCTGCTCCTTTCTTAAAGCCGGCGCGGCAAATAACGCATCCGCCGGCACCGGTGGATTGGGTCCGGTCAGAACAATACCCGCAGGCCGGCTGTCAGGTTACGACCGGTCAGTGGCGCATAGTCCTTGATGAACGAAGTATGGCTGTACGCCAGCCGGTCGGTAACATTGTTCAGGCGCACGTACAACTGCGCCGGCAAGCTGCCGATACGGGTCGAATAATGCGTGCTGAGGTTGAGCGTCGTGTAGCCGGGCGTTTCGGTTTCGAAATCGGCGATCTGGTCCTGCTTGCCCACGCGGACCAGTTCGGCCAAGCCATTCCAGGCGCCCCAGTCGCCTTCGAGCTTGGCGCCGATGCGGTGCGCCGGCGTGCGCGGAATATCACGACTGCCCGGGCCTTCATCGAAGCGCGCGCGCACATAGTCGCCGAACACAGTCGCCTTCCACACCGACGACAGGTTGTGCGCGACCTCGCCTTCCAGCCCGGTAAAGGTGGCATCACGCTGGGCGTAGTTGATCAGTTGCAGGCCCTCGAACTCGCCGCGCGTCTGCGAATAGATATAGTCGCCGATGCGGTTGTGGAAGGCGCTGAGTGAATAGGTGGTGCGGCCGGCGAACTTGCGCAGGGTCAGGTCGAGATTGTTCGACGTTTCCTTGACCAGGTTCGGGTTGCCGATTTCGTAGGTGTTGGTTGCCAGGTGCGGGCCGTCCGCGAACAGTTCCTCGGCGGTCGGCAGGCGGTGCGTGTGCGACAGCGACGTGCCTAGCGAGTACTCCGGCGCGAACTTCCACACCGCACCGACCGACAGCGAGGTGCCGCGCGTATGGCTGTCCGGCTTGTCCACTTCGACGTCGACATCCTGCCACTCGTGGCGCACGGCGGCCTCGAAGCGCACATTGCCCAGCCTGTATTCCTCGGTCAGGAAGGCAGCGTGCTTCGTCGTCAGGGTCGGGGGCACATAGGCCTCGGCGCCGATGGCCGAAAAATCGCGGCGCGTGGTCTGCAGGCCGAACACGCCGTGCCAGCCCTTGAACGGCGCGTGCACGAATTCCAGGCGCCCGTCGTGACCCTTGTTCTTGAAGGTGGTGGCGACCGCGCTGCCCTCGACCTCGTCGTGGATGTAGTCGGTGAACGAGGCGCGCAGGCGCACGCGCTCGACGCCGGCCACCGGATTGCGGTATTCGCCGCGTACGTCCCAGCGTTCGCTGTCCAGGTCCACCACCGGCACTTCGATCGCGCCCGCTTCGTTCTCGAAGCCGTGGCCCGGCAAGCCGTACTTGCCGCGTTCCTTGGTGAAGGCGGCGCCCAGGTAGCCATTCTTGCCGACCCAGGACAGGCCGACGGTACCGGTCTCGGTTTCCTTGTAGCTGCCCGGGACGCGGCGGCCGCCTTCCCAGTCCTTGCCGACGCGGTAGTCGTCGGCATCGCGCTTGACGCCTTCCACGTGCAGGGCAACGTTGCCGCCCGCGGCCGTGGTGAATTCGAACGCGCCGGTCTTTTCGCGCGCCGCCGAATTGGCGCGCACTTCCGCGCTGCCTTCCAGGCCGCCTTCGGGCATCGCGGTCGGTACCTTGCGGTCGATGATGTTTACCACGCCGCCCACGGCGCCGCCGCCATACGCCAGTGCCGACGGGCCGCGCAGCACTTCGATGCGCTCGGCCAGGACCGGCTCGAAGGCGACGGCGTGGTCGGGGCTGATGGTGGACGCATCCTGGATCTCGGAACCGTCGGACAGGATCTTCACACGCGGACCGTCCATGCCGCGGATGATCGGACGGCTGGCGCCCGCGCCGAAGTGGCTCGAGGTAATGCCCGGCATGCTCGACAAGGTTTCACCCAGGGTCGACTGGCGGGTGCGCACGAGCTCATTGCCTCCGATCGAGGTCACGGGCGTGACCATGTCGTCGCTTGCCACACCGAGGCCACTGGCGGAGACGACGACGGTCGCGGAAACGGCGGTCGATTGGGCATGCGCAACCAGGGGCGCGCCAAGCGCCAGCAGGCATGCCAATGCGAGCGGCGTGCGCTTGCCAGTGAAGTCAGTCATGGGGAATCCTCGCGCGTGGTTCGCCGCGGAGCAGCGATGCCATGATTAGTCAAATCTAATGATAACTCATTATCGTTAAGGATTCAACGCAATCCAGCAATGGCGCGCGGCAATACAAAACCGGCGCAGGACGAACTCGCCCTGCGCCGGCGATACTGCTCGACGTCGGTTATTAGAAGATAACGCGAATCCCTGCCGTCAAATTACGCCCCGTCAGCGGTGCCGCGTTCTTGATGAACGAAGTGTGGCTGTAGGCCAGCTCGTCGGTCAGGTTGTTCAGGCGCGCATAGAACTGGGTCGGCACGCCGCCAATCCGCGTCGAATAATGGGCGCCGATATTGAGCATATTGTAGCCAGCGGTCTCGGTCTCGTATTCGGCCAGCTTGTCCTGCTTGCCGACCCGGTAGACCTCGACCATGCCATGCCAATGGTTCCAGTCGCCGTCGAACTTGACGCCGATGCGCGATGCCGGGATGCGCGGCAGGTTGCGGCTGCCCTCGCCTTCGTCGAAACGGGCACGGACGTAATCGCCGAACACGGTCGCGCTGATCGCCGGAGTCAGCTTCTGGCGGATCTCGCCTTCCAGGCCGGTGAAGGTGGCGTCGCGCTGGGCGTATTCCACCAGCTGGAAGCCTTCGTGGTTGTCCAGCGTGCGGGCATAGATGTAGTTGTCGACGCGGTTGTGGAAGGCACTGAGCGAGAACGTGGTGTCGCCTTCGAACTTGCGCAGGGTCAGGTCGACGTTGTTCGAGGTTTCCTTTTCCAGGTCCTGGTTGCCGACTTCATAGGTGGCGGTGGCCAGGTGAATGCCGTCGGCGTACAGTTCTTCGGCCGTCGGCAGGCGGTGGCTGCGCGACAGCGAAGCGCGCAGCGAGTATTGCGGCGCCAGCTTCCAGACGGCGCCGACCGACGCCGAGGTGCCGCGTGCGTCGGTGTCGCGCAGGCCTGGTGCGTCGACCTCGATGTCCTGCCATTCATGGCGCAGGCCGGCCTCGAAACGCCAGTTATCGAGCCTGTATTCCTCGGTCAGGAAGGCGGCGTGCTTCCTGGTGAGGGTCGGCGGCACATAGGCCTCTTCGCCGATCGCCGAGAAGTCACGGCGCGTGGTCTGCAGGCCGAACACGCCGCGCCAGCCGGCCAGCGGCGCATGCACCGCTTCCAGGCGGGCGTCATGGCCCTTGTTGCGGAACGAGGTCGAGACGACGCCCTCTTCCAGTTCGTCGTGGACGTATTCGGTGATGGATGCGCGCATGCGCACGCGCTCGATGCCGGCCACCGGGTTGCGGTATTCGCCGCGGATGTCCCAGCGCTCGCTGTCGAGCTTCACGATCGGCACGCCATGTTCGTGTTCATGCTCGTGATCGTGCTCTTCTTCGCCATGATCATGACTCTCTTCTTCATGGCCATGGCCGCCGCAATGCAGGTGGTCGCCATGCGGGTGGCAGCCTTCGAACTCATGGTTGTGGCCCGGGATGCCGTATTCGGTGCGCTCCTTGGTGAAGGCGGCGCCCAGGTAGCCGTTCTTGCCGATCCACGACAGGCCAACGGTGCCGGTCTCGGTTTCCTTGTAGCTGCCGTCCACGCGGCGGCCTTCGCTCCAGTCCTTGCCGACGCGATAGTCATCGGCGTCGCGCTTGACGCCTTCCAGGTGCAGGGCCAGGTTGCTGCCGGCCGCCGTGGTGAATTCGAAAGCGCCGGTTTTTTCGCGGGCGGCCGAATTGGCGCGCACTTCGGCACTGCCTTCCAGGCCGTTCTCGGGCATCACGGTCGGGATCTTGCGGTCAAGGATGTTCACCACGCCACCCACCGCGCCGCCGCCATAGGCCAGGGCCGACGGGCCGCGCAGCACTTCGATGCGCTCGGCCAGCACAGGCTCGAACGCGACAGCGTGGTCGGGGCTGATGGTCGAGGCATCCTGGATCTCGGCGCCATCGGACAGAATCTTTACGCGCGGACCGTCCATGCCGCGGATCACCGGGCGGCTGGCGCCGGCGCCGAAGTGGCTCGACGTGATGCCGGGCTGGTGGGCCAGGGTTTCGCCCAGGGTCGATTCGCGCGCACGCACCAGCTCACTGCCGCCGAGCGAGGTCACCGGCGTGACCATGTCATCGTCCAGCACGCCCAGGGCGCTCGCGGACACGACCACGGTCGGCACGCTGTCAGGGTCCGATGCCGACCGGCTTGTCGTCTGGGCATGGACGGCCAGGGGCGCGCCGAAGGCCAGCATCAGCGCCAGGGTCAGCGGAGTACGCTTGCAGGAAAAGTCGGACATGTGGTTCCTCGATTGGATTGAGCGGCAAACTAGACAAAAGGCCGATAACGATAATTCGTTATCATTAGCATCGAAATGATAAGCCATTATCATTAAGCATTCAACTGCTTTTTGGCCCCCGCTCGCGCTTTGAGGTATCCTTCGCCCTATGCAACGTAATACACGTCAAAAATCCGCCATCCTGCATGCGATCGAGCATGCGCAGCGTCCGCTGTCGCCACAAGAGATCCTGGATGAAGCCAGCCGCCAGGTCAGCCAGCTGGGCATGGCGACCGTCTACCGCAACCTGAAGTCACTGGTGGACGACGGCGCGCTCAAGGTCGTCACCCTGCCGGGCGAAGGCGCGCGCTATGAATCGACCAGCGCCGCCGAACATCATCACCACCATTTTCAGTGCACCGTCTGCCAGCGCGTATTCGACGTGCACGCCTGCCCGGGCGACATCGAGCACATGGCGCCGAAGGGCTTCAGCGTCGAAAGCCACGAGCTGACCCTGTACGGCCGCTGCGCCGACTGCCTCGAGTCCTGAACGACAGCACAAGACAAGAACGGCCGGCGCGCAAGCGACCGGCCGTTTTCATATGGCTTGCCTGTTTATATGGCTTGCCTGTTTATTTACCGAGCACGTTGAGCACGGCCAGCGTCATCGCCTGGGCGCCGGTCTTGATCGACGGTTCCGGCACCGGCGCATAGAACGGCGAGTGGTTGAAGGCGATCGGCTTGCCGCCCTCGCGCTCCGCTTCCGCCACCACCTTGGCGTCATACACGCCGGTGAAGAAGAACATCGACGGCACGCCCTCGTTCGCATATAGCGAGAAGTCCTCGCTGGCGGTCATGGCGGGCATGCGCTGGGCCTTGTCGGCGCCGAAGGCCTCCTTGAACACCACCTCGGTCTTGTTCACCAGTTCGGTGCTGTTGACGATGGCCTGGCCGCCGCCGCCGATCAGCATGTCGGGCTTGGGCGCTCCGGCCATCGCCGCCGCACCTTCTGCCACGCGGCGCACGCCTTCGAGCAGCTTGGCGCGCACGGTCGGGCTGTACGAACGGATGGTGCCGCGCACCTGCACGCTGTCCGGGATGATGTTGCCGACCGTGCCGCCCTGGATCGAGCCGACCGTCACCACGCCGAATTCCTTCGGATCCTTCTCCCGGCTGACGACGGTCTGGACGTCGACAATGAAGCGCGCCGCGATCGCCACCGGGTCGATGGTTTTATCCGGCGCCGAGCCGTGGCCGCCGCGGCCCTTGAAAGTGATCTCGAGCCAGTCCGAGTTGGACGACACCGGACCGTCGTTGAAGCCCACCGTGCCATGGGCCAGCGGCCAGGAATGCAGGGCGAAGGCGTAATCGGGCTTCGGGAAGCGCTTGAACAGGCCGTCGTCCAGCATCGCCTTGGCGCCGGAGACGATTTCCTCGGCCGGCTGGCCGATGAAGACCAGGGTGCCCTTCCACTGCGATTTCAGTTCCACCAGCGTACGCGCGGCGCCGAGCCAGCTGGCCATGTGGACGTCGTGGCCGCAGCTGTGGGTGACGAACGTCTCGCGCCCGTCGCTGAGCGCCTTGGCACGACTGGCATACGGCAGGCCGGTCTTTTCTTCCATCGGCAGGCCGTCCATGTCGGTGCGCACCAGGACCGTCGGACCGGCGCCGTTCTTGAGCACCGCGACGATGCCGGTCTTGCCGACCTTCTCGGTGACGGTGAAGCCGAGCTTGCGCATCTCGGCCGCCAGTTTGGCGGCGGTGCGCACTTCCTGGAACGCGATCTCCGGATGGGCGTGCAGGTCCTTATAAATGGTGTCGAGCCACGGGTACATGGCGTCGACCTTGGCGACGACATCGTTCTTGAGCGGAGCCGCTTGCTGGGCAAGGGCAGGGACGGCGGCCAGCGCCAGGGAGGTGAATACTGCGGCCGCCGCGGCAAGTCGGGTAAGGGTCATGGGTTCTTTATCGTTGTGGAATTCTTGGGATTACACCGCGCTCGGCCGCTTGATCGCCGCCGGCTTGCGGCCGGCCACCGCCTGCGTCAGGGCAATGCCCGGCACGCGGTCGCCCTGCAGCGTGACGTCGAAGGCCATCAGCTCGTCGCGGCGGAAGGCATGCACCGTGACGCGGTCGCCGACGCGGTAGCGCGCCAGCAGGGCATCGACATTCGGCGGGTTGCCGTTCACGCGCAGGCCGTCGATCGCGATCACGATGTCCAGCGCCGACAGGCCGGCCTGGTGGGCGGCGCCGCCCTCGTGCACCTGGGTCAGCTTGGCGCCGAGCGGATCGCGGCCGATGCCGGCGTCCAGCGAGGCCTTGCCGCCCTTGCGCTCGTCGACCAGCTTCACGCCCAGCGGCGCATACAGCTTGGCCAGCGGGAGGTCGGCGGTACCGCGCACGTAGCGCTCGAACATGGTCTTGAGTTTGAGGCCGCTGACTTCGTCGAACAGCGCTTCGACCTCTTGCTCGGTCACGCCGCGGCCCGCGCCGTGGTAGAAGTCGCGTCCATAGCGCTCCCACAGCGCCAGCATGATGTCGTCGAGCGACCGCGCGCCACTGGTCTTGGCGCGGATGGTCAGGTCGAAGGCCAGCGCGATCAGCGAACCCTTGGTGTAGTAGCTGATGATCGCGTTCGGCGAGTTCTCGTCCTGGCGGTAATACTTGCTCCAGGCGTCGAAGCTCGAATCGGCCACGCTTTGCTTGAGGCGCCCGCTGCCGCGCAGCACGCCGCCGATGGTCTTGGCCTGCAGCTTGAGATAGGTGGCTTCGCCGATAATCCCGGCGCGCACCAGCATCAGGTCGTCGTAGTAGCTGGTGAAGCCTTCGAACAGCCACAGAAGCGGCGTGTAGTTCTCGGCCTGCAGGTCGTAGGGGGCGAATGCGGCCGGCTTGATGCGCTTGACGTTCCAGGTATGGAAATACTCGTGGCTGCACAGGCCCAGGAAGCGCAGATAGCCCTCGCCCGGCTCGGCCGCCTTTGGCGTGGCAAGGCTCGGCAGGTCGGCGCGCGCGCAGATCAGGGCGGTCGAGGCGCGGTGTTCGAGGCCGCCGTAGCCGTCGCCCACGGCCATGGTCATGAACACGTAGCGATCGAGCGGCGCGCGCCTGGTTTTCGGCTCGAAGAACGCGATCTGGGTTTCGCAGATCGCCTTCAGGTCGGCCTGCAGGCGCGCCATGTCGAGGTTGGGCACGCGGCCCGTGATCACGATATCGTGCGGTATGCCGTGGGCGTTGAAGGTGGCCAGCTCGAAGTCGCCCATCTCGACCGGATGGTCGATCAATTCGTCGTAGTTGGCGCAAGCGTAGACGCCGAAGCCGTAGCGCTTGGCGCCTGCTTCCGGCATCGCGGTGGCCACGCGCCAGGTCTTGGCGGACGGGTCAAGCGGACGCTGGATGTCGACCTGGTGAGCAAGCGACTCTTGCCCCACCACGCGCAGGAACACGCTGGTGCCGTTGAAGAAGCCGTGGGTCTGGTCGAGGTGGGCGGCGCGCACCGACAGGTCCCAGGCGTAGATTTCATAGTGCAGGGTCAGCGGGCCGCCGCTCGGCGCGGCGCGCCAGGAGTGCTTATCGAGCTTGGTCAGCGCGACCGCATCGCCGCCACTGTCGGCGCGGATGCGCACGATATTGCGCGCGAACTCGCGGATCATGTAGCTGCCCGGGATCCACGCCGGCAGCGCGAACACCTGGCCTTCGGGGTCGGGATCGGCGACCGTGACGGTAACATTGAACAGGTGACCGCCCAGGTCCTTGGGGACGATGGTGTAGTGGATGGCGATGTGCTTTTTCTGGGATGGCTTTTTCATGATCTTCTTGAATGGTCTCTCGGGACGCGCCGAATGAACATAGTGTAATCCATCGGGCGAAGCAAAACCGCGCCATGCATGGGAGGCAGGTGGCCTCAGGCCGGCAGGTCGGACGGGGAATCGATGTCGCGCAGGACGCCGGGGTCGATTACGTCGATCGTGGTGACCGGACTTGCGGCCAGCAGTCGCCGCGCGCCCTGGTCGCCGTCCAGCGTCAGCAGGTCGTCGCGGTGCGCTGCAGCGAAGGCGACCGGATTGCCGCGCCGGCCCGCGAACCGCGGCGCGGCGATGGCGGCGCCGTCCCCGATCGCACCAGTCAGCACCTGCAGGGTGGACCGATCGACGAAGGGCATGTCGCCCAACGCCACCAGCCAGCCCTGGCCGGGCGCCTGGCCGCGCAGGGAGTAGCGAATCGCGTGGGCCAGCGAGAGACCCATGCCGCTGTCGGCGTCGGCACAAACGGTCACCTCGCAGCCGAGTTGGCGCAGCACCTCCCCCACTCCATTATCATCCGGCGGCACCACCGCCACCACGCGCGCGAACACGGCCAGCAGCTTGCTCGCGCTGGCGGCGACCACCAGCTCGCCGCCGGGCAGGCGCTGCAACAGCTTGTTGTGGATGCCGGCCGGGTCGAAGCGGCGGCCACGCCCCGCGGCCAGGAGAATGCCGGTCAAGATCATCGATTCACGCCTCCAGGGCCGCGCCGGCATCCTTGATGGCCGCGCGGATCCGCTGGTAGGTACCGCAGCGGCACAGGTTGCCGCTCATGGCGTTGTCGATGTCGGCGTCGCCCGGACGTGGGTTGGTGCGCAGCAGGGCGACTGCGCTCATCACCTGGCCGCTCTGGCAATAGCCGCACTGCGGCACGTCGTGGCGGACCCAGGCATCCTGGACGGCCTTGCCGACCCGGTCGGCCGCCATCGCCTCGATGGTGGTGATCTGTTGGCCCACGACCGCCGAGATCGGGGTGATGCAGGAGCGGATCGGCATGCCGTCCAGGTGCACGGTGCAGGCGCCGCACAGGGCGGCGCCGCAGCCGAACTTGGTACCGGTCAGGTTCAGGTTGTCGCGCAGCGCCCACAGCACCGGCGTGGCGGGATCGGCATCGACCTGCAGGTTTCTTCCGTTGATGGCCAATGTGAGCATGCAGGTCCCCGATCGAACGTGGCAATGGTTTACTTCGCCGGCTTGCCTTCGAGCGAATCGAACTTGGCCTCGAGCGACTTCAGGTCGATCGCGCCCGGGATGCGGGTGCCGTCGCTGAAGAAGATCGCCGGTGTGCCGGTAATGCGCAGCTTCTGGCCCAGGGCCAGCACCTTGTCGTTCGGCGACTCGCAGGCGGCGGGCGCCGCCGGCGGCACTTTACCGCTGATCATCCAGTCGTCCCAGGCCTTGTTGCGGTTCGGCGCGCACCAGATGTTCTTCGACTTCGTGAACGAATCCTCGGACAGGATGTTGTACAGGAAGGTATAGATGGTGACGTTGTCGATGTCCTTGAGCGTCGTCTGGCGCAGGCGCTTGCAGTAGCCGCAGTTCGGGTCCTCGAACACCGCGATCACGCGCTTGCCGTTGCCCTTGACCTGCTTGAGCGCCATTTCGAGCGGCAAGTCGCTGAACTTGATCTTGTTGATGTCGTCGAGGCGCTCGCGCGTCAGGTTGCGCGAACTCTTGACGTCATACACCTGGCCGATCACCAGGAACTCGCCCTTCTTGTCGGTATAGAGGATGTCGCCCGCGACCCGCACTTCATACAGGCCGCCGTACGGGGTCTGGCTGACCGACTCGATCTTGGCGCCGCCCAGGTGCGGTTCGAGCGCCTTCTTGATGGTTGCTTCGACCGTGTTCTGCGCGTCGACGCACGACGCGAGCAGCGCTGTCGCCAGCAAGACGGCGAGCTTCATTTTGACCATGCTTGATTCCTCAGATTGATGACTTGCCCATCGCATGCGCCATCAGGCGCCGCTTCAGAGCAGGCATTTTATCAAGCAAGTTGAGTCCAATATTGCGCATCACGCGTACAGGCTCCAGATTCGCCCCGAACAGGCGCTCCAGGCCATCGGTCGCCAGCTGCATCATGACCACGTCTTCCTTGCGCTTGCGGGCATAGCGCGCCAGCACGCGCTCGTCGCCGATGGCGCGCCTTTCCTCGCGTTCGCGCACCGTGGCCAGCAGGTCGACCACGTCGCCGAAGCCCAGGTTCATGCCATGGCCGGCCAGCGGATGCACGGCATGGGCGGCGTCGCCCACCAGCGCCACGCGCGGCGCCACGATCGCATGCGGCCTGACCAGCGCCAGCGGCACCGCCGCCACCGCCTCGGGCTGCAGCGGACGCAGGGCGCCCAGCTTGTCGTCGGCGTACTCGCCGAGCCGGATCGCCAGCTCGCCGAGCGACTCGTCCATCAGGGTGTCGGCCAGGGTCTCGGGCGCCGACCATACCAGTGACACGCGCTTGCCCGGCAGCGGCAGCAGGGCGATGATGCCGTCCGAGCAGGTGAACCACTGGTGGGCCACGCCATGGTGGGGCTTGTCGCAGGCGAAGTTGGTGACGATGGCGCGCTGGTGGTACATCCGGTAGTCGACACCGATGTCGCACTGCCCGCGCACCCAGGATTCGCGGCCGTCGGCCCCGACCAGCAGCGCGCATTCGATGCGGCGGCCGTCTTCCAGGCGTACCGCGGCGCCCTCGTCGCTGCAGGTGAGCTCGCAGGCCCGGCCTTCGACCCGCTGCACATTGTGGGCGAACTTGAGCGCGGCATCGAGCGCCTGGTTCAGGTTATGGTCTTCGACGATCCAGGCCAGCGTGCCGACCCGGGCACCGAAGGCGTCGAAACCGAGGTTGCCGCCGTTCTCGCCATCGCCATTCACCTCCATCGCATCGACCGCCGCGACGCGCGCCAGGTCGAGGGCGCCCCAGACCTTGAGCGAGGCCAGCAGGTCGTGGGCCGTGTGGTTGAGCGCGTAGACCCGCACGTCCCATGGCCGTTCCGCGGCCGCAGTCATCGGCGCCTCTGCCGCCGGACGCGCGGGCGGCGCCAGCAGGGTCACGCTATGCCCGGCCTGGGCAAAGCCGAGAGCGGTGGTCTTGGCGATGGCGCCATTGCCGACGATGCAAACATCGGTCCGGGTGGTGGAGGTCGTGGGCGTGGTCATGCTGCACATTATAGCGATATGCCAATCCGGTACGCCGCCCCGGTCGGCGGGTCCTGGCGGCCGCGCCGGGGTGAAATGCGGGTGTGCGCAGACAAAACGCCAACGGGTACTTGCGCATCCGAAAATCGCTGGCTATAATCATGCCTCTCTTGGCCTGGTAGCTCAGTTGGTAGAGCAGAGGATTGAAAATCCTTGTGTCGGTGGTTCGATTCCGCCCCGGGCCACCAAGATTCAGAAAACGCCACCTCCGGGTGGCGTTTTTGCATTCCAAGGCCCTCATGCACACTCTTCCATCCTGCCCCCAATGCCAATCGGCCTACACCTATGAAGACGGTTCCGGCCAGTATGTGTGTCCGGAATGCGCCCATGAGTGGCCGGTCCAGGCCGCCGCTGCCGCCAGCGACAGCGTACGCGTCTACAAAGATGCGTCGGGCAATATCCTCCAGGATGGCGACACCGTCACGGTGATCAAGGACCTGAAACCGAAGGGTTCGGGCGGCGTGATCAAGCAAGGCACGAAGGTCAAGAATATCCGCCTGGTCGATGCCGATCACGACATCGACTGCAAGATCGACGGCTTCGGCGCCATGAGCCTGAAGACGGAATTCGTGCGCAAGGTGTAACTGCGCTGGCGCGCAACCTGCGCGCAATCTGCGCCAGCTGCCGCATGCACGCCCTGCGACGACGAGCAACACCGTACCGGCCTGCCAGGCGCGACGCTGACCTGCCGGGACAGGCTCTTAGTGCAGCGCGCCAGCCGCCTCGCGGGTCAGCACGATCTCGAGGTATTCGGCCGGCGCCACCATTGAATCGGGGCCGGCCGTGTTGAAGCCGTCGATCAGGGCCAGCAGGTCTTGTTCGAGCGCGTCGGCCGCCGTCGGCGCAAGGGCGGCGAAGGCCCGGTTCAACGGTCCGTAGTAATCGCGGAACACGTGCACCCAGTGCGTGGGCGAGGCGTAGCGGAAATTGAACATCTTGCGCGTGATGCGCGCCTGCAGCGCATCGGTGCCGAACAGCTGGCGCACATGATCTTCATTTCCCCACAGTAGCGGCGACGCCAGCCCGGGCGGCGGCGGGATGTGCTTGCCGACCGCCTTGAACAGCTGGCCGATGAAGCCTTCGGGCGTCCAGTTCGCCATGGCGATGCGGCCGCCGGGCCGCACCACGCGCCGCATCTCGGCCGCGGCGCGCGCCTGGTCGGGCGCGAACATGACCCCGAAAGTGGACAGGGCGACGTCAAAACTGGCGTCCGGAAACGGCAGCGCCTCGGCATCGGCTTCGCGAAAGTCGATCGCCAGGCCTTCGGCGGCGGCGCGCGCCCGGCCTTTTTCGAGCAGCGCGGGGACGTAGTCGGTGGAGGTGACACGGGCGAAGCGGCGCGCCGCGGCCAGCGTGGCGTTGCCGTTGCCGGCGGCGATGTCGATGGCGCGCTCGCCGGCGCGCACATCGGCGGACTCGGCCAGCAGCTCGCCGACGATTTGCAGGGTGACGCCGACGACGGCAAAGTCGCCGCTGGCCCAGGTGGCCTGCTGGCGCTGCTTGATGGCGGCGAGATCGGGGCTGGGCGCGCTGGCGCCCGTCTGGGACGACGGCGTGGGTTGGACTGGCTGGGTCATGATCGACACTCCTCGAGCAGGCATGTTCTGGGTATGACTAGGCGTGCCGCTCCTGGTTCGGCGCCACACTTTGTGGTTTCTCAATCCCGATGCGGGAAATCGCCAGGCCGATTCGACTCCAATACTAAAGCAGGCCCGCACGCTGCGTCGCCTCCCGGAGGACCCATGAAACCGCGTCTTGTTCCGTGTGGCATCGCCGCCATCACCGCATTCGTCTTTCTCGCCGTCGCCGTTATCGGTGCGGTCGCGCTCGCCGCCATGCCGTCGCTCTGGTCGGGCCGCGGCACGGCCAATAGCGGTTTCGATCCACTGTTCGCCAGCCCTGCCGGCAGCACTTGCACACCGGCACGCGCGGGCATGCCTCCCCTGCTGGCCCATCTGGTGCTGGCCCAGACCGAAACCCGTCCGTTCACGCCGGGCCAGGTGGCGCCGGCCAGGCCGGGCGGCCGGCCTGCGGTCAATCCCGGCGTCAAGCCGGGCAAGGCCGCCCCGCCGCCCCTGTACGACGACCTGGGCAAGCTGCACGTGCCGATCACCACCTCCAGCAAGCGCGCCCAGACGTATTTCGACCAGGGCATCCGCCTCGCTTTTTCCTTCAACCATGCCGAGGCGGCGCGCGCCTTCCGCGCCGCGCAGGACGCCGACCCCGATTGCGCCATGTGTTACTGGGGCGAGGCGCTGGTGCTGGGCCCCAACATCAATGCGCCCATGTTCCCCGAGGCCGTCGCACCGGCGCTGGCCGCCGCGGCCGAGGCGAGCCGCCTGGCGCCGCGCACCCGGCCCGAAGAGCAGGCCGTGATCCGTGCCGTGGCGCGCCGCTACAGTGCCCATCCCGGCGTCGGGCGGCCCGCGCTCGACAAGGCCTACGCCGACGCCATGGCCGAGGCCGCGCGCGACTTCCCTACCCACGACACCATCCAGGTGCTGTTCGCCGAATCGCTGATGGACCTGGCGCCCTGGGACTACTGGGCGGCCGGCGGCGCCAGGGCCAAGCATCGCACTGCCGAGTTGGTCGCCGCGCTGGAGAGCGTATTGGCGCGCAACCCAAGCCATGCCGGCGCCGCCCACTACTATATTCACGCGATGGAAGCCTCGACCCGGCCCGAAAAAGCGCTGCCCGCGGCGCGCGTGCTGGCGCAGCAGATTCCGGGCGCCGGCCACATCGTGCACATGCCCTCGCACATCTACTACCGGCTGGGCATGTACCGCGAAGCGCTACGCTCGAATGTCCAGGCGGTCGCCATCGACGAGCGCTACTTCGCCGGCGCAGCCAGCGATCCCGTCTACCGCGGCGCCTATTACCCGCACAATATCCACTTCGTCATGGTATCGGCCCTCATGAGCGGCGACGGCCCCACGGCGCTCGACGTCGCGGGCAAGCTCGACAAGGTGATCACCCGACTTGCTCAAGGCCATCGGCGCGCTGCAGCCGGTCAAGGCGGCGCCCTACTTCGCCCACGTCCAGTTCAGCGACGCCGACACCCTGCTCGCCCTGCCCGATCCCGGCCCCGATTTCGTCCTCGTGCAGGCGATGTGGCATTACGCCCGCGCCGTCGGCCATGCGCGCAAGGGCGCTTTCGATGCGGCCGCGCGCGAAGTCGCGGCGCTCGCCAGGATCGAGAAGAACGGCGACTTCAAGGCGCTGAACGACTGGAATATCCCCGGCCGCGAGATCGTCCAGACCGCCCGTTCGGTGGCCCAGGCACGGATCGCCGATGCACGCGGCGACTTGCCGCGGGCGATCGGCGCCTACCGCAAGGCCATCGCCGTGCAGGATGGGCTGCCGTATATGGAACCACCTTACTGGCATTACCCGGTACGCCAGTCGCTCGGCGCAGCGCTCTTGCGCAGCGGACAGCCAGAGGCAGCTGAAACAGTGTTCCGCGATTCACTGGCGCGTACCCCGGGCAATGGCTGGGCGCTGCGCGGCCTGATGGAGGTGTACCGCAAGCGTGGCGACGACGCCGCACTCGCGGCAGCGCAAAAACAGTTTGCCACCACCTGGCTCGGCAAGCGCGAGGGGCCGGCGCTGTCGGCACTCTAGACTGGCAGCGCCGAACTGGCCCTACCGGGGGGGGGCTTGCTGGCCGCGGCATGAACTAGCACCAGCGTGCACGTCGCATGCAATTCATGCGACACAGCAATCCCATTGTCACTTATGCTAGGAACCCAAATACTTACAAGAGGTTCCGATGATCGCCAAGCCTTCGTTCTATGGGTCGTGCGCCGCCCTGGTCTTGTCCGGCCTGTGCGCCGTTCCGGTACTGGCGGCGGACCCCGCCCGGCCGCTGCAACCGATCGAAACGCTCGTGGTGCCGCGCTATATGGGCATCTGGTACGAGATCGCAAAATTCCCTAACGCCTTCCAGAAAAAATGTGTCGGTGACACGACCGCGACCTATACCCTTGGCAACGATGGCAGGGTGCAGGTGGTCAACCGTTGCCGCACCGCCGATGGCAAATCCGACGAGGCCGAGGGCGTCGCGCGCCAGCTCGGCGGCGCCACGTCGCCCAAGCTCAAGGTGCGCTTCGCACCCGCCATCCTGTCCTTCATCCCGATGGTCTGGGGCGACTACTGGGTCATCGACCTCGATGAGAAATACCAGCTGTCCGCAGTGAGCGAGCCCAAGCGCGAATACCTGTGGATCCTGTCACGGACGCCGCAGGTCGAACCGGCCGCGTATGACGCCCTGCTCACGCGCCTCACAGCACAAGGGCTGGATGTGTCCAAGCTGGTGCGCACCTCGCAGACACAGTTACAACAACCCGGCCAGTAGGACGAATACCGGGCCGTTCCGCTTCGGAAAGGACGGTCACACTGATCGCATGGCGCCGATACGCCTGGAAATCCCGGCAGCCGTCCCCATCTTCATCGACAGCAGGATCAGCAAGCAGCGCCAGCTTCGCGTTGGCGTTTGCGCTTGCTGGATTTTTACTACTGAGTCAACTCCGAGCACCGGCTTCGCCGGTTGCCTTGTCGTCCCTGAAGACTTCGATGCCTGGTCCAATCCGATTCCCTGCATTGCGCCACACGCTGCCGGCGCTGGTCGCGGCGTCCGCCATGCTGCTGGCGCCGCCTGAGGCACAGGCCTTGCCCGCGCCATTCGGCGGTGGCGATCCGCTGGCCGCACTGGTCAATGCCTATCGCGCCAATCCCGGCGCCTGCAACGACCGCCCGGCCAGGCCGGCTGCCGCGCTCATCCCGCAAGCCGTGCTATCGCAGTTGCGCATCGGCGCCGGCACCTTCATCGAATCCGCGCTGGAACGCGCCGGCTACGCCGCCGAGCAAGCGCAGGCCGTCTACGTCACTGGCCCCGGAGATGCCAAGGCCGCGATGACCGTACTGGCGCAACAATATTGCAATGTATTGTTGAGCGAAGATTTCTCGGCAATCGGCAGCTATCGCGAAGGAGCGACCTGGACCGTCGTGCTGGCGCGCCCCGCCCCGCCACTGCCATCGAGCACCTACCCGGACTGGCGTGATGCTGGCCGCGAAATCCTCGACGAGGTGAACGCGGCGCGTGCCAGCGCCCGCTCTTGCGGCAGCCGATCGTTCCCACCGGCGCCCCCGGTGGCCTGGAACCCAGCGCTGGGCAACGCCGCACTGGCCCATAGCCGCGACATGGCCACGCGCCGCTACTTCAGCCACCGCGCCAAGGATGGCAGCCAGGCTGCCGACCGCGCCGTGCGCGCCGGGTACAACTGGCGCCGGGTCGGCGAAAACATTGCCTTCGGCCAGAGATCGCCGCGCGAAGCAGTGGAGGGCTGGCTCGACAGCCCGGGACATTGCGCCAACATCATGAACCGCGACTTCACCGAGATGGGCGCCGCCTACGGCGTCACGCCCGAGCGGCAGACCGGCATCATTTACTGGACCCAGGTATTCGGCGCACCGCGCTGACACACCTTTCCCGGGGACACGCCCCGCCCTGCCCGCCTTCGTCCCGGCATGCGTACCGAGTCGCGCTTCCCGCAAAAGCTGCTTGGGATAGACTTCTTTTCAACATCAATTTCCCGTCCGTGCCCTGCTGCGCCGGCAACGTCCCATGACCCAGTCCCAACCACGGCTCGGCCTCGTCTGTATCACCGTCTCGAAAGACGTGCGCTACCGCGCGCTCACGCGCAAGCGCCTGCTCGAGCATTCCGGAGATGGCCAGCGCCGCCTGCTGGAAGATATTTACCGCGACAATATCCAAACGCTGGACAACGCCCTGCGCTACTGCGAGCGCGAAGGCATCGCGCTCTACCGCATGCCCTCGTCGATCTTCCCGTTCTCCGACACGCCACTTGGATTGGAAATCCTGCAACAGTTCAAGGAAACCCTGGGCCGTTCCGGCCGGCGCGCGATCGAGCGCGGCATCCGCCTGGTGATGCATCCCGACCAGTTCGTGGTGCTCAGTTCGGATTCAGAGAGCGTGGTGGCCAACAGCGTGACGATCCTGCAAATGCACGCCGACATCATGGACTTGCTCGACCAGCCACGCTCACCCTGGGCCCTGCTGGAAATCCATGGCGGCAAGGCCGACCGTGAAGATAAACTCGTGGAGCGCATCGCCGCGCTGCCGGACGCGATCCGCTGCCGCATCGGACTGGAGAACGATGAATACGCCTACAGCGCCGACGAGATCCTCGCCGTTTGCGTGCGCGCCGGCGTGCCGATGGTGTTCGACGCCCATCACCACATCGTCCACGAAAAGCTGGACAGCTACGAACACCCGAGCGTGGCCGAGATGGTGGCCAAGGCACGCGCCACCTGGCCCGACCCTGGTCAGCAGCTGGTGCACATCTCGAACGGCCGCGAGGGCTTCAACGACCGCCAGCATTCCGACCTGATCGCGACCATGCCGTCGTCCTATCTCGCCGCGCCGTATATCGAGATCGAAGCCAAGCTCAAGGAAGAAGCGATCCGCGGCCTGGATGGGTGGTGCACACGGGTCGCGCCGGCCTGATTCACCCCTTCAAGGCAGGGTTGGAAGCCCGTCGAGCCACGGCACGATCACATCGCACAACTGCCGCGGCGCTTCCAGGGGAATCATGTGCCCGCTATCCTCGACCAGTGCGAACTGCGCCCCAGCGATCCCGGCATGCAGCTCTTGCACCTCGTCGAGACTGCGCAAGCGGTCGTGTCCCGCTGCGACCACCAGGGTCGGGCAGCGGATGTCGCCCAGCAGGTGCAGGTCGCCCGGCCGCTCGACCATCGACTGGTTGCGAAAAGCCACGCCGCCCAGGCGCACGCCCATCATGCGCACACGCTCGATCAGGGCCGCGTTGGCGGCCTCGCGCGGATGCAGCGACCTGGCGATCGCGGTGCGGCTCAGGCCCGCAAACGACACCGATGGCGCCGCCCTGGCGACTGTGCGCTTGCCCTGGCGGACGGCATCGGAGTCGGGCCGGGTCGAGGTGGCGATCAGCACCAATGCGCGCACGCGTCCGGGCGCCTGGCGCACCATCTCGCGCGCCACGTAGCCGCCCATCGAAAAGCCGATCAGGATGAAGGACGGCGGCGCCTGCGCCAGTGCGCGGCGCGCCAGGTCCTCGATGGTGGAGTCGTGACGCAGGTCGGCATGCGCCAGCGGGCCGAATGGGGCCAGCCGTTCGCGCATATCGTCCCACAGCGTCGCATCAAGCATGTAGCCGGGAACCAGCAGGATAGTCATCGCGCCATCATAGCAAAGCGGGCCGTGCGCGGGGTGGCCGGCGCCCTCGCCGCCTAGGTGTTGCGCATCTGCGCCTGCGACACATTGCTGCCCGGCGGCACGCTCTGGGTCAGCCAGACGTTGCCGCCGATGGTCGAGCCGGCGCCGATCGTGATGCGGCCCAGGATGGTGGCCCCGGCATAGATGACGACGTCGTCCTCGACGATCGGGTGGCGCGGCGTACCCTTGACCAGGGCGCCGCTGTCGTCGACCGGGAAGCGCTTGGCGCCCAGGGTCACGGCCTGGTACAGGCGCACGCGCTCGCCCAGGATCGCGGTCTCGCCGATGACGACGCCGGTGCCGTGGTCGATGAAGAAGCTGCCGCCGATCTGCGCGCCGGGGTGGATGTCGATCCCGGTCAGCGAGTGGCCGATGTCGGCCGCAACGCGCGCCAGAAACGGTACTTTCAACCGGTTCAGGCAGTGCGCGATCCGGTGGTAGAGGATGGCGATGGTGCCCGGATAGCACAGCATGATCTCGGCCACCGAGGTCGCGGCCGGGTCGCCCGCCATCGCAGCCTGCACATCCGACACCAGCAGCGCACGGATGCCGGGCAGGCTGGCCGCGAACTCGCGCGTGATGGCGCGGGCGCGCTCGGCCAGCACGACGTCTTCGGTCTGGTCATGCTCGGCGGAGAACTCTGGCGAAAAGCGCAGCGCGCGCCGCACCTGCTCGGCCAGGCGGTCGAGCGCCACGTTGAGGGTGTCTGCGACGAAGTAATCGATGCTTTCGTCGTTCAGGTCGGGGCGGCCGTAATGCGTGGGAAACAGGGCGGCCGAGACGCCGTCCACGATCTGGCGCACCACGTCGCGCGACGGCAGCTCGCGCACCCTGCCCTGGTGCCGGATGTTATGGGTGGATTCGCGCGAGGTGCGCAACGCGTCGATGACAGGACCGAGGCGCCACTGCACCGATCCACCTTGATGAGAAAATTCGCTGTTCATTTGCCGAGCCTATACGATTCGTTTTTCGATGCCTACGATTTTATGTGCATGTCGATATGCGTGCTTTGACGCGCTCAAAAACGGCATCTGCCAACGGTCGAACTTGCCGCGCAGCAGTTTCTAAGGCAACATCAACGAACGATTTCCATTTGTAATGACACGACCATGAACCTGCCTTCCCACCAGCTCAGCATGACGGTGCTGATGACGCCCGACACTGCCAACTTTTCTGGCAATGTGCATGGCGGCACGATCCTGAAACTGCTCGACCAGGTCGCCTACGCCTGCGCCAGCCGCTATGCCGGCGCCTATGTGGTGACGATGAGCGTCGACCAGGTGACTTTCCGCCAGCCGATCCACGTGGGCGAGCTGGTGACGTTCCTGGCTGCCGTGAACTACACCGGGCGCAGCTCGATGGAGATCGGGATCAAGGTGATCGCCGAGGACATCCGCAGCAAGGTGGTGCGCCATGTGAACAGCTGCTTCTTCACGATGGTGGCGGTGGGCGACGACAAGAAGCCGGCAGCGGTTCCTGCCCTCGCGCCGGAGACGCCGGACGAACTGCGCCGCTTCGAAGAAGCCAAGGGCCGGCGCCAGTCGCGGCTGGCGCTGGAACGCGACCATGCGCAGCGGATTTCGAGCAAGGAATAAGCGTCGCCACGGCCGGATTGTTTATCCAGCGCAAACGCTGCTATAATTGCGGCCTCTTGGCCTGGTAGCTCAGTTGGTAGAGCAGAGGATTGAAAATCCTTGTGTCGGTGGTTCGATTCCGCCCCGGGCCACCAAGAACAGGTGTCAAACGAAACGCCAACCGTCGCCGGTTGGCGTTTTTGTTTGTGGACTCCACAGTCCTTGTGTCGGGTATATTTCCGGTACTCGTTAGTGATAGGCGAGTTCCGAACTGCGACTTTTCCCGCTTACTGATCTTCCTGTTTTCGCAGATGTTGTATCCCCTTCCATGCAGCGATTCCAAGCGTCAGGCCAGCCGCGCCCCCGGCTATGATGGGCCAAATGGGTGCGGACACTAGTCCCAGCGATATTGCGGCCGCTCCAAGCCCACTCGACCCTAACACCGTTACCGAGCCAGCAGCCAGGGAACTTCCTATTGCAGCACCGGCCAACGCTGTTGCCCCTCCGGTTGCGTATGCCGAGGGGCTTTCAGCAGCCTCTTTTACGAGATCTTGCAGGTCGTCCCACGTCGCAGCAACCGCTTCGGACGCTTGCGGAACCAGACTAATCACGCCTTCCCTAAACCTTGAAGCCAATGACAATACCCGCTCATCGTTCACAACTCGACGTGCCCCACCGATTATCAACGCCACACCTACCGCGACAATTGCCCCGTCAAGCAACAAGTCCCCGAATCCATTGGGCGCGTTCAGTAGCGCGTCAACCTTGTCCCCTAACACGTAGCCGAAGCTCCCCAGAATTGCCGCTCCTCCTCCAATGATTACCATTGCGGGAACGCAGGTGACACCAGCAACCATTCCAACGCCTCCGACGAACACGCCCTTAAGCAGCGTCATGGCAAAAGCCGCTGAGCCGGCCGCGCCGATTCCAAGTCCCGTTAATCCACTCATGTCCGCTAGTTGACTACCTGCCAGGTCCCGACCAAGGACAACCTGGCCATTGAGCACTCCCCACGACAGGATGGCGGCACCAAGTGCTATCTCTGCAACTCCTACCTCTGCTTGATGTTTTGCAGCCCATTCTTTGCAGCGGTCAAGTGCTCGCTCGAGTGCGGACCGATCAGCTGCGTGCAGCAAAATTTCACTCATCTCTTCTCCAAAAAAGGTCAACGTGCCGCGGGTATCTGCAGTAGATCGTTCAGTAGAATCGGAGGCATGGTGATATTTAGATTCCGAAAGCCCTCAGGCTCGCATCGAGTAGCACTTCCAACGGATTATGTTTTTGACCATCTGGGCGCGCATTGCGCGGCACTTCCTCATATAGGTAGTAGGCATTCTGTCCAGTGAACTTATCGTGGAAAAGCGACTGCCTGCCTCTCAGGTACGGAACAAACGGGTCAGCGCGAACGGTAGCATAAATGGCATTTGCGCTAAAACCCAAGGTCGCATCTTGGCTGATCGTTCGACCGGTGGATGCGCTTTCCAGGCGCACGCCACGACACCCCTTTACGATGAGCGTAACTGGTCCTTCAAAAGCGAGGTAACGCAACTGGAACGTCAGCCATGCATGGAGTGTTCCCAAGCGCCAGTGGCTGCTAATTTTCGGGCGCTGCCCAGTCTTGTACACCATCCCAACCAGCCCCCGTGGCTGGAGCACAACGGCCTCGCCGGGAGAAATCTCCAGAACAGCGACTTCATCAAGTGCGTCGGTGGTGGACGACACCACGATATCAGCAGATTGCGTGGTACGAAGTCGTTTCAACATCCATAAATGCGAAGCGATGCTTGTAAGCCAATGGTTCCAGTCGAATAGCAACTTCGTCTTGGCGTTCACTCCTGCGGGCTGGCTTTGGCAGTAGTCCGGACGGATGAGCATTTCATGATCAGGAGGTAATTTCATCGTCTGCGATATCGAAGAGATAAACGAGCCTTCACGAGCTGAGCGTTGGTTTGGAGACGTTAACGTAGCCCCACTCCCCTTCTTCGTACAAATCACAATCGGAGGCCTGCGTGCGGCGTGCGGCGCCAGAACGAAATAGAAGAGTGTGCGAATGGCTACCGGAACAAGCCACCAGCCGATTAGCACGGCCAACGCAATCGGCAGTACTGGACGCACCGCCTGGTACGCCTGCCAGAGGTGGTTCTGCTCCGCTAGGCGCTCGGCCTCGAGAACTCGGTTACGCAGCGGAGAAACGGCTTCTGCAATCTGCTGTTCATTAACCCGAAATTCGTTCAGCGCGACGGGCAGCGACAGTCGGGCCAGAATTGCTTTCTGCGCCAGATAATCCTTGTGCGCCCGGCTATTCGCAGCTTTAAAGACCTTCGCATCCTTTTTCAGCTTCTCTACTTGCTCGTACCACCTCGTGAAGGGGATCTTCATCAGCACACCTGCAGCCGCTTCAATTTGGGTCAGTTGCTGCTCTGTGCGTCGGAGACCCGCATAAATTCGCACATGCTCCAGACGGAGTTTCTCGAGCTTTTCAAGCGCCGCCCGTCGGTTGCCTAGTACAAAAACGTGTGTGCGCAATGCACTCAGATAAGCTCTTGTCTGACGCCGCAGTTCGATTTCGACTCCACGTATAGCCTTCTGCCGCAGCTCTTCCACTATCCAATCAGCGCCCTTTAATGCGCCAGGCGATAGGGCTACGTTATTCCGGTTGTGTTGTAAACAGGTGATTTGGTTGTCGAGAACACGGATTTCCGCATCAAGCTGCTCAATGGTTGCTTCGGACAACCGCCCGACCTGCCGGGCCATTTCGTGCGCCAGTGCCGCCTGATGATTGCTCACGTCCGCTTGAACGGTCCGCAGCGCCGGTAGTTCGTTGACAATGCGTTGAACGTGTATCCACTCGCTCCGAATCAATTTTCCCGAGACGAGAATGAGCACAATGAATCCGAATAAAAGCAGGTTACGTCGAATGATCTGGAACGTAACGGAGAGAAAATGACCCACGAGGAACCACCGAACGTTAAAAGACTGCAAAAAGCAGCGGTGCGAGGAGCGCTAGCGATTTGGAGGATCACGCAGCAAACATCGAGACGCCGATCGTTAAGAAGGCGTGCAAAGGAAACAGACACCTGCTCTTCTGCGTTCCAAAAGCATACTTGCCGTGGCATCTCGAGTATTTGCCAAATCGGCAATGAGCCGCCCAAGGCGAAGCCTGTTTCTTCCTGCCAAGTGTACGGGGAATGTTGCCTCCATAGCAAACTTAATCTTGCTAAAAATTATCACATGCGCGTTCATAGAGGCCAGGATTGAAAATCCTTGTGTCGGTGGTTCGATTCCGCCCCGGGCCACCAAGAACAGGTGTCAAACGAAACGCCAACCCATCGGGTTGGCGTTGTCGTTTCAGCGCCCGGGGATCGCTTTATTTACCGGGCTTGAGCACCACCTTGGTCCATCCATCCGCCCGTTTGTCGAACTGTTCATAGCCCTTGGGCGCTTCATCCAGCGCGAGTTCGTGTGAAATGATCGCTGACGGTTTGGCACGCCCTGCCTGGATCAGCTTGGCAAGGTGACGATTGTAGGCCTTGACGTTGGCCTGGCCAGTGGCTATGCGTTGCCCCTTAAACCAAAGCTGGCCGAAGTCAAAGGCCAGCTTGCCCTCCTTGGCGAGCTGGTCCTTGGCGCCCGGATCCTCGGGCAGAAAGACACCGACTACCCCGATGCCGCCGGTGGCCTTGACCGACTGCACCAGATTGTTCATCGTCAGGTTCGGCACTTCCTTGCCGTGTTTGTCGCAGCACTGGTAACCGACACATTCACAACCACAATCAGCACCCTTGCCATCGGTCAGGTCAAGAATTTGCTGCACGCCTCCCTGCTCGGTATCGTCGATCGCGATCGCGCCCATGTTTTCGGCCAGCTTCAGTCGGTCCTTGTGGGTATCGACCACGAATACGCGGCTTGCGCCCTTCAGGTAGGCCGACATCACCGCCATCAGGCCGACGGGACCGGCGCCATACACCACGACCGAGTCGCCGGGCCGCATGCCGGCCAGCTCGGTGGCGTGATAACCGGTCGGGAAAATGTCGGACAGCATGACATAATCGTTTTCCTTCTCCTGTGCATCTTCCGGCAACACCAGGCAGTTGTAGTCACCGTAGGGTACGCGCAGCAATTCTGCCTGTCCCCCGCTGTACGGTCCCATGCCAGCAAAGCCATAGGCAGCCCCGGCGGTACCCGGATTGGCGGTCAGGCAAAAGCCGGACAGGCCGCGTTCGCAGTTCTCGCAAAAGCCGCAGCCGATATTGAATGGTAGGCATACCATGTCACCGACCTTGACCCGGTCGACCGCCTTGCCAACTTCGATCACCTCGCCCATGTTCTCGTGACCAAGGATGCGGCCGCTCTCCATACTGGTGCGGCCTTCATACATGTGCAGGTCGGAGCCACAGATGTTGGTGGTGGTGATGCGCACCAGAACGTCTGTCGGCTTTTCGATCTTTGCATCCGGAACCTCCTTGATCTGGACATTGCAGGGGCCGTTATAGACAAGTGCTTTCATGATGATCCTTTCCGCGCAAAAAGTTGTCGGTTGCAGCCAAGCGCAGCAACCCAAAGGCTACTATGCGGCCCGAATCTCATTGACGCAGTGCGCCAGCTAACGGAAGCTGCCATCCGAGTTCCCGTCATCGAAATCGCACCTCGGTCGGCGGCCAGAATATTGAAAGTACTTGTATCGATGATGTGATTCCGCCGTCCAGGGCTACCAGAACGTTTCAGCAAAACGCCAACCCATGCAGGTTGGCGTTTTGTCAGCATCCGACATTCTTGCCCCCTGGTGCTTTCCAGACCAATTGGCCGCGTCGAAAAACTTTACACATAATCGCGCCTGAAACAGGTTTATGCGCTAACTCCTTGATAATCGGCATTTTTATCCATAGCTCAATAATTGCTCTTAGAAGGAAACTTTGTTAAGGACAATTCATGAATATCTTTCCCCAACTGATCGGCGCCGTCATTGGCCTGATGTTTTGTGCCAGCACCAATGCGGCAATTCTCGCCACCAATACCAATTACGGCGCGCTGGACGGCGGTGAGGCCAGCCGCACGCTGGATGTCACGGCGCAGGGCGTGATCACCGATGTCAATATTACGATCGAATTCGCCAAATGTGACAACCCGGAGATTGGACCAAGCGGCACTGCCTGCCTGGGTCGAGGTGATCCTTTCGAAGAAGAGTTTCAGTTCACCCTGATTGCGCCGAACGGGAAAGCCGTTGTTCTGGTCTCCCCATTCGTCACCTATAACGGACTGGCAAGCGCGGGGAAAGGCCGGGTCAGCGTGACGTTCGACGACGAAGCCCTGCGCGCCGCTGGGCCACGCATCGAAGGCGGAAACTTCCGCCCTGCGGCAGCGCTGTCAGCCTTCGACGGGATGGACGCATCCGGCATATGGACACTTCACATGAAAGACTTCGCGCGCGCAGACCCGCTGGAATTCTTTTCCGCGCAACTGGATATTATTGCCGATGCACCGATTCCGGTGCCGGAACCAGCGAGCCTGGTCTTGCTGGGCCTGGGCGTACTGGGAATGAGGGCGGCGCGCCGCCGTTGAAGCGTCTATGATGTTTGTTGGAAAAGACCATTGTGGCAGGCAGAACCTTGGTCCAGCAAACACTGATGCGGTGACAGACTCGGCGCGAAGATTGACGATCCTTGTGCTGGCGCTCCGATTCCGCCCGAGGGCCACCAAGAGTTCGGTGGCAAGTAGAACGCCACCTTTGGGTGGCGTTTTTGTTTTCCGGAGCGTCAAGCGTCCGGGCTTGGCATTGCGGCGCCGCGACAACGAGAACTCGAACGCCCCAGTTTCAGTCTTTTCGCTCCCTGAACTCGCCATCGATCACCATATCGTCGCTGCCGCGGGGAGCTTGTGGGCCAGTGCGTTTGAAGACGGACGATATGCGATCAAAAGCGGCCCGCTTCAACCAGGGGAATGTGAGAACAACAGCCGTGGAAAACCCTGTCAACGTTGCGGAAACCGCGTCGCCTCGCAACACGAAGTGCACTAGGCAAAGTGCCAGCAAGCCCACGATGAGCGGTCGACGTACAGGTTTAGGCAATAGCCCAACGACGCGCAACTTGCCTTTGCTTATCCGGGGAAATCTTGCAAAAAGGCCACCTAGAAGCAGACCGGCAAGGAACCGCCCCGTGCCAAGATAATCGGCCAACACCCCGACGACAAGGAAACCGGTGTAGGTCATTACACTGGCCAACGCTGCCAATAGCAACAATGCGACAGCCATCG
The DNA here is from genome assembly GCF_059685725.1 of Telluria sp. RT2P19. Lineage (NCBI taxonomy): Bacteria > Pseudomonadati > Pseudomonadota > Betaproteobacteria > Burkholderiales > Oxalobacteraceae > Telluria > Telluria sp. RT2P19. The sequence goes on from NZ_JCASIL010000019.1 coordinate 37,917, forward strand.
TCAACTTTGGCATGCGGAACGCTGCATTTACGAGGATACGTAGGATTTGTGTACTCCGGTAAGTGGGCATCGACAGATTATCGCCAGTTTAACAGGGTCGGTGCTTCGATTTTCGCCCCGGACAGCGAAGAACGGAGCAACGTGGGAAGATAGGCTCTTTGATACACCACTCATTCAAGCAAAGGCAATCAATGACAGCGCAAACTGAAACCGCCATCCTGGCCGGCGGCTGCTTCTGGGGCATGGAGGAATTGCTGCGGCGTATGCCCGGCGTGCTGTCGACACGCGTCGGCTACACTGGCGGCGACGTGCCCAACGCCACCTACCGTAACCATGGCACGCACGCGGAAGCGCTCGAACTGGTGTTCGATCCAGGCCAGATCAGCTATCGCCAGATCCTCGAGTTTTTCTTCCAGATCCACGATCCGACCACGGAGAACCGTCAGGGCAATGATCGTGGGATGAGCTATCGCTCGGCCATCTATTATCTCGACGACGCCCAAAAGCGCATGGCCGAGCAGACCATCGCCGACGTCGATGCGTCCGGCCTCTGGCCCGGCAAGGCCGTCACCGAGATCGCCGCGGCGGGGCCTTTCTGGGAGGCCGAGCCAGAACACCAGGATTACCTGGAACGCAACCCGAACGGGTACACCTGCCATTTCATCCGGCCGGGCTGGAAACTACCCGCCCGCCAGGAATCGGCCTAAGCCCGGCACCGCCTGCCTGGATGTGTCACTTTCCTGGCGCATCCAGGTAGAAGATGGCGTAGACCTTGGCGCCGGATTTCTCGGTCGGCTTGTCAATCTGAATCTGCGCGCAGTCCTCTGCCACCAGGCTGCGCCAGTTGACGACGCCTGCGTTGGCAAACACGGAGTTGACCTTGCATGCCAGACTCATGTCGAGCGCGAGGCGGGCGTTGCGTTGTTCGGGCTTGGCATAGTTGACGCCGCGGATCTCGATACCGAAGCTGCTCAGCCACGGTTCCCACAAGCCCCGTTCTACGCCCTGCACCATGCGCCCCAGCATGGCCTCCAGCGACAATCCCTTCTTGACGACGGCACGCAGCAATTGCAGTGACGGCGCCTCGCGCATATCGGTGCTTTGCTTGCCCGCGCCCCTGTCGCCGATGGCTTTCAACTCCTTTGAAAACGCGGCATCACGTTCCGTATAGTCGCGCATACGGTGATAGAACTCGGCATCCAGGAAGGGATTGTCCACCCGCCCGGTGGCCGTCCCGGACGGCTTTGTGGCGGAAGGCTGTTGTTTGTTGGTCATTGAAATAGCTTCGAAGGATAATGGCGCAGCATATCACCCCCACCAGGCCGACGAAGGGAAGAAGCGTGCACACGGCGCGGTTTTCGCATGAGCCCAGGCCGAGGAAGATTTGCTCCCGATTGAACAGGCATACCTGCTGTACGACAAGCGACAGGTGCTTGCTCGTACGCATGAGAATGCGGCGGACGTGCTGCACACCCGAGCCGCGCTGCAACGATGACCGGCCAGTGCAATGGTAGGGCGAAAGATCCTGCCTGCCCGTCAGCTTGCCAGCTGTGCCACCGGGACGGTCGCCTCGATCCGCAAGGCGCCGTCGGGGCTGCGCGCGGCAATGACGAATTCGCCCTGTTCCACGTACTTGCCGACCAGCGCGCGGATGTTCACGTCATGGGTCACCAGCACCAGGTTGCCCGGATCGTCGTACCCCGCCAGGTAAGTGCGCAGCTGCGCCAGTTTGCGCTGGCGCGCACTTTCGTCATCCTGGAACATCGAGTCGATCATCGTACTCGGTTCGACCCGGCCGAACGCCAGCCGGGCGGTGTCCAGGCAGCGGCACCAGCGGCTCGACAGCACCGGGCCGACCGGCACCGCGTGCCTGCGCAATGCCGCGCCGATCCTGACGGCATCGTCGCGGCCGGCCGCCGACAGGTTGCGCTGGGTGGCGCACGCACCGAGCCTGAAACCGGGCGGATCGCCAATGCCCGGCACCGTGGCAGCGTGGCGCATCAGGATGACGAAGCTGCCGCGCTGGAGTAGCAGCCACGGCGATTCGGCAGCGCTCGCAACAGGCGCTGCGCACGCCGTCAGTGCGGCTAGAAAATGGCGTCGGTCCATGGATGGTCGCAATCGCGGAAACGGTCGGATGCTCGGATTGTACGGCCACCAGCAGCCTCTCGCCGTTCACATCACGCCGGACAGGCAAAGACGCCGACCAGCACGCACCGGAACGCTGCCGTCACGCGCGACAACCCACGGCAGCGATCGATAGCCATCTTCAGGCCAGCAACGCATCAGTTCATTTCAGGTGGGATTCCTGCCGGTCCCACCCTGCGCCTGCGCCATCTCGAGCGCCGGCAAGGTCACCGTCAGGAACGACGACACCTGCCCGATCAAGTCGGCCGCCTGCTGCCGTACCTGCCCCATTTGCAGCACCGACAATTCGGCCTGGCGCACCGCCTGCTGGATCAGCGTGCGGCGCTGCACGAGCGCATCTCGCAAGGCCGTATCCGGCGCGTCTTCAACGAGTGTCGACACCACGCGCAGCACCAGCAGATGCAGGCCCAGTTCCGTTGCGGACGCGTCCAGCTTGCGCATGGCGGCCTCGCTGTCGGCCATCAACTGCAGAAGCTGCATGCGGGACGACGTCAACGCCGGCCGGTACTCGGCCGGCGAAGTCGGGCGGCGGAACAGCTTGCCGAACATGCCCACCGGCCCCCTGGTGGTAGCGAGCGCGGCCTCGAGCAGCGCCGGCACGCCCATCTGCGTGAACTTCAGCACCAGGTCGGTCATGGGCTGCAGCAGCGCGGCCTGTTCCATCAGCGGCGCCTCGGCCCAGTCGGTGACCAGCGCCAGCCTGACCGGCAGGATGCGGCGGAACAGGATCGCCAGGCGCTGCTCGGCCTGGGCGAACACATCCGGATAGTCGGCGTGCACCGTGGCGAGCGCATCGCGCACCGCCGGATGGTCTTCGCTGTCGAACAATGGCCGGGCCGCGGCTTTCCGAATCAAGGAAGACGACGCCGGCGCCGTGGGTATATCGTCGAACGACAGCGCCCTGGGTGGGCCGTCGCGATCAGGCGTTGCAGCACCATCCTGCGCGTTGCCGAAGTCGAACGCCCGCGGCCCGGCTGGACGGTCGACCGGGCCGGGGGACGGCTCCGGCGCCTCGCCGAAGTCGAATGCCTTGGGCGTCTGGTGTGTCATCTAGCTGCTTGCATCAAAAGCCATCAACGCTCCGCTCGGGCAAGGCTGCGCGGCAGGGCGCATGCCTTTGCTCAGACAGTGCCGCCCAGCTTGCGAATAAAGGTCGCCAGGTTCAGCTTGAAACCGGCGCCGACGGCCTGGAAACGCCATTCACCATCCCTGCGGTACAGCGAGCCGAATTGCAGCGCGGTCTTGTCCGAGTAGTCTTCGTTCAGGTTGTATTCAGCAATTGTCTCGCCGGTATCGTCGTTGTACACCTTCACGTAGGCGCCGGACACGCTGCCGAAATTCTGCCTGCGCACCTCTGCATCGTGGATGGTGACCACGATCGGCATTTCCATTACCGCCGCGTCGACCTTGGCCAGGTCGACGGTGATGACTTCGTCGTCGCCATCCTTGTCGCCCGTGCGGTTGTCGCCCGAGTGCACGACGGCGCCGTCCGGCGAGGTCGTGTGGTTGTAGTAGACGAAGTGGGCGTTGCTGATCATGACCGGATGGTCGTCCGCGTCCTTCCTGCACAAAAACACCGACGAATCGAGGTCGAAGGCGTGGCCGTCGGTCGCGTTGACCTTCCATCCGAGGCCGATACGTACGCGCTTCAAGCCCGGAGCGGATTTTTCGAGGTTGATGCGGTGGCCGGTCTGGAGCGTCGTCGACATGAGCTTTCCTTGTATGGTAAGAATGGTATTTTTTGCTGGATTGGGCAAGCGCATCAACGGGCGCCAACCGCCATTACGCCGCGCCGGGCGAGAACCTGGCGATCAGCTCGCGCTCCAGTTCCTGCAGCTTCGGCAGCTCGTCGCGCCGGCGTTGCTGGCCTTCGTGCGAGATCTGCTCGAGCTTGTCGAAGGCGGTGACCAGCTGCGTCTGGACGTGCTGGGCGGTTTCCAGGCTGACGATGGAGCGCTGCTTGGCGCGCGCCACGGTCTCGGTGTTTTCCAGCAGCATGTCGGCCTGGGCGCGGAAGGCCGCATCGGTGGCGTCGTAGGCGGCGTTGGCGACCGCCGCGCTCTGCTTGGCTTCCAGTTGCAGCAGGTAGAGCGAGAACACATTGCGCCACGCGGGAATCGACACATTGACGATGTCCGTGAAGGTGTCGGTCAACGCCCGTGCATTGTCTTGCGACAGGCGGATCTGCGGCACCATCTGCGTGGCCATCAGCATGGCGCGGCGCAAGTCGTCGATGCGTTTTTCGAGCCGCTCGAGGCGGCGCCGGAGCTCGGTCGCCTGCTGCGCCTCGAAGGCATTCGCCGCCGCGCCTTGCTGCGCCACCGCCTGGCGCAGCCGCTCGGCCCAGGCTTCGCCCTTCCTGACGTCGGCGTCCAGGCCCTGGTAATAGATTTCCAGGCCCTTGTACATCTCGTCGAAATCATGGATCCGGCCCCGGTGCACGCTGGCATGGCGGGTCATCTCGGAAACCAGGGTGTCCATGCGCGATTCGACCACCTGGTATTGCGACAGCATTTTTTCCTTGACCGAGCCGAACATGTTCGTCACGCGCGACATCAGGCCGCCGGAACGCAGCTTGGCCGGGTCCAGGCCCTTCGAGGTGGCAATCAGCTCGTTCAGCTGCGTGCCGAACACGTCCGCATCCGATGCGCGCACGGTGCCCAGCAGCTTGGCCGACACCTTCGCCACGCCGGGGCCGGCGGCGCTGCCCAGTGTCTCGATCGCCTTGTCGTCGATACCGGTGAGGTCGACGCGCACCACTGGCGCCGCGCCTGCCTCCGGGGGCAACGCCGGCAGCGCGTCCGCCGTGCGGGCCGGATCCAGCAATGGAGGCAACCCCGCAGCGGGCGTCGCGGGGGCGACAGAGGCGGCGTTTGCTTCCTCGTCGGAGGAGAACAGCGGTTTCATAGGATTCCCTCAAGGTTGGAGTGACAACATCAATAGCTTACCACCGGACAATCGGGCTGCAAGCGTTTCAGCCTGGCCAGCACATTGCTAGAGCGTGCGAACCGCTTCTGATAACATGGTTCCCTGATACAGCATCATCGAGACGCCGACCCAGGAAGTCGGCGTGTCAGTCTTTCGGGTCACCACTCCCCTACCATCACGGCCGCGCCAATCCTACAAGGTGACGCCCGCCGCTGCGTGACGAGCCGCCTACCGCCGGACGGGCCGCGGTCGTCGTCCGCGCCTGCTCCCCACAGGACGCCGACAACCGGCGCCGACGGCGAGGTACCTGACTCAGACATTTTCCGATCTTTAGGATCCACCATGAAATACGAATCCCTACACCAGTTCTTGCAGCATGTTGCCGACCGCAACCCCGGCCAGGGCGAATTCCTGCAGGCCGTGACCGAAGTCATGGAAAGCCTGTGGCCCTTCATCGAACAGCATCCCAAATATGCCGAGCATGGCCTGCTCGACCGGCTGGTCGAGCCCGAACGGGTGGTCATGTTCCGCGTCGCCTGGGTGGACGACCACGGGCAGGTCCAGGTCAACCGCGGCTACCGGATCCAGCACAGCATGGCGATCGGTCCCTATAAGGGCGGCATGCGCTTCCATCCCTCGGTCACCCTGTCGGTGCTCAAGTTCCTCGCCTTCGAGCAGACGTTCAAGAATGCGCTGACGACACTGCCCATGGGTGGCGGCAAGGGCGGCGCCGACTTCGACCCCAAGGGCAAGAGTCCGGGCGAGGTGATGCGTTTCTGCCAGGCCTTCGTCAGCGAGCTGTTCCGCCATGTCGGCGCCGATACCGACGTTCCTGCCGGCGATATCGGCGTCGGCGCGCGCGAAGTCGGCTATATGGCCGGCATGATGAAAAAGCTGAGCAACCGGGCCGACTGCGTGTTTACCGGCAAGGGGCTGAGCTTCGGTGGATCGCTGATGCGGCCCGAAGCCACCGGCTATGGCACCGTGTACTTCGCCGAAGAGATGCTCAAGACGCGAGGCCGTTCCTTCGAGGGCTTGCGCGTGAGCGTATCGGGCTCGGGCAATGTGGCGCAGTACGCCATCGAGAAAGCGACGTCCCTCGGCGCCAGGGTCGTCACGGTGTCCGACTCGAGCGGCACGGTGATCGACAACGACGGATTCACGGCCGAGAAGCTGGCCATCCTCATGGAAGTCAAGAACCACCTGTATGGCCGCGTCAGTGACTACGCCGAACGCACCGGCAGCCGTTTCGATGCCGGCGTGCGACCATGGCATGTGCCCGTCGACGTGGCGCTGCCCTGCGCCACGCAGAACGAACTCGATGCCGACGATGCCGCCGTCCTGATCCGTAACGGCGTGCTGTGCGTGGCCGAAGGGGCCAATATGCCGTCGACCATCGAGGCCGCGAAAGCATTCGAGGCGGCGGGCGTGCTGTACGCTCCCGGCAAGGCCAGCAATGCCGGCGGTGTCGCCACCTCGGGCCTCGAGATGAGCCAGAACGCCGAGCGCCTGTCCTGGCCGAGCGAGGAAGTCGACGCCCGCCTGCTGCAGATCATGCGCGGCATCCATGCCGCTTGCCTGAAATATGGCGCGCGCGCCGACGGCAGCATCAGCTATGTGGACGGCGCGAACATCGCCGGCTTCGTGAAAGTCGCCGACGCCATGCTGGCCCAGGGCGTGACCTGATGCCGCGCTAGCCCCACCACCGGCGTGACGCCGGCCTGCGAGGCCGGCGTTGTACCGTTGCGCCACCGCTGGGCGGTTGATTCCATTGCCTCGGCATCATGTTATTCTTGCACGGCCTCGACCACCAAGAGAAGACATGACACGCTCGATTCCCCTGTTCCTGTGCACCCTGCTGTGCGCAGCCCTGCCCGCCATCGCCCAGGTCAAGACGCCGGCCACGCCGGAAAAGATGAACCAGTTATATACCGACTACTGGGAAGACTACCTGCGCGACAACCCGATCGCCGCCACCTTCAATGGCGACCATCGCTACAACGACCGCTTCGGCCCGACGTCCTCGGCGCAAGATCGCAAGCAGACGCGCGCGCTGGCGGAAAAATACCTGGCGCGTAGCGCCACCTTCGATCCTGCCCCGCTGCCCTCGGAAGACCGGATCAGTTATGACCTGCTGCGCTACCGCCTGCAGCAGGATCTCGACGGCCTGCGTTTCCCGTCCGACCTGGTCCCCGTGGACCAGTTCTCGGGCCTGCACCTGCTGATGGCCCAGCTCGGTTCTGGCGCCTCGGCGCAGCCGTTCCAGACCGTGCAGGACTACGATAACTGGCTCAAGCGCGCTTCTGGCTACGCGCCGGCCATGGACGACGCGATTACCAATATGCGCGCCGGGATCAAGCAGGGCATCGTGATGCCGAAGGCGCTGATCCAGCGCGTGCTGCCGCAGCTCGAGAATGTCGGCAGCGACGACCTGTCGGCCAGCACCTATATGGCGCCGACCAGGAAATTCCCGGACTCGTTCAGCGCCGCCGACAAGGCGCGCCTGACGGACGCCTACGGCAAGATGGTGCGCGAACAGCTCGCACCGGCCAACCGCAAGCTGCTGGCCTTCATGCGCGACACCTACCTGCCGGCGGGCCGCGATACGGCCGGCATCGGCGCCCTGCCTGGTGGCAAGGAGTGGTATGCCTTCCTCGCGCGCCGCTCGACCACGACCGAGCTGACGCCGGAAGAAATCCACGACATCGGCCTGCGCGAAGTCGCGCGCATCCGTGCGCAGTTCGAGGAAGCAAAAGTAAAGGTCGGCTTCCAGGGCACGCTGAAGCAGTTCTTCGAACACCTCAATACCGCGCCCGAACTGCGCTTCAAGTCGCGCGAGGACATCCAGGCGGCCTATGAAGCGATGCGTCCGCGCGTCGAGGCCAAGGTCGACCAGCTGTTCGCGCGCGTGCCCAAGGCGCCGTTCGAGATTCGCCCGGTCGAGGCATTCCGCGAAGTCAGTGCGGCCCCGGCCTCTTACCAGCGCGGCTCGGTCGACGGCAAGCGTCCCGGCGTGTTCTACTTCAACGCCTACAAGCCGGAGACCCGCACCAACTTCACGACCACCGCCTTCTTCCTGCACGAAGCCATTCCGGGCCACCACTTCGAGCGCAGCCTGGCGCAGGAAACGACGGGCCTGCCGGCCTTCCGCCGTTTCGGCGGCAGCACCGCCTTCTCGGAGGGCTGGGGCCTGTACAGCGAAATGCTGGGCCAGGAAATCGGCATGTACCAGGATCCCTGGCAGTGGATCGGTCGCCTGACCGCCGAGATCTGGCGCGGCGTGCGCCTGGTGGTCGATACCGGCATCCACTCGAAAGGCTGGACGCGCGAGCAGGCGATCGCCTACTTCATGGACAACGTGCCGCAAAACGAAGTGACGGCGGTGCAGGAGGTCGAGCGCTACATCGCGATTCCCGGCCAGGCGCTCAGCTACAAGATCGGTGAACTGAAGCTGCGCGAACTGCGCGCACGCGCCGAGAAGACGCTGGGTTCGTCGTTCGACCTGCGCGCCTTCCACAACGAAGTGCTGTCGCACGGCGCGGTGCCGCTCGACGTGCTCGAAGCGGCGACCGATCGCTGGATCGCCGCCCAGAAGAAGGGCTGAGCGACTGGGCCGAGGCGACCCGGAACCTGCCGGGACGGGCCCTAGGGCCCGGTCACCTCGACCTCCTGGTTGACCACGACGGCGCGGCCTTCCCGGTCGACCACCGTGGCCGTCACCGTATAGTTTCCCGGCGCTGAATAACCGTGGCTGGCGCTCGCGCTGGCCACGCCGCCGCGCTCGCTGATCTTGCGGGCGGCCCCGCTACTGCCATCTCCCCACGACCAATGCACGCCGCGTGTGCCGATCCGGTCGCCATCCACGAACGACACCGACGCCTGCAGCGGCGCACCGACGGCAATCGTCCGCGGCGCCACCAGCGGCCCGACCGTATGCCCGCTCCCGCGTCCATTGCCCGGCCGGAGCAGCACCAGTCCGGCGTTGGAGCCGGCCACGATCTCGCCCCGGTCGTTGATCGCCATCGCATGGTCGAGCACCAGGGTGGGAGGCGCGCGGCGCAGCAGCGGATTCAGGTCGAGCATGCCGGCGCCGGCGCTCCAGACGAAGGCGCGCATGGCGCCGGCCCTGTTCTCGGCGAAGCCGACGATCCGGCCCCTGGCATTGACGGCGCGCGCGCTCGAGGTCCGGCCGCCCAGGGTGCCGAGTTCGCGCATGCCGCCGCGCCGCGTCCATGACATGGCGCGCTGGCGCCCGTCGGCATGACCGATGCCGCCGACGATGTGCAGGTCGGGCGTCATCGCGTTGACCCAGGCAGCCGTGCCGCGGCCGATCCCGAGGTCGACCATCCCCGTGGCCCGCGTCCACAGGAAGGGGCGGTCCCCGCCGTCGTCCCAGGATGCGAGACGGTTGCCCGCCACCTCGCCCCCGGCGCCGACCGCGACGGGGTTCGACTCGACGCTGCCCAGCGTGTCGATGTCGACCAGGCCGCGCGCGCGCGTCCAGGCGAAGACACGGGTGACTTCGTCGTCGATCGTGGTCACGCCGGCGATCAGGCCGGCGTCGTTGAGCACCCGGCCGGAAGGTTGCGCGAAGGCCGGCGTGACGCCCAGGTCTTCCATGCCGCTGCCCATACTCCAGCGGAAAGGCCGCGCCGAATCGCCGAACGAGCCGGTGACGACACCGCGGTTGTTGATTGCCCAGGCATACGAACGCCCCCTGCCCGGTTCGGCGCGGATGCCGACCATGCCGCTCCCGGCGCTCCAGACGAAGGCGTTTTCGGTGCCTTCCTGGTTGATGGACGTGCCGGCGACCTGCCCGGCGTCGTTCAAGCCGTTCACATAAACGATACCGCCACCCAGCGAGCCGATATTGCGTACCGCGGCGCCGTCGTAAAAAAATCCTGTCGTACGCCCGCCGTCGATGGATGAAAAAGCCACCTGCCCGCTGGCGTTGATGTTCGGATAGGTAGCGATCGCGCCCGGCACGAGATTGATGACGCGGTAAGTGGGATGCGCCGGTTGGGCAAGCGCCGCACCGTCAGCCACCAGCAGCAGCAGCAACGGCAACATCACGCGCGCCAGCCACCTTGCCGCGTTGCCAGCCACACCTTTTCTTGCTCGAACAAAAGTCATGCATATCTCCCATGGTGAATGAGTAATCCAGGACCCGTCACCATCGACGATGCGGGCAACCCAGACGATCGTGCACCGGGCATCGGGTCGCACGATCGAGCCTGACCCGCTATCGCGCGCTCATCTGTGCCAGACCAAGGCATCCTGTGGTGGCCATCGCACACCCTCTTTGCATACGCACACGTTATGCGGCGCTGTCTTACACGCGCCCGTTGAGATCGATTTTGCTGTTAGATTGTCAATACCGACCACCACGCCTCTTATCCACTCTCCAGTCCTGCCATGAAAACCTTCCACTGTGATAAGTGCTCACAACAGATATTTTTTGAAAATACCTTGTGCTTCAACTGCGACAGCACGCTCGGCTACCAGCCGGCCACGCGCAGCGTCAACAGCTTCGAGCAGACCGCGGACGGCCTGTGGCGCAGCTTGAACCGCAGCGACGAAGGCAAGGTCTATAAACAGTGCCGCAATTATGTGCAGCACAATGTCTGCAACTGGATGTTGCCTGCGGACGACCCGCACGATCTGTGCGCCTCGTGCCAGCTGACCGTCGTCATCCCGGCACTGACGTCGGAAAAAAACCATATCCTGTGGGCGCGCCTCGAAGCAGCCAAGCGCCGCCTGCTGTTTTCGCTGGCCACGCTGAACCTGACCCCGGCGTCAAAAGAAGCCGAGCCCGAAACCGGCCTGGCATTCCAGTTCCTGGAAGACGGCGTGACCGACCAGTGCGTGATGACCGGCCATGCCGACGGCGTCATCACCCTGAACATCGCCGAAGCCGATCCGGCCGAGCGCGAACGCACGCGCGAACAGATGCACGAGCGTTATCGCACCCTGTTAGGCCATTTCCGTCACGAAAGTGGACATTACTATTTTGATCGCCTGGTCGTCGGCAGCCCCTGGATCGACGAGTACCGCTCCCTGTTTGGCGACGAGCGCCAGGATTATGGCGAAAGCTTGAAACGCCACTACGAGAACGGGCCCGCCGAAGACTGGGCGGAGCGCTTCGTGAGCAGCTATGCGAGCTCCCATCCGTGGGAAGACTGGGCCGAGACCTGGGCCCACTACCTGCATATGATCGATACGCTGGAGACGGCGCACGCCTGCGGCCTGCAGCTCAAGCCGCGCAAGGCCGACGAGCCTGCGCTCGACGGCATCACCCTGCCAACCAGGACGGATGCGTTCGACGATACCCTGAACGACTGGTTCGCGCTGACCTATGTGCTCAACAGCCTGAATCGCAGCATCGGGATGCCGGACTCGTATCCCTTCACGCTCAGCCCGCCGGTCATGGAAAAACTGCACTTCGTGCACCGGGTCGTGCGCGCCCAGATCAAGAAGGATGCCGTGCCAGTCAGGCCGGCGACGACGCCGGCGCCTGCCGCGCCCGAAGCCTGAGCCGACGCACCATCATGACGCGCGCGCCGCCGTTTTCCTCAAAACGGTGCGACGCGCGATATGCTGGTGCGCCCCGTCACGCGGTCTGGGTCTGGGTTTGCGTCATCCCGGACAGGGTCTGCGTCTGGGACTGGGTCGGTCCTTCTTCAGGCAAGGCCGGTTCGATCGGGATCAGGAAGTCGCGGCTGATGCCGTTGCCCAGTGCGTCGACCGACGCCAGGAAGCGGGTCAGGAATTCGTGCAGGCCTTCTTCGAGGATGTCGCCGATCGGGGCCGATTGCAGCATGGCGTACAGTTCCACGGCCAGGCGCTCGGTGTCGTGCGACTGCGCATTGCGTACGTCCTTCAGGTTGGCGACCACGGCGGCGATGCACGCCACCAGCGAGCGCGGCATTTTCTCCTGCAGTATCAAGAGCTCGGCCACCCGCTTCGGCGTGATGGCGTCGCGGTAGACCTTGCGGTAGATCTCGAAGGCAGAGACCGAGCGCAGCAGCGCCGCAAGCTGGTAGAACTCCGCCTGCGTCCCGGCCTGGATCGGATCGGACGCCTGGGACCTGAACTTGACGTCGAGAATACGCGCCGTATTGTCGGCTCGTTCCAGGAAGGTGCCGAGGCGGATGAAATTGAACGCCTCGTCCTGGAACATGGTGCCCAGCGTGACGCCGCGCGACAGGTGCGAACGGTACTTGACCCATTCCAGGAACTGGCCCGGATCGTGCTCGAAGGTGCGTTTCTTGAGGTGCTGCTGCAGCATCAGCCAGGTCGTGTTTTCGGTTTCCCATACCTCGGTGGTCAGGGCCCCGCGCACGGCGCGCGCATTCTCGCGCGCCGCGCGCAGGCAGCTGGTGATCGAGGACAGGTTGTCCGGATCGCGGACCATGAAATCGATCACGTCCTTCTGCGTGAGCGCCGGATACTTGGCCTCGAACTGCGATTCCAGCTCGGACACGGCCAGCATGCTGCGCCAGCCCTGCTGCTCGGCTTGCGCCGACTGCGGCATCAGCGAATACTGGACCCGGACATCGAGCATGCGGGCCGTGTTTTCGGCCCGCTCGGTATAACGGGCCATCCAGAACAAATGATCTGCGGTGCGGCTCAACATGCTAGTTCTCCAGTATCCAGGTGTCTTTGGTGCCGCCGCCCTGCGACGAATTGACTACCAGCGAGCCCTCCTGCAGCGCCACCCGGGTCAGGCCTCCCGGCACCATCGACACGGTCTTGCCCGACAAGACGAAGGGCCGCAGGTCGATGTGGCGCGGCGCGATGCCCGCTTCGACATAGGTGGGGCAAGCCGACAGCGCAAGCGTGGGCTGGGCGATATAGCCGTCGGGATTGGCCAGCAGGCGCGCGCGGAAGGCCTCGATCTCGGCGTGGGTCGAGGCCGGCCCGACCAGCATGCCGTAGCCGCCGGCGCCGTGCACTTCCTTGACCACCAGTTCGGGCAGCCTGGACAGGGTGTAGGCGAGATCTTCTTTCTTCCTGCACTGGTAGGTCGGCACGTTGTTGAGGATCGGCTGTTCGCCCAGGTAGAACTCGATCATGTCCGGGACATACGGATAAATCGACTTGTCGTCGGCCACCCCGGTGCCGATGGCGTTGGCCAGGCCGACCCGGCCGGCACGCACCGCGTCGAGCAGGCCCGGCACGCCCAGGGTGGACTCGGCGCGGAAGGCGCGTGGGTCGAGGTAGTCGTCGTCGATGCGGCGATAGATGACGTCGACCTGCTTCGGCCCGCGCGTGGTGCGCATGTACACAGTGTCGTCGCTCACATACAGGTCTTGCCCCTGCACCAGCGCCACGCCCATCTGCTGGGCCAGGAAGGCATGCTCGAAATAGGCCGAGTTGTGCATGCCGGGCGTGAGCACGACCACGGTCGGGTCGCCCGGACTGTGCGGCGCCACGGTGCGCAGGTTGTCGAGCAGCAGGTCGGGATAGTGCTCGACCGGCGCCACGCGGTTGCTCGCGAACAGCGCCGGGAACAGCCGCATCATCATCTTGCGGTTTTCCAGCATGTACGACACGCCCGAAGGCACCCGCAGATTGTCTTCCAGGACGTAGAACTCGCCCTCGCCGGCGCGCACGATGTCGACCCCGGCGATATGGGCGTAGATATCGGAAGGCATCTTGACGCCCTGCATGGCGGGCCGGTACTGGGCGTTGTCCAGGATCTGTTCGGCCGGGATGATGCCCGCCTTCAGGATGTTCTGCTCATGGTAGACATCGTGCAGGAAGCGGTTCAGTGCCGTCACCCGCTGCACCAGGCCGGCCTGCAGCCGGGCCCATTCGGCGGCGTCGATCACGCGCGGGATGATGTCGAACGGGATCAGGCGTTCCTTGCCGGCGTTGTCGCCATAGACCGCGAAGGTGATTCCCACGCGCTGGAAAGTCAGTTCGGCTTCGGCCCGCTTTTGCGCGATCAGGTGCGGCGGCTGCAGGGCAAGCCACCGGGCAAATGCGTCGTAGTGAGGGCGTGCAGTTGCCGCAGCGGAATACATTTCATCATAAAAATTCGGCATCGGATCCTCCAGTGACATAAGTGCAATCAAGAAACGTGCCAGCTGGGGCGATGCCGCACGATCGCATTATATTGCGGGTACGAATCATGCTTAAATACTGTTGAAACAGGCACCCGCCGATCAGACTGGTATCGTTGGTGATCTTCCCTATAAAGGCACTTTTGCATGGCTATCCGTATCGCGCTGCACCACAAGACCAGTTACCGCTATGACCGGCAAGTCGCCCTGTCGCCGCATGAAGTGCGCCTGCGTCCGGCGCCGCATGCGCGCACGCCGATCCTGTCGTATTCGCTGTCGGTGCTACCGCAAGCGCATTTCATCAATTGGCAGCAAGACCCGTACGGCAACTACATCGGCCGCTTCGTCTTCCCGGAAAAAACGGATACGCTCGAGTTCACGGTCGACCTGGTCGCCGACATGACCGTCATCAATCCCTTCGATTTTTTCATCGAAAGCTATGCCGCAAACTTCCCTTTCGCCTATCCGGAGCAACTGAAGGCGGAGCTGAGCGCCTACGCCCAGGCCGAGCCGCCGGGTCCCCGCCTGCTGGCCTGGGTGGACGCGGCGCGGCGCGAGCTGCTGGCGCAGCCGATGAACACCAACGACTTCCTGGTGGCCATCAACCAGCGCCTGCAGCGCGATATCGCCTATCTGTTGCGGATGGAACCCGGCGTGCAGACGCCCGAAGACACGCTGGAAAAGTGTTCCGGCTCGTGCCGCGACACTGGCTGGCTGCTGGTGCAGATCCTGCGCGAGATGGGGCTGGCGGCGCGTTTCGTCTCGGGCTACCTGATCCAGCTGCGGGCCGACCAGGAAGCGCTCGACGGTCCGAGCGGTCCCCTGGAGGACTTCACCGACCTGCACGCCTGGACCGAGGTATATATCCCCGGCGCCGGCTGGATCGGGCTCGATCCGACGTCGGGCATGCTGGCGGGCGAAGGCCATATTCCGCTCGCCTGTACCGCACTGCCGTCGTCGGCGGCGCCGGTGACGGGGTTCAGCGACAAGGCCGAGGTCACCTTCGTCCACGAGATGACGATCACCCGCATCCATGAAGATCCGCGCGTGACCAAGCCGTATAGCGAGGCCGACTGGCAGGCCATCGACCGCCTGGGCCAGCAGGTCGATGCCGATCTGCTGGCCCAGGACGTGCGCCTGACCCAGGGGGGCGAGCCCACCTTCGTCTCGATCGACGACATGGATGGTCCCGAATGGAATACCCTGGCGCACGGCGACAAGAAGCGCGAACTGGCCGGCAACCTGCTGCACCGTTTGAAAAACCACTTCGCGCCGGGCGGCATGCTGCACTACGGCCAGGGCAAATGGTATCCGGGCGAGCCCCTGCCGCGCTGGGCGCTCAACATCTTCTGGCGCGTCGATGGCCAGCCGATCTGGCTCGATCCGTCCCTGTTCTCGGACGAGCATGTCGACGATGGCTATGGCGGCGAGGAAGCCGGCCGCTTCATCGCCGAGCTGGTCAAGTCGCTCGGCCTGCCGGCGGGCAGCGCCATCCCGGCCTATGAAGACGTGCTGCTGCAGGCCCAGCGCGAGCAGGCGCTGCCGCGCAACCTCGACCCCTTGCGGGCCGACCTGAACGCGCCGGAGGAACGGCGCCGGCTGGCGCGCCTGCTCGAGCGCGGCCTGGGCCAAGTGGCCGGCTACGTGCTGCCGCTGCAGGCCAGGGACTACGACCCCGCGGTCATGCTCGGCAGCAGCTGGCGTACCTCGCCCTGGCCGCTGCGGCGCGAAAACCTGTACCTGCTCGAGGGCGACTCGCCGATCGGCCTGCGCCTGCCGCTGGCCACGTTGCCGTGGGTGCTGCCCGAGGAGCGCGATCCCGGCTTCGATGTCGATCCGTTCGCGCCGCGCGCAGCCCTGCCGGCGGCGAAAAAGGACCGGCGCCCGGTGCTGGGCCTGGCCGCCGGCAAGTCGGCGGACAAGACCGCCAGGACAGGCAAGCCGGCCACGCCCGCCGCGCCACCCGAGCCGGCGGCGCGCGACGTGATCCATACCGCGCTGTGCGTCGAAGTGCGGGGCGGGCGCCTGTACGTGTTCATGCCGCCGCAAAAACGCATCGAGGATTACCTGGCGCTGGTCGGCGCGATCGAGACCACCGCCGCCAAGCTCAAGATGAAGCTGCGGATCGAGGGCTATGCGCCGCCGCGCGACCCGCGCATCAAGCTGCTCAGCGTCACGCCCGACCCGGGCGTCATCGAAGTCAATATCCATCCGGCCGCCTCGTGGAGCGAGCTGGTGCACAACGTGACGACCCTCTACCAGGAAGCACGCCTGACGCGCCTGGGCACCGAGAAATTCATGCACGATGGCCGCCACACCGGTACCGGCGGCGGCAACCACGCCACCCTCGGTGGGGCCAGCGTCGACGACAGCCCGATGCTGCGCCGTCCCGACCTGCTCAAGAGCCTGATCATCTACTGGCAGATCCATCCGGCCTTGTCTTACCTGTTCTCGGGCACCTTCATCGGGCCGACCAGCCAGGCGCCGCGGGTCGACGAGGCGCGCGACGACAATCTGTACGAGCTGGCGATCGCATTCCAGCAAATGGACCAGGTGCTGCCGACCCTGCATCCGGGCGACAAGCCGTGGATGGTCGACCGCCTGCTGCGCAACCTGCTGGTCGACCTGACCGGCAATACGCACCGCGCCGAGTTCTCGATCGACAAGCTGTATTCGCCGGACGGCCCGACCGGCCGCCTGGGCCTGGTGGAATTCCGCGCCTTCGAAATGCCGCCGCACGAGCGTATGAGCCTGCTGCAAATGCTGTTGTTGCGGGCCCTGGTCGCGCAGTTCTGGCGCGCGCCCTGCCAGGCCAGGCTGGTGCACTGGGGCACGGCCCTGCACGACCGCTGGATGCTGCCCCACTTCGTCGCCCAGGATATCCGCGACGTCGCACGCGACCTGCGCGCGGCCGGCTACGCCTTCGAAGACCACTGGTTCGAGCCGTTCGTCGAGTTCCGCTTCCCGCGCTTCGGCACCGTCACCTACGAAGGCGTGGAAATGGAGCTGCGCCAGGCGATCGAGCCGTGGAACGTGCTGGGCGAGGAAGTCTCCGCCGGCGGTACCGCGCGCTACGTCGATTCGTCGGTCGAACGCATGCAGCTGCTGGTGCGCGGGCTGACCGATGGCCGCCACGTGGTGGCCTGCAACGGCCGCATGCTGCCGCTGCATCCGACCGGCGTGCCGGGCGAGTATGTGGCAGGTGTGCGCTTCCGTGCCTGGAACCCCTGGTCGGCCCTGCATCCGAGCATCAAGGTGCAGGCGCCGCTCGTGTTCGACCTGGTCGACACCTGGAACGGACGCGCGATCGGCGGCTGCACCTACCACGTGGTGCACCCCGGCGGACGCAATGAAACGGGTTCGCCGGTCAATGCGAATGCCGCCGAGGCGCGCCGCTTCGCGCGCTTCTGGCCGCATGGCCACACCCCGGGTCCGATGACGGTGCACAAGGAGCCACTCAATCCGAGTTTCCCTATGACACTAGATTTACGCTGGCAGGCAAGCTAACCTATCGTTTTGCATCACCAGTCATCAGCAGCGCCTCATGCCGAATCAACTACTTGCCCACTACCTGGCCGCGCCGGACAGTTTCGACGAAATGCTCGACGCGGCCAAGGCGCCGCGCGCGCACTGGCGTGCGCTGCTGGACAGCCTGGCGCACGAGGCGCCCGCCATGATGCGCCAGCGCCAGGACATGGTGCAGCGCCAGGTGCGCGAGAACGGCGTGAGCTACAACGTGGCCGCCGACGTCCACGGCCGGCAACGGCCGTGGGACCTGAACGTGCTGCCGCTGATCCTGCCGTACGGGGAATGGAGCGGCATCGAGGCGGCCGTGATCCAGCGCGCCACTCTGCTCAACAAGATCCTCGGCGACGTCTACGGCAGGCAGGAGATGCTGAGCGAAGGCCTGCTGCCGCCGGCGCTGATCCACGGCCACGCCGGCTTCCTGCGTCCCTGCCACGGCATGCGCCATCACGACGACATCGCCCTGCACTTCTACGCGGTCGACCTGGCGCGCGCGCCCGACGGCCACTGGTGGGTCATGGCCGACCGCACCCAGGCGCCCTTCGGCGCCGGCTATGCCCTGGAAAACCGCGCCATCATCGCGCCCACCTTCCCCGACCTGCTGCGCGAACTCAAGGTGCAGCCGCTGACCAGGTTCTTCCGCACCATGCACGAGAGCCTGGTGCACTGGGGCCGCCTGTGCGCGGCCGGCGGCGACGCGCCGGCGCCATTGCGCGCAGGCGAAGCGCCGCTGATCGTGCTGCTGACGCCCGGTCCGCGCACCGCCAGCTACTATGAACAAGCGTACCTGGCGCGCTATCTCGGCCTGCCGCTGGTCGAAGGCGGCGACCTGACGGTGCGTGACGGCGTGGTCTACCTGAAAACCCTGGCCGGCCTGCACCGGGTGCACGTGATCATGCGCCGGGTCGACGACGAGTCATGCGACCCGCTGGAGCTGCAAGGCACGCTGCTCGGGGTGGCAGGACTGACCCAGGCCGCCATGCGCGGCAATGTGCTGGTCGCTAACAGCCTCGGCTCGAGCCTGCTCGAATCGGGCGCCCTGCTCGGCTTCTTGCCGGCGTTGTCCAGGCGCTTGCTGGGCGAGCCCCTCAAGATGCCGTCGGTGGCCACCTGGTGGTGCGGCGAAGAGGCGGCGCTGGACACCGTGGTCGGCAAGCTGGACCGGCTGGTCATCAAGCCCAGTTTCTCGCAACTGCCGCAAGCGGCCGTGTTCGGCCAGGACCTGGACGGCGCCGCGCGTGCGGCCCTCATCGCCCGGCTGCGCGCCAACCCGAACAATTACATCGCCCAGGAACTGGTGCGGCTGTCGCAGGCGCCGGTGTGGAAGGACGGCGTCGCGCCCGGCCTGCAGGCGCGCGCGGTCGGCCTGCGCGTGTTCGCCTGCGCCACGCCGAACGGGTATGTGGTCATGCCCGGCGGCCTGACCCGCGTGGCCACCGGACCCGATGCACGCGTGCTGACGATGCAGATGGGCGGCGCCAGCAAGGATACCTGGGTCCAGGCGCGTTCCCCGGTCGAGGTGCACCACCTGCAAAAACGCAGCATCACGGGCGCCGACCTGGTACGCGAGGACAGCAACCTGTCGAGCCGCGTGGCCGAGAACCTGCTGTGGTTCGGGCGCCATGCCGAGCGCTGCGACAATATCGCGCGCCTGCTGCGGGTCGCGCTCAATTTCCTGTTCAACGTGCGCTTCGACCAGCGCGGCGCCGAGTGGCCGACCGTCGAAGCGCTGTGCATCTGGTTCGGCCTGATCGACGCCGAAAAGAAAGCGCCGCCGCCCGGCCCTGGCGAAAGCCCGGGCCAGGCCAGCGCCATCTTCACCGACGCCGAGATGGAGTCGGCCCTGCTGCTGGCCGTGGTCTCGCCGAATGTGCCCGGCCTGGCGCGCCAGCAGCAGCAGTTGCACCGGATCGCCGGCCAGTTGCACGAGCGGTTCTCGGTCGACAACTGGCGCGCGCTGAACCGCATGGTGCAGCCGGCCCTGGCGCCGGGCGAGCGTCCATCGCAGTCGGGCGTCATGACGATCCTCGACGACGCCACCGCCGCGCTGATGACCCTGGCCGGCTTCGCCATGGACGGAATGACGCGCGACCTTGGCTGGCGTTTCATGTCGATCGGCCGCCGCCTGGAACGCCTGCAGTTCCAGAGCCTGGTGCTGCAGCGCGCGCTCGCGATGGATGCGAACGGCAACCTGGAATGGCTGCTTGAACTGTCCGACAGCATCGTCACCTACCGCGCGCGCTACCGGACCCAGCCCGAGTGGCTGCCTGTGCTCGACCTGCTGCTGCTCGACGAAAGCAATCCGCGCTCGATCCTGTTCCAGCTCAACGGCATCCTGAGCACGCTGGCCAAGGTCGCGCAAACCCAGGGCGCTTGCGGCGCGGACACGCTGGCGTCCCTGAAGGACGAGCTGATCGCGCTCGACCCGGGTACCGACCTGAACCACGGCAATGCGTTGCTGGGCGGCCTGCTGCAACGGATCGGCCAGGCCGGCGCGACCCTGTCCGAGCAGATCAGCGTGCAATTTTTCAGCTATACCGATAACGGCCGCCAAAGGAACCGCAGCTCATGATCGATTCGCCGCCGGGTGCCGGAATATGCGCACGCTATCGCGTGGTGCATGAAACGCGCTACACCTACAGCAGCACGGTCACCCTGTCGCAGCAATACCTGCACCTGACCCCGCGCTCCTTTCCCTGCCAGCAGACCGAGTCGCACCTGATCTGGCTCGACCCGGTGGTCAACGACAGCAAGGACGGTGTCGATTACTTCGGCAACCTGACCCGCCACGTGGCGCTGACCGTGCCGCATGACAGCCTGCTGGTGCACGCCGAATCGACGGTCTCGCTGCGCGCGCGCTACACGCTGGCGCAGATCGCCGGCACATTGCCTTGGGAATGCGTGCGCGACATGATGGGCAAGGAGAAAAGCGCGGCCACGATGGAAGCCTGCCGCTATCTGTACGCGTCGCCCCATGTCACCAGCTTCCCCGAGCTCGAAGCCTATGCCCGCGCCAGCTACACCCCGGGACGGCGGCAGCTCGACGCCGCACTCGACCTGACGTACAGGATCTTCGACGACTTCGAATTCGACGCCAAGGCGACCGATATCTCGACCCCGCTCGAGCAGGTGCTGCGCGGCCGGCGCGGCGTGTGCCAGGATTTCGCCCAGCTGATGATCGGCTGCCTGCGCAGCATCGGCCTGCCGGCGCGCTATGTGAGCGGCTACATCCTGACCCACCCGCCCGAAGGCAAGCCGCGCCTGGTCGGCGCCGACGCCTCGCATGCCTGGGTGTCGGTGTTCTGCCCGGCGCTGGGCTGGGTCGATTTCGACCCGACCAACCGCTGCCTGGTGCAGCATGAGCACGTCACGCTGGGCTGGGGACGCGACTTCAGCGACGTCACCCCGCTGCGCGGCATCGTGCTCGGCGGCGGCAAGCAGGAGCTCGACGTGCAGGTGACGGTGACGCCGCTGCCTTTGCCGTTGCCGGACGAAGCCTGAACATAGCAGCCCGAGTTCTTGGCCAATTCAAGCGGCTCGCAGGATGCTGAACTGTGCAAAAGCCGCAGCCGGGAGTGGATGTTCCAATCGCCAGGTAATGTTCATTGGATGCGCTCCGTGGGCATTTTCGAGCACGACCGGTCCACATGCCAGGTAAGCACTGTCCTTATCGTTGCGCACGAACAGCTGGAAGCGCCAACCATTCGCGTCCTGGCCTACGCTCTGCAAATAACGCAGCCCACTTGCACTCTGCGGGCTACAGCTGTTTTGCGTCTGCCAGTGGAATAGCGTATGGCTGAGTGCGTAATCTTGATAAGAAATCGCATCGTGATAGCCACTGCGCTTATCGAGAGTAACGAATAGCAATTCTGTTTTTCGTGGCTTGAGCCGCAGCACTCCCTCGCCAAAGCGAGGCCGCTTTTCCGCCGTCAGATATCCCACCGCAGTCAGGATTTCGTTCACCCGGTAATGCGCATGCAGGCACAGCGGGGCATCCTCAAGGCCGGGGATTGGCATATGACGAGCAAGACGTGTGATATCCAGGACGTCAGCCAGTTCAGCCAGCTCTCTCAAGCAATGCGGATTTCTTTCAAGCCGCTGCAAGAAATCTTTGCCACTTCCCACCCGATTTGCAGTGCCATCCACTTGGTAAGCCAGCATTTGCAGCCGAAGCTCGGTGTACGGATCGTCGGCAAGCCTTTCCAACTGAAGGCTTGCCAACCCCTGCATCAGTGCGATCTGTTCGGGATCGTCGATATGCAGAAGCGCACTGAAGCGGTGGCCGAAGTACGACTCTTCCGGCTCCTCGTCCACTGGCAGTAAATCGGCCGAGCGTTGGAGTGCAGTCCATCCACTTCGGCCTGTACTTCGATAAATATCGCTGAGATTCAGCGCCTGTTCGTGCAAGAACAGGGGCATGCTGAGCTGCGAGCGCCCATGCAGGCTGACAAAAGTCTGCAATTCACGGATCAGCCGACGCCAGTTCTGCTGAATCAGGTTACGCAAACTAGCCAGCACCTGGTCGCGAGTCTGCTTCTGCAGTTGCAGATAGCAACCTGTTGGAAGTTTGCTGAATCCATTCTCCACTCCCTCAATGAGCTCGCGTCGACTAAGTCCTGTGAGCTGGCCAAGTAAGCGATCGAATCGGAATTCCTTTTGCAGCTGTCCGACAAAGTCGAGCACCAGGCAGCTTTCCTTGCCTTTATGGAGCCGAAGCCCACGACCGATCTGCTGCTGAAACACCACCGGGCTCTGGGTTGGTCTAAGCATGAGCAAGGTATCGACGATCGGTAAATCAACGCCTTCGTTATAAAGATCCACGGTAACCAAGACGCAGACTTCGCCGCTTTCTAGCCTATGTGGAGCAGAAGCCCGGTCCTCGCGGCTTGATTGGCCGGTAAGACACAGCGCTGGCAGGCCAGCCCGGATGAAGTGCTCTGTCATGAAGCGGGCATGGTCAATGCTTACACAAAACGCGATAGCCCGGCTTTCCCGCGGATTTGCACACAAGCGCCGCCACTCATTGACGATCAGGCGGGCTCGAAAGTGATTCCCCGTCAAGAGACCATCCAGTGCCTTTTGTTCGTCGCTTCGATTCCAAGGAACGTTTTTCAAGTCCGTCTCGTCATCGCAGGCAAAGTATTCAAATGGCGCTAACAGTTGCAAGTCGAGCGCATGCCACAGCCGCATCTCCACGGCAGGGCTACCGTCGGCCCGGCTATCAAAGTACCTAAGGACGGGCTTCCCGTCACTGCGCTCTGGTGTGGCTGTCAAGCCTAGAAGGATCTCCGGTTTAATGCGGCGCGCGGCCTTGTCGAAGCTGGCGGCGGCCATGCGATGGCATTCGTCGAATACAACTGTATGCCAGTAGTCTTCTCCGTATCGCCCCAGAAGATCCTGAGAGTGCAAGCTGTCGATCGTCACAAACAGATGATCGGGACTATCGAGCCTGATGCCGCCCGCTAGTTGCTGACCGAAACTTGGATCTCTCAGTACCTCGCGATACGTACGGATTGCCTGTTGCAAGATCTCCAGACGATGTGCAACGAATAACAGACGAGGACGGCCGCCATGCTCCGCACATATACGCTGATAATCGAAGGCCGCGATAACGGTTTTGCCTGTCCCGGTGGCTGCCACAATCAGATTGCGCTTGCGGCCATGCTCTCGTTCGGTTTGCAACTGTTCGAGCATCTCACGCTGATAGTTTTTCGGTTGCAGGTCGAAAAAATTCAAGACTTGCGGGGTGGCATCTTCTTTGAACGTCCCGCGCTCACGTAGAATTGCTTGGTCGAGTGCTGCACGATGCCCATCCCTGTCCGGATGATAGGGAAAGAACTCATTGTCATGCCACAGCGTCTCGAAATGTGCGCGTGCCTGCGTGAACATGTTTAACTGCCCACGCTCGGTAAATTTAGCCGTCCACTCAAGCCCACCTGCCAAAGCAGCCTGGGTCAAGTTAGCACTGCCGACGTAAACCGTACCGAAGCCGCTGTCGCGCTCGAAGATCCATGCTTTCGCATGCAGTCGCGTGCGCCGGCCATCGAGGGATACACGCACCTCGCACCCCGGCAGCCGTGCTAGCTCGTCAAGCGCTTGGGCTTCAGTGGCGCCAATATAAGTCGTTGTCAGCACTCTCAGGAGGGTTCGAGATTGCCCGCATCCGCCGGTCGAAGTAATAGTCTGCAAGATGTCACGTATCTTGCGTATCCCCGATACAGTAATAAAACTCATCAGTATGTCAACGCGATCACTACTGCTTAATTCATGTCGCAATTCATTCAGCAACGATGGTGATGACTTAGATGCGGCGAACAACCAGGGCGCTGCAACTCCGATATCGGGCATGGCTGGTGCCGATCGTTCTCGATGGATCGAAGTCAAATGTCTTGCAGGACTGGTCAACAGGCGAATATTGTCCGCGTGATCAAGCTCTGGAAAGCGCTCATCCAACTGACTGCGCAGATTTACCAATAAACCGTTGATAAGCTCTAACTGCGTTTCTACTCGCGCCTGTCGTCCTTCCTCTTCCTCGTCGCCATCGAAGGTCTTGGGCATACCGTGCAGGATCCTTCCGAGCTGCTCGGACAACGCATCGACGAGCAACTGTGGTGCGGCCTGCACGCCAACGGCATTGAGAGTGAGCTGATTTTTTCCATGCTGTCCAATTTGTTCCGAAAGGTCATCAGTGAGTAACTGGTCATAGAGACCATTCGGCAGCAGGTTTGACATCGCGAAGTCAGTGAGAAGAGAGAGCCCAAGTATATCGCGCGCTTTTGATCGCGAGGTCAACTTGATGGTCCGCCGTCTTTCGCGCCCGGCCCGAACGGTATGGCCATGCCGGCTCCTCCCTCCACGCCGCCACCACTCCTGCTTCCAGCGCCGCCGGCCTCGCCTTTCGCACGTCCGCCACCGCCCTGGGTGCGTGTCGGCCCCTGCAGCGGGATCACTACCTCGTCCGGCATCGGATCGAGATCGAGCGCGGTGCGGATAAAGGTGCGCAGGCTCACCACCAGCTCCGCCGTGTGGATCGGCCTCCCCGCGGCCAGGTCGGTCGCCGCCTGCGCCGCCAGCCGGCAGTGTTCTTCGGTACCGAGCAGCAGGATATCCGCCAGCGCGGCTTCGACGGCGTCGCGGATACGGCGCGCACGGTCTGAACTGGCCATCCCCTCGCCCGCGCCCTCATCGCCTGACTGCGCGCGCTCGCGCACATTGCGCAGATGCGTTGGATCGACCGTCAACTGGCCGGTGAAAGAACCACCCAGGGTGCGATAGGCGGCAATCAGGGTTTTCAGGCGCTCATTGATCTGGCGGTTCATGCGCTCGCGACGCTGCTGGATGGTCTGCATCATGAGGAGACGGATGCCCACGCCCAGCAAGGTAAAGACGGCAAGCCCGATGATGGTCGTCATCGCGCCTTGCCACGAACTGAAATCCATATAACGCATTTTGGTCCCGCCTGCCTTGTCGATAGGCCAGTGTACCAATTCGGCGGATGACGGCTCGGCCGAGTGAATCTTGCCTGTTCCACGCCGCCGGCGGGTCGGCCACGCGCCACAACAGTTGTTTTGTCACACGCCTGTCATTGCGCGGGCGGATGATGGTCAACAGTGAGCTCCGGCACGTGTTCACGCCGGATCGGCCAACGCTAACCGGATACGCAGACATCATGTACAAAAGCGACAAGAAGCTCCTGATCCTCGACGCCGACGGCACCACCATCGATGCCTTCTCCGCGATCGAGACGGCATTTTCCCGCCACGGCCTGGTGATCGGAGAAGAGACCCGGTTCCAGAAGCGGCACAACCTGCTCAAGTACCTGGGCGGCTTGAAAGAGTTCCCGTCAATCCTGCGCAAGAATCTGCGCAAGAACAGCCGCGCGCAACTGATCGACACCCTGACCTGCATCTACCGGCAAGAAGCACGGCTCTATGACGGCATCGCCGACCTGATCCGCGAACTGATCGCCGCGCCCGACATCACGGTCGGCATCGTGACCCGCAACATCACGCTCGATCCGCTGGAGACCCTGCGCCAGCTGTTCATACGCCACGATATCGATATCGCCGAACTCGACTTCATGGTCCACATTCCGCTCAAGGAAAAAAAGACCGCGCAATTTCGCGCGACGCGCGAACAGTTCGGCATCAACCCGGCGCGCGCGTATATCTGCGGCGACGAGCACAAGGATTTCGCAGCGGCGGTCGGCACCGGCATGCACCCGTTCATCGTGTCGTATGGCTTCGAAGACCACGACCGGTTGACAACCAGGTTCGGGATCCCGCACGAGCTGATCTCGCGCACCTCGACCGAGCTGTGCTGCCGGATCCGGCATGGGCTCGACCTGGGTGTGCTGGCTCAGGCGCCGTACCAGAACAGCAGCAGGCTGACGGCGCCGAATATCCAGTAGTCGACCGGGGCGCAGAACGCCCAGTGCTTGTGCCAGGGCACCAGCTCCTGCTTGAAGCGGCGCCAGCCGAAGGCGGGATTGATGACGAACCAGAGATAATCCTCGACGATCCAGAACAGCATGATCGAGGCCGCCACGCATGCTTCGAGCTCGAGCGACCACTGCCCCATGAAGAACAGCGGGAAGTGGAAAATCAGTCCGATGAAGGAAAACATCCACAGATGGTAGCCGGTCAGCGCCCGGCCGCCCATGACGATATCGAGCAGCGGGTGCTGCTCGATGCGCCAGGTCGGCAGGTTCGCCGCCCAGCCGGCTTCGCCTTCGATTTCCACCTCCACCCGCGCAAACAGGTAGGCCGCCACCAGTACTGCCCCCACCATCGCTACGACCCTGCCGCCATCCGACAATTCAACCATAAGCCTTTTCACTTTGACATTCAGACTGCCGTTTGCACCGCACCAGCACGGTTTCCAGCACCTGCATGGCCGCGTGCGGCCGGCCCAGCGCCCGAGCGCACCCGGCCATCGCCCTTAGCTGGTCGGGATGCGCCAGCAGGTGCCGCACCCGGTATGCCAGCGTCGACAGGTCGGACGCCTTGAGCGCCGCGCCATGCTCGAGCAGGTAATTCGCGTTGTGTTCTTCCTGTCCCGGGAGCGGCGCGTTGACGATCATCGGCAGGCCCATCGCCAGGCATTCGGCGCTGGTGGCGCCGCCCGGCTTGCTCACCACCAGGTCGGCGCAGGCCATCAGGCGCTCGACCCGGTCCGTGAAACCTTGCGCCGCCAGCCGGCCCGGATAACGCACGGCCAGGCGCTGCAGGGCTGCCAGTTCGGCCGCGTTCTTGCCGGCCAGCGCGATCAGCTGGAAGTCGCCGGGGATGGCCAGCAATTTTTCCGCCACCCGGCTCAAGCCTCCCAGCCCGGCGCCACCCCCCATCAGCAGCAAAGTCGTCACGGCGGGATCGAGGCCCAGTGCGTGCGCGCATTCGGCGCGGTCGTGCAACTGCGAAAAGGCCGGCATGGTGGGAATGCCGGCCACGTGGATCGCGTGCGCCGGGATGCCCTGCTCGCGCATGCGGAACGCCACCTCGTCGCTGGCCGCGAAATAGCCGGCGACGTGCGGATGGATCCACATGCGGTGCAGGTCGAAATCGGTCACCTGCACCCAGAGCGGGCAGGTCAAGGCGCCGGCCGTGATCTGCTGCGACAGGATCTCGGCCGGCTGAAAGTGCGTGCAAATAATGGCGTCCGGCGCCAGCGCGGCGACTCGTGCCGCCAGCGGGCGGCAGTCGCGTCGCTCGATCCAGCGCCGCAGGCGGTTGCACCAGCCATCCGGCCGGGCTTCGCCGGTCAGCCGGTACACGTGGCGCCACAGGCCAGGCATGCGCTTGATCAGCAGCAGGTAGCACTCGGTGTACACCTTGCGCAGGCGCGGCGCGGCGAAGGCCATCGCGTCCAGGTGGATCACGTCGACGTCGCGATAGTGGATCGCCGCGCAAGAACGGATAGCCTCGGCGACCCGGGTATGACCGGCGCCGGCGGGCACGCTGAGCACGAGAATCTTTTTCCCGGCGATGCCTTGTTGAATGTCGCCCTGCCTCATGCGGCGCGCCTTGCGGCGGCCATGCGCGCCGTCCTGACTGTCGAATCACCCCACGCCATGCACGCCCCCCCGGGTCACGGTATGCAGGCGAATGTAATCGCGAAATATGACCCGCCCATGACGGCGGGTGAGCGCTTATGCGAGAGCCAGCGATTCGCCCTGCTCGAGGATGGAGCGGAACAGCCGCAGCTGCCCGGCCGTGGTGTCGTCCCAGCTGAAGCCTTCGGCGTAGCGGCGCACGGCGGCGCGCTCGGGATAGTTGGCGCGCAG
This sequence comes from Telluria sp. RT2P19, assembly GCF_059685725.1. Lineage (NCBI taxonomy): Bacteria > Pseudomonadati > Pseudomonadota > Betaproteobacteria > Burkholderiales > Oxalobacteraceae > Telluria > Telluria sp. RT2P19. The sequence goes on from NZ_JCASIL010000019.1 coordinate 65,868, forward strand.
GCGGTTGACGGCTTCGGCCACGCCTTCGGGCGTGCGTTCGTTCATCAGCACGCCGGCCTCGGGCGCCGCCACCACTTCGGGCGTGCCGTACACGCGGCTGGCCACGACGGGGGTGCCGCACGCCATCGATTCGAGCAGCACGTTGGCCCAGCCTTCGCGGCTGGACGACAGCACCATCGCATCGGCGGCGCCGTACTGGACGCGCAGCTCCTGTTGCGAGACGGCGCCGAGGAAGGTGACCCGGTCCTCGAGCTTCAATTCGCGCACGAGGTTTTCGAGCATCCCCCGGTTCGGGCCTTCGCCGGCGATCACCAGGCGCACGCCCGGCAACAGGGGCAAGGCGCCGATACTCAATTCCTGGGCCTTGACCGGCACCAGGTGGCCCACCGTCACCAGCGTGAACGGCTTGTCTTCCCGTCGTTCCGGTGGCCGGAACAGCTGCAGGTCGACGCCATTGCGCAGCGCGACGACGCGGGCCGGGTCGATGCCCAGGCCGATCACTTCATCGCGCAGCGCACTGGCGACGGTGATGATACCGTCAGCGCGGCTGGCGGCCCAATGGATCATCCTGCGTGGCAGCGCGAACTTGGGAAACAGCGTGATGTCCGAACCGCGCGCCGTGATCACGAACGGCTTGTTGAAATAACGGGCCAGCAGCGCCGCCGCCACACCGTCCGGATAAAAATAGTGGGCGTCGATCAGGTCGAAGTCATAACCTTCGTCGATCATGCGCGCGATCGTTCCCTTGGCCGACTGGAACAGCAGCGCCGGCGCCACGTTCATGCCGACCTTGGGCACCACCAGGTAGGGCGGATGCTCGACCCGGATGCCATGGCGCACTTCGCTGCGCGGCACTTTGGCCTGGCGCGCATACTGCCCGAACATCGGATGTTTCGACGGGAACCACGGCGCCGGCGCCACCACGCGCGCCTCGACCTGGCCGCTGGCGACCAGGTGGCGCAAGCGCGTTTCGACGAAAATGCCGTGGCCCGGCTTTTCGCTGTTGGGGAACAGCGTACTGAACGTCAGGATCTTCATCAGGCCGCGGCGCCCGTCAGGCGGCCATAGATGCTCTTGTAACGGCCGACACTGGCTTTCCAGTTACGCTCGCTTTCCACGAACTGGCGGCCCGCCGCGCGCAGCGCCGGCCAGTCGTCCTGGGCGTCGGCCAGGGCCCCGACCTTGTCGGCCAGCGCCTGCGGATCGTCGGCCTTGAACAGCACGCCGGTCTTGCCGTCGACGATCAGTTCGAGATGGCCGCCCACGTCGGACGCGGCCAGCACCCGGCCCTGGGCCATCGCCTCGAGCGGCTTGAGCGGCGTGACGAGGTCGGTCAGGCGCATCGACAGGCGCGGATAGACCAGCACATCGAGCAGGTCGTAGTACATCTGCACCTGGTCGTGCGGCACCCGTCCCGTGAACACCACCTTGTCGGCAATGCCCAGGTCCTTGGCCATCTGGCGCAGGCGCGCGTCTTCCGGGCCGCCGCCGACCAGCAGGATGCGCAGGTCGGGCCGCTCGGCGCTCAGGGCGGGCGCCGCGCGCAGCAGGATGTCCAGGCCCTCGTAGGCATAGAAGGACCCGATGAAGCCGATCAGGCGCGCGCCTTGCAGGCCGAGCCTGGTCTTGAGGTCCTGGTCGGCCACGCCGCCGACGGCGAACTTGTCGATGTCGACGGAGTTCGGGATCACGGTGACCTTGTCGGCCGGGATGCCGCGCGCCACGATGTCGCGGCGCAGGCCTTCGCAAATGGTCGTGACGGCGTCGGCGCGCTTGAGCGCGTGGGTTTCCAGCGCGCGCGTCAGGCGGTAGCGCAGGCCGCCCTCGGTCGCGGTGCCGTGGTCGACCGCGGCGTCTTCCCAGAAGGCGCGCACCTCGTACACCACGGGGATGCCGAATTTCTTGCCGGCCTTGAGCGCCGCGATCGCGTTCAGCGACGGCGAATGCGCATGCAGGACGTCCGGCTTGATCTGCGGGATGATCTCGGACAGGCGGCGCACGAGACCGTCGACCACCTGTTTCTGCTTGAGCACCGGCCATTTCGCCAGGGGATTGTCGGCGTGCGGCGTGCGGTAGAAATGCAGGTCGTCGACGGTTTCCTCGCGCAACGCGCCCGAGTTCTGCTTGGAACCCGTCACGTGGAAGGTTTCCCACCCAAGCGCGCGCTGTTCGCGCAGGATCGAATGGGTGCGGAAGGTATAGCCGCTGTGCAGCGGAATCGAATGATCCAGGACGTGAAGTACACGCATGACGGATTCCTTTGCGAGGTCAGCGGCCAGTGGCGCTGAGGTAGCCGCAGGTGTCGATGATCACCTTGTCGGCGAACAGCGCTTCCTTGAGCGCCATGAACGGCCTGTGGTTGACCAGCATGACCACGATCTGCGCGCGCGCCAGCGCATCCTGCGGCGTGCGCAGCTCGCCCTTGTCGAGGCTCGCGGGCAGCGCCGAAATATTCGGCTCGACCACGATGATGCGGCTGCTGTGGGTTTTCGCGATCTCGGCGGCGATGTCGAGGGCCGGGCTTTCGCGCAGGTCGTCGATATCGGGCTTGAAGGCGAGGCCGAAGCAGGCGATCGTGACATCGGATTCCTTGCGAGTCGGGTTGGCGGCGAGGTATTTGTCGACCTCTTCCCGCACCTTGTCGAGCACCCAGTGCGGCTTGTAGTCGTTGACTTCGCGCGCGGCCCGGATCAGCTTGGCCTGCTCCGGCGCGCTGTGCACGATGAACCACGGGTCGACCGCGATGCAGTGGCCGCCCACGCCCGGGCCCGGACGCAGCACGTTCACGCGCGGATGGCGGTTCGCCAGCGCGATCAGTTCCCACACGTCGATGCCGAGCTTGCCGCAGATGACCGACAGCTCATTGGCGAACGCGATGTTCACGTCGCGGAATGAATTCTCGGTGAGCTTGCACATCTCGGCCGTGCGCGAATTGGTCTCGATGCACTCGCCCTGCACGAAGGTCTGGTACAACTCGATGGCGCGCGCCGAGCAGGCCTTGGTGATGCCGCCGATGATGCGGTCGTTCGAGACCAGCTCGTGGATCACCTTGCCCGGCAACACGCGCTCGGGGCAGTAGGCGAGATTGATGTCCGCTTCGTCGTCCGGGCCCAGCGGGATTTTAAGATCGGGGCGCTCTTCGGCCAGCCATTTCGCCAGGCTTTCGGTGGTGCCCACCGGCGAGGTCGATTCGAGGATGACGAGATCGCCCTTTTTCAGCACCGGCGCAATCGAGCGCGCGGCCGCCTCGACGTAGGTGACGTCGGGCTCGTGGTCGCCGCGAAACGGCGTCGGCACCGCGATCAGGAAGGCGTCGGCCGGCTGCACGGTGGTCGAGGCCCTCAGGTAGCCCTGGTTCACGGCGGCGGCGACGATCATGTCCAGATCGGGTTCGACGATATGGGTCTGGCCGCTGTTGATGGTGTCGACCGCATCCTGGTTGATGTCGATGCCGATGACGTTCTTTTTACGCGACGCAAACATCGCAGCGGTTGGGAGACCGATGTAACCCAGACCGATCATCGAGATGGTATCAAAGGTGCTGCTCATGTTTTTCTCTTAAAAAATTGAGGATGCGGGTAGCGGCGGTGCCGTCGCCATACGGGTTGGTTGCCGAACTCATGCGCTGGTATTCGGCCGGGTCGCTCAACAGTGTACGGATGCCGCCGACAATGGAATCGATGCCGGTGCCGACCAGGCGCACCGTGCCCGCCGCCACCGCTTCTGGCCGCTCGGTGGTGTCGCGCATGACGAGCACCGGCTTGCCCAGCGATGGCGCTTCTTCCTGGATGCCGCCGGAATCGGTCAGCAGGATCGATGCGCGGTTCATCAGGTACACGAAAGGCAGGTAGCTGACCGGATCGATCAGGTGCACATTCGGATTGCCCTTGAGGATGCGTTGCACCGGCTCTTGCACATTCGGGTTCAAATGCACCGGATACAGCACTTCGACATCCGGCATGCGGCTGACTTCATCCAGGGCGCGGCAGATCTGCTCGAAGCCGCTGCCGAAATTCTCGCGCCGGTGGCCTGTCACGAGGATCAGTTTCTTTTTGCTGTCAAGGAAGTCGAACCGGGCTTCCATCTCGCGCTTGAGCTGGATATCGCTTTCCAGGCGCGCGACCACGTCGAGCAGGGCATCCACCACAGTATTACCCGTGACGCAGATATTCGCGGCCGGTACCCCTTCATCGAGCAGATTCTGTTGCGCGTGGTCGGTCGGCGCGAAATGCAGGCTGGCGATCACGCCGGTGAGGCAACGATTGACCTCTTCCGGCCACGGCGAATAGATGTTTCCAGTACGCAATCCCGCTTCTACATGGCCGACCGGTATCCGCTCGTAATACGCGGCAAGGCTGGTTGCAAAAGTCGTGGTAGTATCGCCATGGACGAAAACATAATCCGGGCGCCACTCCCGCAGCACGCCGCGCATGCCGGTGAGCACCTTGGATGTGATATCCGACAGATCCTGGCCCGGTGTCATCAGGTTCAGGTCAAAATCGGGCGTGAGCGAAAACAGGTCCAATACCTGGTCCAGCATTTGGCGGTGCTGGGCGGTCACGCAGACCTTGACGTCGATATCCGGCGAATCCGATAACGCGCGCACGACGGAAGCCATCTTGATTGCCTCCGGTCGCGTTCCGAAAACGGTAAGAACTTTTATAGTCATCTATATTATTACTACCAATGAGGCGGCGGGGCGGTATGAATGTGCTGTTGCAATTTTTAAGACGTGAGCGACAGCTGTTTCTTGCCGGATAATTTTTTGTCTAGGAAATTATACCCCAAGCAATCTAGTTGAAATTTCAATCGTGCGTTCCCATTGGAAAGCATTTCAACTCGTCTGCGTGCCTCCACTAAGAGTGCTGGACGTCAAGGTATCTGCGATACTACCGCATCCCTTAGAAGTAAAATAATAAAGTTACGTGATCAATAACGCAACACTCTACGTGTTGCGTTATTGACCGTTTGTCACGTCGTATTTACACCACGCTGTTCCACGACTTGGACAGTCGCATGGCACAATTGATCAGGCCGACCATCGAATAGGTCTGCGGGAAATTGCCCCACATTTCACCCGTGTCCGGATGAGTATCTTCCGACAACAGCCCCAGGTGGTTGCGTGCCGCCAGCATCGCTTCAAACACTTCGCGCGCTTCTTTTGTCCGTCCGATCCGTGCCAGCGCATCGATGCGCCAGAAGGTGCAGATGTTGAAGGCGGTCTCTGGCCGGCCGAAGTCGTCGGGCGCTTCATAGCGGCGCATGTACGGCCCGTCGCACAGGGATTTTTCGAGCGCGTCGACGGTGGCGACGAAACGCGGATCTTTTGGGTCGATAAAATTAATCTCGGCCATCAGCAACACGCTGGCGTCGAGGTCGCGTCCGCCCAGGCTTTCGGCGAAGGCCTGGCGCTCGTCGCTCCAGGCTTCGGCCAGCAGGCGATTGCGGATCAGTTCGGCGCGCTCACCCCAGAAGGCGGCGCGGTCCGGCAGTCCCAGCTCTTCGGCGATCTTGGCCAGCCGGTCGCAGGCCGCCCAGTTCATCAGCACCGACGAGGTGTGCACGCGGGCGCGCGTGCGCAGTTCCCACATGCCGGCGTCCGGCTCGGCCCAGACGCGGAAGGCCTGCTCGCCCACCGCTTCGAGCTGCTGGAATTCGGCAAGGCCGGCGCGCCGGAACAGGCGGTGGTCGAAGAAGGCCTGGGCCGCACCGAGCACGATATTGCCGTACACATCGTGCTGGAAGTGTTCCTGCGCCTGGTTGCCGATACGTACCGGTCGGTGGTTGCGGTAGCCGGGCAAGTGATCGACGATCGACTCGGGCAGTTGTTCCTCGAGCCCGATGCCGTACAGCGGCTGGATATGCCCCCCCTTGGCGCGCGCCACCACATTGCTCAGCCAGCGCAGGTAGTCTTCCATGGTCCCCACTTCGGACAGGCTGTTCAGGGCCCGGATCACGAAGAAGGCATCGCGCAGCCAGCAGTAGCGGTAGTCCCAGTTGCGTTCGCTGCCCGGGGCTTCCGGCACGCTGGTGGTCATGGCGGCGATGATGGCGCCGGTGTCCTCATACAACGACAGCTTGAGCGTGATGGCGGCGCGAATCACGACGTCCTGCCACTCGAGCGGCAAGGCCAGGCGGCGTGACCAGGTGCGCCAGTAGCCGATGGTTTCTTTCTCGAAGCGGTGGGCGGTGTCCTGGATGCCGTCGGCCAGCGTTTCGTCCGGCCCCAGCATGAAGTTAACCGGCCGGTCGAGCAGGAAATACGATTCGGCCAGCACATAGCTGAGCGAGGCATCGGTGTTCAGGCGCAGGGTCTGGTCGGGCCCGACGTAGCGGATGTGGTGGCTGCCCTGCGTGATCTCGGGCAGCTTGGCCCCATACTCGAAGCGCGGCCGCAGCTTGACGCGCACGCGCACGCCGGCGCCGATCGGCTTTACGCGGCGCACCAGCATCAGGGGCCGGAACATGCGGTCGCGGCTCAGGAAGCGCGGCGCGAAATCGGTGATCTCGATGCCGTTGCCGGCGCCATCGATCAGGCGCGTGCGCAGCACCGCCGTGTTCGGCTCATAGACCTGCTCGCTGCGCACGACGTCTTCCAGCTCGATGCTCCACAAGCCGCCGTTCTCGCTCGGGTCGAGCAAGGCGTTGAATACCGGATCGCCGTCGAAGCGCGGCAGGCAGCACCATACCATCCGCCCCATGCGGTCGATCATGGCGCTGAAGGCGCAATTGCCGACCACGCCGCAATCGAGCGAGCCCGGCGCTTCGTTCACGGCGGTCGAACCGGGGTGCTGGGAAACATCGTTCATGCTGTGTCCTTTCAATGGGTTGACGTGGCGGCGGCCCGCGCAAGCGCCTCGCGCACGGCCTGGCTCGACGCGATGCGCCAGCCGGCCACCGTCGGGCCAGGTCCGACCTTGAGGCCGATCCCGCCGATGCGCTGTACGTGTTCGAAGCCGGCTTCGTCGGTGGTGTCGTCGCCGATGAACAGGGGCCGGTGGCCGGCGAACGGGGCCTCGGCCAGGAAGTCGCGGATCGCCGTCCCCTTGCTGACGCCGGCGGCCTTGATCTCGACGATCATCTTGCCCTCCATGAGCAGCAGGCCCAGGCTGGTGCGCACCGCATCGGTCATGGTCTCGACGCACAGCGCCTGCAGTTCCGGCGCCTGGCGGTAATGCAGGGCCAGCGCGCCGTGTTTTTCCTCGACCCACAGGCCGGGGTGGCGCGCGGCCAGGGCGTGGGCCTGGGTGCGCACCGCGCTGAAATCCGGCGCCGGCAACTGGCGCAGCACGCCATCGAGGCCGCGTCGCTCCATGCCGTGCACGCCGGCTGCCGGCAGCACCAGCGGCGCCAGCATCCGGTCGAGCTCGGCGACCGGGCGGCCGGAGACGATGGCCAGCCGGCCGCCCAGCCGCTGCTGCAAGGCGCCCAGGGCGGCCAGCAATTGCGGCGTCACCACCACCTGGTCGGGCCGCGGCGCGATATCGACCAGCGTACCGTCGAAGTCGAGGAACAGCGCGCAACCGGGCGCGGCGAGCAGGTCCAGCGCTTCCTGTTCGTTGGTGTCGATGCTCATCTGCTCTTTCATGCCTCCCCCTTGCGCACCCGGTTCTGGCTGAGCGAGTTGATCCTGGAGCGCACGCGCTCGCGCTGGCGCAGCCGGGCTGCGTCCTGCAGCATGCGGCCCGCCCAGCGATACACATTGAAGTCGCGCACCCGCACGCGCATGGTGCGCATCCGCTCGCGCTGCTCGTCGGCCGGCATGCGCAGCGCGCGGTACAGCGCTTCGGCGCCCTCTTCGATGTGGTAAGGATTGACGATCAGCGCCTCATGCAGCTCGCGCGCGGCGCCGGTGAACTGGCTCAGGATCAGCACGCCCTGCTCGTCGTCGCGCGAGGCGATGAATTCCTTGGCCACCAGGTTCATGCCATCGTGCAGGCTGGTCACGCTGCACACTTCGGAGGCGCGGAAATACGTACGCAACTGTGCTTGTTCATGGTGTTCGGTCTTGAGGATGATGGGCAGGTAACTGCCGCTGGAGAAGCGCTGGTTGATGCGCTGGGCCAGCGCGCGCACCCGCGCTTCGAAATTCTGGTATTCGTCGAGCGAAGAGCGGGTCGGCGCCGCGATCTGCACGAAAGTGAACTTACCGACCATGTCCGGATGCAGCTCGAGCATGCGCTCGACCGCCTGGAAGCGTTCGATGATGCCCTTGGTGTAGTCGAGGCGGTCGACGCCGATGCCCAGCAACTGGTCGGCCGGCAGCGCCAGCGCCTGGCGGATCTCGGCGCGGCAGGCCGCCACGTCGCACTCGTCCGGCGCGGCCTCGGGCCAGGCGATCGAAATCGGGTACGGCTTCACCTGGGTCAGCTCGTTGCCATAGCTGACGGTCGAGGCCTCGTTCTCGATACGGGTCTCGAGATAGCGGTCGACGGTATCGAGGAAGTTCTTGCGGTGGAACGGCGTATGGAAGCCAAGGATCGTGCTGCCCAGCATGCCGTCGAGGATTTCCTCGCGCCACGGGCAGATGCCGAATGACTCCGGATTCGGCCACGGGATGTGCCAGAAGGTGATGATGGTGGCCTTCGGCAGCACCGCGCGCACCATGCGCGGCAGCAGGGCGAAGTGGTAATCCTGGACCAGCACCACCGGGTTGTCGGAACGCGCTTCCTGGATCACGGCGTCAGCGAAGCGCTGGTTGACCCTGACGTATTCGGCCCAGTCGGACGAGCGGAACACCGGCCGCACGTGGGCGATATGGCACAGCGGCCACAGGCCCTCGTTGGCGAAGCCGTAGTAGTAGCCCTGCTCTTCTTCCTTCGACAGCCAGACGCGGCGCAGCGTATAGCTCGGGTTGTCGGGCGGCACGCGGACATGGTCATTGGCGTCGACCGTGTCGTGGTCGGCCGAGCCGGCGCCGTGCGCGATCCAGGTGCCGGAACAGGCGCGCATCACCGCTTCGACCGCCGTCACCAGGCCGCTGGCGGGGCGCTGCACCTTGACGCCGCCCGGCGTGTTCACGTGGATATACGGTTCGCGGTTCGAGACCACCAGGATCTCGTCGCCCGCCAGGTCCTGGTTCAGCAAGGTCTTGAGCGTGTCGGCGCCCCAGGTCTGCGACTCGACGCCGCTGCCCTGCAATTCACGGTTGTATTCGTTGAGCAGGGCGCGCAATTCGCTGGCCAGCGGCGCGATTTCCGGCGGCATGGGGCCAGGCCGGCGCGGCGACAATTCGCCGCGCAGCATTTCGCGCACGCCGTTGAGCCAGCCGTGCCAGCTCAGGTGGGCGATCAGCACCGTGATCAGCGAGATCGCACCGGCCAGCACGACGAACAGTCCGATGATGTATTTCTGGGTGTCTTCGCTGCGCTGCTCGATGAAGCTCATGTCCTGCACCAGCACCAGGCGTCCGGCGGAAATGCCGTCCTGGATCAGATCGCGGCTCGAGACATGCACCGGTCCGCGCGGCAGGCGCACGACGGGATTGGCGTCTTCGCCGTCCGCGCCCTGGCGGCAACCGAGCGACAGCGGATAGGTATCGGTCTTGTACAGCAGCGTTCCGTCGGGCGCGCAGAAGCCAAGCGCATACAGGCGCTCGTCCTGGATCGCGCGGCTGAACGCGTCGTTGATGCGCGCGGAATCATTATCCTCAAGGTAATTGAGCAGCGGCTGTTGCAGCGTGCTTGATACCAGCTGGGAACGCGTATCGAGATCCCGCACGAACCAGCGTACGGTGAGATTTTCCATCCATGGAATCGCGAAATAACCGAACAGCGCCAGCACCAGGGCCAGCGGAACGATGAAGCGCACGGACAGTTGTGCCGATCTGAACTGCATGAAGCTCCTTCAAGATGGGACGACGTCGCCGACCATCCAAGTATAGCTATTTGCAAATTATCATGTCGCAACGTTGCGCACTGCACCATGAAATCGGCCAGACCGGCAGGTGGACGGGACGCCAGGCCCCGGCGCCTTTATCCCGGCACGCGCTGCAGGACGAATTCGGCGCGCGGCCTGGCATGGCGCTCCAGGCGATAGGTCAGGGTCTTGCCGTCTTCACTCAGGCTGACGGTCCAGACATTCGTTTCCGCGCCGGGCACGAGGTCGGCGGTGTATTTGTCGGCCAGGAAAGCCTGGGAGCGCGCCGTGCCGCCCTCCTTCGCCATGCCGCCATACATTGTCACCTTGTCCGGCGTGCCGTCGGCGTGCCGGTGGTCGTGGCGCAGTTCCAGTCCGGCTTGTGGGCGGGTGAAGATCCAGGTGCGCGAACGATCTGCACCGACCTGCACCGGCATGCGGATCTCGGTCGGGCTGCAGTCGACCTGGGTAGAAATCTTCTTGCCGGCGAATGCATTGTCCGGGTCGGCCGCATAGGCTTGCGCGCCTTCGAAGCGCTGTCCGCACATGCCCTGCAGGGTGGCCATGAAGCCGTCGCGCGGGTCGACCGGCGCCGGGGTGGCGGCGCAGCCGGCGGCCAGGGAAGTGACGGCAAGGAGAGGAAGAATGGCTTGCATGGGAATCCCGGTTGTATTGGATGACTGGCAAGCCTAGCACGGCGCCCGGGCGCGTTTCGCATTGGCATGGTCAGGTGAGCGCGCTTGCCAAGCGCGACGCATGCGTGGAAGATGGAATATCCACTTTATGTGCTTTGTAGACTCGCATCAGCTTCACCCGCGGCCACCGTCCTCCTGGTCGGTAACAGCCTACCTTATGGAGGTCTGACCGGCGCCATACCAGCGCCGTTCAGACCCAGGCCGCAGCACAGTCGGGGACCTGTGCAAGCCTTTGAACAAAGTTTCACCAGTTGTTAATAACTGTAAGAAAATGTCGAGAAATCTTACATTTTTTACTCTGGAATTTGCGTTTTGAAATATTTCTATTAGAAATCAAGCATCTGCATTGCTGGCACATTAAATGCTCATTGTCATCATGCCGACACAAACCCGTGAAAGCACCAAGGTTCGCGCCGCCTTATCGAGTCGCTGCCCACCGCATACCTTATTGGAGCGTATCAGCATGATGAAGAAAGCTTTATTTGCAGTAGTCGTTTCCGGCGCCATGGCAACCGCCCAGGCCGATGTCCTCGACGTTCTGGTCGACGAGGGATTCGATGACGTATCCACGCTCGATGACCGGGGCTGGATCCTGAACAATGCCAGCAATCCGGCAGGTGCCCTGAGCTGGTACCAGGGAGACCAGAGCCAGTTCGAGTCCCAGGCCGGCGCGCCCGAAAGCTACGCCGCCGTCAACTACGGCAGCGGCGTCGTGGGCGGACAAATCAATAACTGGCTCATCACACCCGAATTTTCCACCGCCATGAACACCAGCGTGTCGTTCTGGCTGCGCGGCGCCGAAGACGCCAACTTCTTCGACCAGGTGGCGTTCGGCTTCAGCACCGGCGGCAGCGCGCTGGGCGACTTCGTGCTGTCCCAGGCGATCACGGTGCAAACCGGCGAATGGACGAAGTACGTATTCAATCTCGAACCAACCGCTGGTACCGCCCGCTTCGCGATCCAGTACACCGGCCTGGCCGACAACGCCAACTATATCGGCCTCGACAGCCTGCGCATCGAAGAGGTACCGGAGCCGGCAAGCATCCTGATCCTGGCTGCCGGCGCGCTGGGCCTGGCCGCCACGCGCCGCCGCAAGCGCGCCTGACCGACCAACGCTGCAAGCCGAAGCGCACTGCGCTTCGCTCTCCCGCTTCTCTCCCCTTTTCCAGGAGATCATCATGCATCACACCATCCAGTCCGGCCAACGCCTGCTGCGCGCCGGCATCGCCGCGGCCCTGCTGGGCCTTGCGGGCCAGTCCGCCATTGCCCAGGAAATCCCGTTCAACGAAGTGCACGCGCAGGCGAACAAATCGCTGACCGTCGTCCGCGACCGCGAAACCGGCGAGCTGCGCAACGCCACCGCCGCCGAACAGGCTGCGCTGAAAGCCCAGGCCGCGTCGAAGGCGCGTGCCGCACGCGTCGCCCCCCAGCAGGTCAAGCAAAAAACCCACGCCAGTGGCGCCCGTGGCGTCCGCCTGACCGATGGCTTCATCAGCTCGTCGGTCGCCGTACGCAAGGCTGACGGCAGCATCGAAAAGCAGTGCTTCGAATCGCACGGCGACGCCAGCGGCGCCATCGCGACCGGCCACGTCCACGCCACCAAAGCTGTCACGGAGTAAACATGCGCACCCAACCATCTTCGCGAATCGCCGCACGGTCGCTGCTCGCCGCAGCGAGTCTCCTGACCTGCATGGCGGCCCAGGCTGCCGCTACCATCACGATCCAGAACCGCGACCCGGAAGGCATCGGCTTCAACGACAGGACGCCGGTGAAGCCGGTCGGCGGCAATCCCGGCACCACGCTCGGTGAACAGCGCATGAACGTCTACCGCCACGTGGCCGATATCTGGGGACGCAACCTGGACAGCACCGTCGACATCACGGTCTCGGCCGGCTGGGAGGCCCTGGAATGCACCGCCGATTCGGCCGTACTGGGCAGCGCCGGCGCATGGAATATCTGGATCAATTTCCCAGGCGGTAAGCCAAACACCTGGTACCCGCAGGCGCTGGCCAACAAGCTGGCCGGTGAGAACCTCAGCGCCGGCCAGGAAGATGATGGCAGCGGCTATTACAACGTCGACATCAAGACCCAGTTCAACATCAACCTCGGCAAGACGGGCTGCCTGGACGGCAGCGAGTTCTACCTCGGCCTGGACGGGAACGAAGGCAGCAAAGTCGACTTCGCCGCCACGCTATTGCACGAACTGGGTCACGGCCTTGGTTTTGCGCTGACCACGACCAATACCCAGTACGGCTACCGCATCAACGCCGCCGGCACCGCCTATGTGGTCGAAGGCGGCGCGCCCAGCTTCTGGGAAGAGTTCATGTACGATAACTCCATTGGAAAACGCTGGCTGGACATGACTTCCCCCGAACGCGCGCGCTCGGCAGTCAATAACCTGCAACTGGCCTGGACCGGCCCGAATGCGGTGGCTGGTGCACGCCTGCTGGGTCAGCTGCCGGTGGTCAAGTCGTCGAGCCCGGCGGGTGCGGTGCCGACGACGGCCTACACGGCGTCGCCGTTCGGCCCGGCGCTTCCCGTCAACGCCAAGCTCGGTGCGCTCGCGACGATCGCCACCCAGGCCGGCGAACTCGGTCCGGGGTGCTCGCCATTCAACGCTGCCAATGCGGCCGCGGTGAAGGGCAAAGTGCCGATCATCAGCCGCGGCGGCTGCAACTTCACGGTCAAGGTGAAGAATGCACAGGACGCCGGCGCCGTCGGGGTGCTGCTGCAAAACAATGTGAGCGGCGGCTTCGCACCTGGCGGCGACGATCCGACCGTCGCCATTCCTTCCGTCGGCATCTCGCTGGAAGACGGCAATGTGTTGAAGGCGGCAGTCGCAGCGGCCAAGCCGTTCGGCTCGCGGTCCCAGCCTGGGGCCGTCACGGCATCGCTGTCCACCGATCCGAACCGCAAGGCCGGCGCCGACCGCCAGGGTCGTCCATTGCTGTACACGCCGAGCGCGCTGGCTCCGGGCTCCTCGGTGTCGCACTGGGACACGTCGGCCACGCCGAACCTTTTGATGGAACCGGCCATCAGCCGCGACCTGACCCTCGAGGTGAAGCCGCCGCGTGACCTGACACTGCCGCTGCTGAAAGACGTCGGCTGGTAATCGACATCACGGCCACGGCCCACTGCGCCGTGGCCGCATCGATCGCAAGCGCGTAGCAAGGACGTGTTAACGATAAAGCGCCACCCGCGGGTGGCGCTTTCTTTTGACGGTCGAGCTTAGCCGAAAATGAAGTAAAGGATGACGAGCACGACTGCAGGAATACCAAGCAGCCAACCGATGAAATATTTACCCATGATGGAACTCCTTCGCACGCTTGTTTGCATGAGTCCATGTTGCCGGGCACACGGCATGCGGTCCGTTAGTTGCAGCACGTCCAAGAACAAATTGAGGCAATGTTGTTTCAGCAGTGCAAGGTCTGCGCTTGCGAAGGCAGTGCGCCGGGCTTTTTTATGCAGGGCTATACTGAGTCATCATCTGTCGCCATGCAGCAGTCCTGGCTCAAAGTCACCGGGCTGACGCTGGCGATTGCCATCACACCATTTTTACAGGGGGTAATATGCCAACAACCTGGACTATCGCAGCCAATTCCGGCCGCGCACGGATCTTTTCCGACGCCGAGTCGGCACAGTCGTTGCAGGAAATCGAAGACATGGTGAATCCGGCGGCGCACGCTCGCGAGCTCGACCTGGTCACCGACAAGATGGGCCAGACGGCGGCCACCAATACCACACACAATATCGGCGGCACCCAGGGCGTCGCCTTTGAACATAACGGCAAAGCCGGAGCGCCCGGCAAGACCTACCAGCCGGCCCAGACGCCCACGGAGCGTGAAGCAGAAAAGTTCGCGAAGGATATCGTGGCCTATCTGCTGCAGGCACAACAGGAAGGCCGCTTCCAGCATCTGGTGCTGTCGGCCTCGCCTGAATTCCTCGGCGTGCTGCGCGCGAACATCGATCCACAGCTCAAGTCGGCGATCAAGCGCGAAGTGAACAAGGACTACACGCATTCCAACGGCCAGGAGTTGCGCGCCCAGCTCGACGCGCACCAGGACAAGTCGGCGTAAGCCAGCGCTGCCGCTTGCGCGCCGAAAGGCCCGCCCTTGTCGGCGGGCCTTTTTTTCGCGAGATGCCTGGCACCTGGACCATGCCGCCATCGACGACCAGCCGCCGCCGTGGCCGACCGGGCATCGTCGAGGCTTTCAGCCATCGCGCCGGCAAGCGCCTGTAGTTGCCCATCTGAATGTGCTGCGTTACGCTAGCCGCATGCACATCAACGAACTACCGACCCACACGCTGGACCTGCGGGTGCGCGAACTGCAGCAGCTGTTCAACTCGCTCGACCCGGCGCCCTTCCTGAACAAGGACCTCGACCACGCCTGCGAGGCGTATATCGAGAACTGGGCGCTGTCGCTGCCGCCCGCCAGCCGCCTGCACCTGAACATCCATGTCGCGCAACTGCCGCCGGTCGGACAGGCGGGCGAGATGGTCGCCGACGCGATCCACAACTACTATGGCTACAAGGTGGAGCTGGTGCGGGGTGAACTGAAACAGCTGCTGCGCCAGGGCCGCGTCAGCCTGATGATCGGCATCGCCTTCGTCGCCAGCTGCCTGCTGCTGGCCGAGGCGATCGACAGCGCGGTGGCCGGCCACGCCGCGAAGATCGCGCGCGAAAGCCTGAACATCATCGGCTGGGTCGCGATGTGGCGGCCGGCCCAGATCTTCCTGTACGACTGGTGGCCGCTCACGGGCCGCATCAAGGTGTTCGAGAACCTGCGCTTCGCAAGGGTCAGCGTGGTGCAGGACTAGGCGCCTGTCTTGCCGGCAGCGAAAAGATGGCGCGCAAGTCGTCCGCCCGCAGGCCAGGCGCCAGCCCGGCATCGATCTCATTGGTCAATACCGCATCCGCCAACTCTCCTTTGCGGCGCTGCATTTCCTGGATTTTTTCTTCCAGCGTGCCGCGCGCGATCAGCTTGTAGACGAAGACCGGCTGCTGCTGGCCTATGCGCCAGGCGCGGTCGGTGGCCTGGTTTTCGCTGGCCGGGTTCCACCAGGGATCGTAGTGAATCACGGTATCGGCCGCCGTCAGGTTGAGCCCCACCCCGCCGGCCTTCAGGCTGATCAGGAATACAGTCACCTTCCCTTCCTGGAAGGCGGCGACCGGCGCCGCGCGGTCGAGCGTGCCGCCGGTGAGCTCGACGTAATCGGCGCCGCGTTCGCGCAAGGCCGCGCCGACCAGCGCCAGCATGCTGGTGAACTGCGAGAACACCAGCACCTTGCGGCCCTCGCTGCGCAAGGTGTCGAGCAGTTCCATCAGCGTATCGAGCTTGGCCGAGCCGGTCGTGCTTGCCGGCTCGATCAGGCGCGGGTCGCAGCATACCTGGCGCAGCTTGAGCAAGGCTTCGAGGATCACGATATGGCTGCGCGCCAGGCCCTTGCGGTCGATCTCGGCGCGCACCTTGCGGTCCATCGCTACCCGCACCGTCTCGTACAGGTCGCGCTGCGCGCTGCCGAACTCGACCGGCAACATGATCTCGGTCTTGGACGGCAGCTCGGTCGCCACCTTGTTCTTGGTCCGGCGCAGCATGAAGGGTCTGACGCGCCGCGCCAGGAAGTCCTGGCGCAACACGTCTCCCTGCTGCTCGATCGGCTTGCGGTAATGTGCCTTGAACGATCGCTCGTCGCCCAGCAGGCCCGGCATCAGGAAATTAAACTGCGACCACAGCTCGCCCAGGTGGTTCTGCACCGGCGTGCCAGTCAGACACAGGCGGTGGCGGACGTCGAGCAGGCGCGCGGTCTGCGCCGCCTTGGTGCGGTTATTCTTGATGTACTGCGCCTCGTCGAGGATCAACAGATGGTAGCGGTGCCGCCGCAGCGCGTCCTCGTCGCGGCCCAGCAAGGCATAGGTCGTCAGCACCAGGTCGTGTTCGCCGATGGCGTCGAACTGCGCGCTGCGTTCCTTGCCGTGCAGCAGCAGCACCCGCAGGCCGGGCGCAAAGCGCGCCGCTTCGGCCTGCCAGTTCGGCATCAGGCTGGTCGGCGCCACGACCAGGGCCGGCGCGTCGAGGCGCCCGGCCTCTTTCTCGGCCAGGATGTGGGCCAGGGTCTGGATGGTCTTGCCCAGGCCCATGTCGTCGGCCAGGATGCCGCCGAAACCATATTCACGCAAGAACTGCAGCCAGGCCAGGCCGCCCAGCTGGTAAGGCCGCAGCGAAGCCTGCAGGCCGGCTGGCGGCGCGACGGCCTGGATGCCGCCGAAGGCATCGAGCTTGCGGCCCAGTTCACGCAGGCGCTCGCCGCCCATCCAGCGTAGTCGCGCGGCCCGCTCCAGTTCGGCAAGGCGCGCGGCGTCCATGGCCGGCAGGCGCACCCTGGCGCCCAGGCGCTCACCGAAATACAGTTCGCCCAGCGTGGACAGGATCGGCTTGACCCGGCCCCAGGGCAAGGCGACGCGCTCGGAGTTCGTCAGCTCGACGAGCAGCGCGTCCTCGTCGCCACGCGCGGCCAGCGCATCGGCCGCGAAATCGCGCGGCGCGGCGCGCACCATCTGCACCAGCAAGGGCAATAGCGCATGGCGCTCGCCGTCGACGACGATGCCGAGTTCGAGCGAGAACCAGGCGTTGCCGCCCTCGCCTTCTTCGTCGAGCTCGGCATACCAGTCGTCGACCTCGGCCAGGTCGAAGCGATAAGCTCCCTCCATCTCGATCTGCCAGCCGGCGGCGCGCAGGCGCGCAATGTCGCGGCGCGCGAACGCGACCCAGGCCGCTTCATCGGCCAGTGTGAGCGCGCCGGGAAAATCGTCCAGCGGCGAGCCGGCCGGCCGCTGGTGGAAACCGAGTCCGGCGAGGACGGCGGCAGCGGCGGCCTCGGCGGCAAGATCGCGCTCGATAAGCTGGAGCATGCCGTTCTGCACCGAGCGCAGCGCCGGTTCGTCGCTCCCTTCGGTGGACTGGCCGGCGTACTCGAAGTACGGCAGCGCGTAGTCGAGCCAGGCTTCGTTGCGGCCCCAGCCGATATCCGCGCTGTCGAGCAGCAGGCAAGGCGTGGGGACGATGTCGGTGCGGCGAAGGGTCTCGACCGCCTGCGGCAGCGGCACGAGACGCTCCAGGCCGAGGTCGGCGAGCCGCGCAGCCATGCCGGCACGCTGGTCGGCGCCGAGCCGCGGCGCCCGGGCAACCAGGTTCACCAGGCTTGCCGGTGGCAGCGCCGCCATGGCCTCGGGCAGCGCCAGCTCTCCCAGCATGCCGTCGTCGAGGTAGAGCGGCGGATCGGTCGGCAGTACGCCCATGGGGGAGCCGGCATCCCGGAACACCCAGTCGAGCTGGACGGTGTCGTCGTCCGTGGACGAGCACCATCCGAGCGTCGCCTCGCGGCGCGGGCCGGGACGCAGGTAGAACAGTTTGTCGCCCCGGAGGTCGGCTTCGGACCACGCCAGCAGCAGGTTTTCGTCGGCGCACAGGCGGACCATGAGGCGCGCGCCGACCGGTCCCGACGCCTCGGCATCGCTCGCGACCAGGCCGCCCGCCTGCAGTGCGGCAAACAGGCGCAGCGATAATTCGGCGCCCGGGTCATGCAATGCCGGCAGCGCGCGCAGCAGGGCGTGGACGTCGTGGATCGGCGTGGTGCCGCTGATGTCGCCGTTCTTGCGCAGGCGCGCGCGGCGCAGGTGCAGGCGCGGCGGGCCGCCGGCAGCGTCGGGGGCCAGCACCCAGGCCAGCTTGAAGGGGCCGCCTGCAACCGACGGGGCGTCGCTCGGCGTCGCCTGGGACAACAGCGCCATCTGCTGCAGCCAGGCCTCGGAGCGCGCCACACTCGCCGCCGGCGACTGCGCCATCTCATGCTGGTAACGGTCGAGTTCGACCAGCAGCAGCGCCACCACATGCTTGCAGTTGTAGCTCATGGGACAGCTGCAACTACCCTGGAAATCGATGCCGCGGCGGTCCGACCTGAAGCGGATGGTCTGGCGGTACAACTCGCCGCCGCTGCCGCCGACTTCGCCGACGAGCTTGTCGTGGTCGCGGCGCGCGGTGCGCACCTTGCCCTTGCGCGCGTAGTCTTCCCCGCGCTGCAGCGTGCCGGCATCGAAGTGGCGTGTCAGGTCGGCGTGATCGTAGTACATGGGCGGCGTGGCGAGGCGGTCGAACCGCTATTATCGCCCACGCCGCCGGTCGCGGCGCCTAGTTGCTCACGACCTTGATCTGCTCGACGTCGACCTTGGATTCGCCGAACATCTCCTTGTCGAACTCACCCGTCAGCTCGACCGTGGTGTTGTGGTCGACCGTCACACCCTGCGGGAAACGGTCGGCATCGATCTCGACGGTGATCTTGCCGCTGGCGTCGGTGAACTCGTAGTCCTCGTCCCCCTTGTGGCTGGTCAGCTTGCCCTTCAGGCGCACGTACTGGTCGTCCTTGCCCTTGGCCAGCAGGTCCTTGGCCGTCATCAGCGGGGCGCCCGACGGGCCGGTGTAGCCGGAAGTCGCAGGCCTGGTGGCGGGTGCGCTGCCGGCGGCAGGAGCGGCCGGCTGCGCCGCAACCGGCGCTGCGGTCGTGGTTGCGGTCGTGGTTGCGGTCGCGCCATTCTGGGCAAGGGCGACGGCCGAACCGGCAAGCAGTGCGGCGATGCAGGAGAACTGGAAAATGCGTTTCATGGTCGGTCCTTTGTCTTGGTCTGTCGGGTTTGCCTGCACTGTGTTGACAGGCACAGGCGCATTACAACGGCCGGACATTAAACCGATCTTAAGGAGCCCGGAAGCTGGCTCAGGATGCGTCGTCCCGGCGATCCTCTTCATGCATCAACAGTCCGACAAGTTTCTTCTTCTTTTTCACGACGACGGCTTGCTCCTGCGCCGGCTTGGTGGCTGGTGGCGGGGCGACGGGCAAGGGAAAGCCCAGGAAAGCCATCACGAAAAAGATCGGCAGAAGAAAGTAAAACAGGGGCCGCTTCCAGTTCAGTTTCTGTTTTAGCATGTCCCAGCACATCGGGCCGAATCGAGGCAATACAAGAGCCAACTATTACCCAAAACACATGAACTACGCGGCAGGCAGATCCAGCGCCACCCCCAGGCCACGGCCATCGATCCCGGGACCGAACGTGAGTTCGATGCCGTGCAGGTCGGCGATGCGCTGGACGATCGACAAGCCGAGCCCGCTGCCCTGCTGCCCCTGCCCCAGCACACGGAAGAAGCGCTCGGTCAGGCGCTGGCGGCTGTCGGCGTCGACGCCGGGGCCGTCGTCGCGCACCGCGATGCGCGGGCGGCCGGCGTGTTGCGCGGCGTCGATCTCGATCCGGCTGCCGCCAGGGCAGTAGCGCAGCGCATTGTCGACCAGGTTGCGCAGCACGATCTCCAGCATCTGCGGATCGGCCTGCACCTCTGGGACGTCGCAGCGCAGCGCCAGCGCGATGCCGCGCCCGGCCGCTTCCTGCGCATGCAGGCCCACGACGCGTTCGAGCAGCAGCGGCAGCAGGACCGGCTGGCGCACCAGCTCCTCGCGCGCCAGCGGATCCAGGCGCGCCAGCGTCAGGAGGCTGTCGACCAGCGCCGTCAGGCGCGCGATGTCCTGGCGCAGCTTGTGAAATGGTGCGGCCAGTTCCGGATGCTGGCGCTGCAGCAGTTGCACATGCATATGCAGGCCGGCCAGCGGCGTGCGCAGCTCGTGGGCGGCGTCGGCCGTGAAGCGGCGCTCGGCCTGCAGGGCCGCCTCCAGCCGTCCCAGCACGCCGTTCAATGCCTGCACGATCGGCAGCACTTCGCGCGCCTGGCCCGCGGTCGCGACCCGGGTCAGGTCGTCCGGCGTCTTGGCCGCGATGCTGGACGCGGTCTGGCGCAAGGGCCTCAACACGCGGCCCGTCAAGACCCAGCACACCAGCGCCAGCAACAGCAGGAAGCCCAGCACGGGCAACCACAGCGAATCGGCCAGTTCTTCCAGGATGTCATACCGCTTGTCCACTTGCTGGCCGACCTGCACCTCGAAGTTGCGGGTCTTGTCGCGCACCACGAACACGCGCCAGCGCTCGCCGCCCGCCAGCGCTTCGGCGAAGCCGTGGTCGTCGTCGAAGCTGGACACATAGGGTCGCAGCGGCGCGTCGCCGGTACGCTGGATCACGCGTCCGTCGACCACTATCTGGTATTGCATGTCGACCTTGCGGCCATGCGCGCCGCTCGCTCCCGCCTGCGGCAGCAGGCCGCGTTCGTTCCAGTCGGTCGTCGCCGCCATGATCATGTAGCCCGACTCTTCCAGCGCGTCGTCGAACACCTCGTTGGTTTCCTGCCAGGCGATCACGGTGACGATACCCAGGCTCGCCAGCCACAGCACGGTGCTGGCGGCGACGATCACGGCCAGCAGGCGTCGGCGCAGCGACCACGGCGCGCCCTTGTCCCGCGCCTTATTCGCCATCGTTCTTCAGCCGGTAGCCCAGGCCGCGCACGGTGACGATGGCCTCGCCCCCGAATTTCTTGCGCAGGTTGTGGATGTAGACCTCGATCGCATTGCTCTCGACCTCGTCGCCCCAGCCATACAGGGTTTCCTCGATCTGGGCCCGGGTCACGATGCTGTTTTTCCTCAGCAGCAGGGCATACAGCACGTTGTATTCGCGTGCGGTCAACGCGACCGGCTGGCCTTCCAGGCTCGCCTGCTTGGTGTCGAGGTTGAGCGCAATGCCGGCGTGGCGCAATTCATTGCCGGCCTGGTTGGCGCCGCGCCGCACGGCGGCCCGGATGCGGGCCGACATTTCCTCGAGCTCGAAGGGCTTGACCAGGTAGTCGTCGGCGCCCAGGTCCAGGCCCTCGACCCGGTCGGCCAAGGCATTGAAGGCGGTGATCAGGATGACCGGCACGCCATTGCCGGCCTTGCGCAACTGCGCCAGCAGCGCGTCGCCCGTCAGGCCGGGCAGGCCGCGGTCGAGCAGCACGCAGTCGTAGTGATGGGCCTTGAGGGCGGTGTCGGCCGAGTCGCCGCGCTGGACCCAGTCCACCGCGTGCTGGTCCAGGCGCAGCCAGGCCTGGATGGTTTCGCCAAGGGAGATATCGTCTTCGACCAACAGGATGCGCATGCGGGATTTTCGGCAACGAGGAAACGCCAGTATGGCGTAAACTGCTCGCCGCCGAGCATGCCGCGCGAAGGTGAAGCGAATCTTAAGCCTGGGCCATCACTTTTTCTTGAGCGATCCCGGCTTGTGCGCCGCCTCGGCCCCGGTCTTGGCGCTGGCCACCAGGTATTCCGGGTTGTCCTTCGACGCCGCCACATGGTGGCCCTTGATCTCGGTCGGTGCGGTCAGCTTCTTCTTGACCTTGCCCGTGACCGCGCCTTGCGACGACTTCCATTCCACCTTGTCGCCTGTCTTGAACGTCGTTGTCATGATCGACTCCTCTGCGCTGGATGAAGCGCCGATTCCATCATACTTCGGGCCGCCGGCGCGCCCGTCTCAGAACGTGTGCATGATCCCGACCGCCGCGCCATTGGCGTCGGTGCCGGCGCGCTCGCGGTAGACGTCCGCATAAAGGCCGGTGCGCGGCGACAGGTGATGGATCGCGCCCAGGCCCAGCTTGTCGTGGCCGAGCAGGAAGTTGCGGCCATAGCCGGCGCGCCAGGTAAGGGCGCCGACCCGGTAGTTGGCCGCGACCATCGCGACCTTCTCGGTGGCGCCGGTGCGCGGCAGGTGGCGCGCGGTGGACGCCATCAGGCGCAGCTTGCCGGTTTCCCAGGACAGCGAGACGACGCCGATGCGGTCGTCGTTCGAATTGCGCTCGAGCGCGAGGTGCCCCAGTATGCCTCCCTTCGCATAGTTGAACGATACCCCGGCCGGACGGCGCACATCGAGCGGGTCGCGCTCGGCCTCGGCCGCCGCATGCACATGCCAGCCCCCGACCGTCGGGCTGGTGTAGAACACGGCATTCTCGAAGCGCGAGAAGTTCGCATAGCCGTTCTCGAGGTCGCGCACGCCGTCGCTGGTATAGCTGCCGGTCTGGTAGGCAAACATCGAGGCGTTCTCGCCGCTGTTAATCCACGGGTCGTATTTCCAGATCTCCCACCACAGCGGCGTCATCGCGCGTCCCAGGCGTACGCTGCCCAGCTCCTTGCTGCGCAGGCCCACCGTGGTTTCGCCCTGCATCAGGTTGTTGGGCCGCTCCTGGCTGCCGTCATCGAGGTTGAAGCGCATCTCGGCGACGAACGTCGCTTCCAGGCCGCCGTCCAGGCGCTCGCTGCCCCGCCAGCCCAGCCAGTTGTTGAATCCCCGCCCGACCTGCAAAGGATCGCCGGCGCGCTTCTTGAGCCCGATGTCGAGGCTGCCGTACATCTGCACCTGGCTTTGCGCCAGCGCGGGCGCCGTGCCGAATGCCGTGCAGGCAAGTCCTGCCAAAAAATATTTGTGATAACGATGTGTTGTAGCCAATGCCAAACCGACCCTCCTGGTTGCTACGGCGCTTGCCGTAAGTACATGATTTTTATAAATTGATAGGTAGAATTGCCGCGTCCAGCCGTGGCGGCGGGACGCTTGATCCACCTTCTACCTGGACCCACGATGCAATCTGTCTCTCCGCTAGTCACCAACGATGCCGTCGTGCTCGGCATGCTGGCCGTCATCCTCGGCGCTGTATTCTGGACCTCTTCCCGCAAATCGGGCGCCTGGAGCAGGTTCTATACCTATGTGCCGGCCCTGCTGCTGTGCTACCTGCTCCCGGCGCTGCTCAACACTGCCGGCATCATCGATGGCAACGCCTCCTCCCTGTACCCGGTGGCGCGCGACTACCTGCTGCCGACAGCGCTGGTGCTGCTGTGCGTGGCGATCGATTTCGGCGCCGTGCTGCGTCTCGGTCCCAAGGCCATCATCATGTTCCTGACCGGCACCCTGGGCGTCATGCTGGGCGCCATCGTGTCGTTCACCGCGATGGGCTTCATCCACCCCGAGACCGTGGCCGGCGAGACCTGGCGCGGCATGACCACGGTGGCCGGTTCCTGGATCGGCGGCGGCGCCAACCAGGCGGCGATGAAGGAAGTGTTCGAGGTCGACGCCACCCTGTTCGGCCAGTTCGTCGCGGTCGACGTCCTGGTCGCCAATGTCTGGATGGCGGTGCTGCTGTTCCTGGCCAGCCGCGCCCAGGCCTTCGACCGCTGGACCGGCGCCGACCTCTCGGCCATCAATGCGCTCAAGGAAAAGATCGAGCATTACCAGGCCGAGCATGCGCGCATCCCGTCCCTGACCGACGTGATGGTGGTGCTGGCCGTGGGTCTCGGCGCCACCGGCCTGTCGCATGCGCTGACCGGGCCCACCGTCGCCTGGATCGCCAGCCTGCCGGCCGAATGGCGCCTGCAGGACTACAGCCTGACCTCGAACTTCTTCTGGATCGTGGTGTATGCGACCACCTTCGGCCTGCTGCTGAGCTTTACGCGGGCGCGCAGCCTGGAAGGCGCCGGCGCCTCGACCATCGGCTCGGCCATGCTGTACGTGCTGGTGGCGACCATCGGCATGCACATGGACCTGAACGCCCTGCTCGACCGGCCATGGCTGTTCCTGCTGGGCCTGATCTGGATCGCGGTGCATGGCGGCCTGATGCTGCTGGTGGCCAAGCTGATCCGGGCGCCGCTGTTCTTCATGGCGGTCGGCTCGCAGGCCAATATCGGCGGCGCGGCCTCGGCGCCGGTGATCGCCACCGCCTTCCATCCGGCGCTGGCCCCGGTCGGGGTGCTGCTGGCAGTGCTCGGCTATGCGCTCGGCACCTACGGCGCCTACATTACCGGCCTGCTGCTGCGCGCGATGGCCACGTAATACCGGCCGCGCGAGTTCGCACGCGCCCTGCCCGGGGCGCGTTGTGTTCTCCTATTTCTCGACCATCTGGCGCACGCGGCGGCGCAACTCGCGCTCGCGCTTGTCTTGCGCCGTCCAGTCTTCGCATACGCCGCGATACAGCGACACCAGCATCAGGATGATCACCAGCGAGAACGGCACCGCAAACACGATCGTCGCCGTCTGCAGCGCCTTCAGTCCCCCGGCCAGCAGCAGGCTGATCGCGATACCGGCGATCAGGCCGCCCCACATCAGCTTGGTCCTGGTGGACGGATTCGGATTGCCGCCGCTGCTCATCATGCCCAGCACCAGCACCGCCGAGTCGCCCGAGGTGACGAAGAACACCACCACCAGGACCGTGGCCACGGCCGACATGATCATGCCGAACGGCAGCGCGTCGAACATGGCGAACAGCGCGGTGGCGGTGTCGGCGCGCACGGCGTCGGCGATCGGGATCTGCTGCCAGATCTGCATGTGCAGCGCGGTGCCGCCGAAGATCGAGAACCAGATGAACGCGGCCAGGGTGGGCGCCAGCATGGTGCCGAGGATGAATTCGCGGATCGTGCGTCCGCGCGAGACGCGCGCGATGAACAGGCCGACGAACGGCGACCATGAGATCCACCAGGCCCAATAGAAGATGGTCCAGCTGCCGACCCAGGTACTGTCGCGGAACGGCGTCGCACGCAGGCTCATGCGCACGAATTCGGTCACATAGCTGCCCAGGGTGCTGGTGAGGGTATCGATGATCGCCACGGTCGGGCCGATGAGGAAGACTGCCAGCGCCAGCAGGCCGGCCGTGATCATATTGGTGTTCGACAGCAGCTTGACGCCGCGCTCCACCCCGCTGACCGCCGAGGTCAGGAACAGGACGGTGGCGACCAGGATGATGGCGATCTGCGCGACCTCGCTCACTTCCAGGCCGAACACGGTGTTCAGGCCGTTGTTGATCTGCAGGGCGCCCACGCCCAGCGACGCGGCCACGCCGAAGGCCGTGGCCACCACCGCCAGTCCGTTGAATAATCCCCCCATGCGCTTGACGATGGGCCAGGGCAGCGCGCTGGTCGCTGTGCTGACCAGCGCATCGCCGCCGCGCCGGTACTGGAAGAAGGCGATCGCCAGCGCGACCGCGCTGTACACCGCCCATGGATGGATGCCCCAATGGAAGAAGGTATAGCGCATCGCCACGCCGGCCGCCTCCGGGGTGGCCGACACGGTGCCGGGCGGTGCATCGATGTAGTGCGAGATCGGCTCGGCGACGCCAAAGAACACCAGGCCGATGCCCATGCCGGCGGCGAACAGCATCGAGAACCAGCTGCCAAGCGAGAAATCGGGTTCGTCGTCGTCGTCGCCGAGCTTGAGGTTGCCATAGCGGCTGAACGCCAGGAAAGCGACGAAGACCACCATGCCCAGCACGACCCACAGGTAGAACCAGCCGAAGTTGCGAGTGATCGAGGCGAGCACGGTATCAAAGACCGCGCCCATGTTGTCGGGGGCGATGACGCCCCACAAAACGATGACAAGGATGAAACCCGCCGAGAGTGCTGTCTGCATATCTTCTCCGTAGACACTAACGCGCGTCTGCGTTTCTTATAGTTCAAGGTAATTCATCATTGTAAGTGATTTATTACATAATTGCAGCGCAGCAGGTTTTCTGGTGTAGCAAAATGATCTTAACCCTTTCGTAAGAAATCGCAGTTTCAATAGACAGGGCCGCTACCGGTCATCACGCGCGCGATCCGCGCCAGCGGCGACGCCGGCGCCGACGCGGCCGGCGCGCCCCTGCTCGAGATCGGCGCCGGCGACGGCAACGACAGCCTCTGTTTTCGAACCACAAGGCGCCGCGCCAGGTCATGGTGACTGGCGGCGCCGGCGGTGACGCACTAGATCTGCTCTCGTTCTTCGCCCCGACCAATTCTGGGTCGACGTGCTCGATGCGAAGCGCGCCGACCTGGCCAACCGTACCGGCCGCGTTCAGCGACAGCGCCGAGAACGTGGAGGCGGTGGCGCCGCCGATCGGCCAGGGCGTCGCCTACCAGCCGTACGGGAGCTGACGGACGGCGCCGAGCCCGCACTGTTGTCGGGGATACACAGTGTTCGCCACGGCAGGGCGTTTGGCCGCATAATTCATTCAGTCTTGTCATGACATTACGCGATGTCCGCTCCCGCCCTGTCCGCCGAATCCATCACACCACGCGCGCGCGTCGCCTCGCGGGCAGTGTCGCGCGATTCGCGCCTGTACGAGGTGATGGACCTGATGCTCGATTCGGTCGGCGACCCGCTCGCCCTGGGCAGCCTGGCCGCCTCGGCCAGCTATTCGAGCTACCACTTCGACCGCATCTTCCGCGAGCTGACCGGCTTCTCGGCGGTCGAATACCAGCGCAAGCGCCGCTTGCGCCGCGCCGCCCACCTGCTGCGCCACGAGCCGGACGTGCCGGTCGGACGCATCGCCCAGGACTGCGGCTTCCCGTCCAACGCGGCCTTCTCGAAGGCCTTCCGCCAGCAGTTCGCGATGTCGGCCAAGGAGTGGCGCGACGGCGGCTGGCGCGCCTATATGGATGCCCAGGTCGGGCGCGAGAGCGACGTCAGCTTCTTCGTGGCCGAGCCGAGCAACCTGGCGGCCCTGCAGGCGCCCTACTGCCCGCCCGAACCGGGTAGCGTCGCCGCCCGCGTCACGCTGCGCACCCTGCCCGGCATCAGGCTGCGCTACCAGCGTTTCTTCGGCCAGTCCGGCGCCACGCTGTCGCTGGCCTGCCACGCCTTTATCTGCGAACGCGAGCGCGCAGGACTGGCGCGCGGCACGCCCTGGTACGGCGTGTTCGACGAGGATCCGGGCTTCACGGGCGAGCGTGAGTACTGCTACGACTTCGGCTTCGGGGCCGATGCGCCGGACGACGACCAGACCCTCGGCCTGCGCCTGCTCCCGGCCGGAACCTACGCCTGCCTCGACTTCCACGGCGAGTGGCCGCGCTTTCGCGCCATGTACGAGGACTGGCTCGAGCGCCAGGCGGTGTGGCGCCTGGACGCCACCCGCCCGCATATCCAGCAGGTCGAACGCGACGGCGACGGCGACGGCGGCTGGCGCGGCTGGCTGGCCCTGCCCGTCAAGAAGCGCTAGCCCACGGCTTCATGGGCGCGGGTCGGCTCCGCCTCCAGCCTCATGAACCGGCTCAGGACCAGCACCGGCACGCTGGCCAGCAACACCCACAGGAAGAAATCGCGGTAACCCAGCGCCTGCTGGATGTCGCCGCTGATCGTGCGGAACAGCACGAAGCCCAGCTGCATGAAGCCGGTGCCCAGCGCATAGTGGGCTGCCTGGTAGCGGCCGCTGGCCACGACCTGCATGATGAACAGGATCACGCCGACGAAGCCGAAGCCGTAGCCGAACATCTCGATTCCCAGCAGGGCCACGATGGCCGGCAGCGATTCGGGTTGCGCATGGCTCAGGTACCAGAACGCCGCATTGGGCAGGTTCATGGCCAGGATCAGGAGCGGCAGCGCGCGCTTCAAGCCCAGCCAGGCCGTGAAATAGCCGCCGGCGATGCTGCCGACCAAAAAGGCGGCGGTGCCCACGGTGCCGTAGGCCCAGCCCACTTCGGCGGTCGTCAAGCCCAGGCCACCGACCTCGCGTGCGTCGCGCAGGAACAGCGGGCCGATCGACTGGATCTGCCCTTCCCCGGCGCGAAACAGGATGATGAACAGGATCGCCATCCAGATGCCGGGCTTGGCGAAGAAGGTCTTGATCACGTCGACGAGCAGGTCCTTGATGGCGCCCAGCGTGCGCGCCGCGCCGCCCGCCTTGGGCGTGGCCGGCAGGGCGCGCACGTGGTATAGCCCGAGCAGCGCCATCAGGCCGCCGAGCAGCAGGAACACCGTGGTCCAGGCGGCCTCGATGCCGACGTGCTGTTCGAGCGCGCCGGCCAGGATCAGCAGGCCGCCCAGCGAGATGAACTTGGCCGCATTGAAGAAGGCGCCCTGCCAGCCCGCATAGGCGGCCTGCTCGCGCGCATCGAGGCTGGCGATATAGATGCCGTCGGCGACGATGTCGTGGGTGCTGGAGGCCAGCGAGACGATCGCCAGCAGCGCGACGCACAGCGCGAACACGGCGGCGAACGTCAGCGGCAGTTGCAGCGCCAGCGCCACCAGCGCCAGGCAGGCGCCGCCGATCAGCTGGCAGGCCACCACCGCCAGGCGCCGGCTGGGGGCCAGCTCCATGAATGGGCTCCACAAGGCCTTGAAGGCCCAGGCCAGGCCCAGCAGGCCGGTCCAGCGCGCGATCTGGTCGTTCGGCACGCCCATGCTCTTGAGCATCTGGCCCGCCACCAGCGCCACCGCGTAGAACGGCAGGCCCTGGGCCAGGTATAGCGTCGGGACCCAGATCAGCGGATGGCGACGCTGGAGCTTGGCGGCAGGGGCGTCGTTCATCGCGGTCATGGCTGTTCCAGGGGTGGTTGCACATGCAGTGTGACGATGCGGCTGGCGCGGCCCCGGGTATCGAGGCTGGCCAGCTTGACGGTGCGGCTGCCATTCAGCGCCACCGGCGCCGTATGGCGCGGACTGTGTGCGCCGGGCTCGCTGCCATCCAGAGTGTAATGCACGGCCAGTCCCGGCAGGGCGATATTCGCATGCAGCCAGCCATCCACCACCACCGCACCAGGTGGCGGCAGGCGGTAGTGCCAGGGCTGCGGCAGGCGATCCAGGCGCGGCAGTTCGCGCTGGCCGAGACGATTGGCGAATTCGTTCCAGTCGGCTGCCAGGTCGGAGGGATGCTTCCAGCCAGGATCGGCGCTCCAGGCCCGTTCGGCCAGGCCGATCAGGCGCGGCAACGCCAGGTATTCGACCCGCTCGCGCGAACGCGCATTCTCGCCCCACAACTGTCCCTGCAGGCCCTGGATGCGTTGGCGGCCCGCGGCAGCGAGCGTCGCCAGCGCCGCCACGGCTTCGGGCGCCGGCGCACGACCCATCGCGTCGTGCGCCGGCAGCAGTGGCGCGCCAAGGGGAACCATGCCGAAGGGTTCGCGCGTATCGACGAAACCGGCCCAGTAATAACCCGGTTCCTGCGGATGCTTGGCGTAGGCGAAATCGAAGTACAGGCTGGCGGCGTTGGACAGCACCACCGCGTAGCCGGCGTTGGCCAGGCGGTTGGCGCAGTCTTCCTGGCCTGAGCCCCAGCCGTTGTTCCAGACATAGACGTCTTCGCCCTGGCCCGCGCTGTCCGGGCTCGAGGTCAGCGCGGTCTCTTCCCAGCCGCTGAACGCGACACCGTGGCGCGCCAGGAGCGCGCGGCAGCGCGCCTGGAAGTCGTCGCGCAGCTGGCGCGCCTCGACCCACCCGTGCTCGCGCATGCTCCCCCGGCAGGCGGGCGAGCCGAGCCAGGCGCCGGGCGGCACTTCGTCGCCACCCGTATGCAGCACGCGCAGGGGCACGCCGGCGGCGCGGTACAGCGCCGCGACCTCCGCCACCACGGTGTCGATGAAGCGCTCGACCGAAGGAAGTGCGATGCACATCACGTTGTCGTGCCACAGCTGCACCGATTCGTAGACCGAGGCGTCATCCGGATCGCTCAGGAGATATTCCTCGGCGCCGGCAAGGTCGCCCGCCGCGGACAGGCGCGCATGGCGCACCCGCATCGCCTCGACCGCCGCGCGCGCGTGGCCCGGCATATTGAATTCGGGGATCACCTCGATGTGCAGGCGCTGCGCATGGCGCAGGATGGTCACGAATTCGTCGGCCGTATAAAAGCCGCTGCCGGCGGACGAACGGGTATCGGCCCCGGAGCCGAACGACGGCGGCAGGCAGGGCGGCGCGCCTGGCGCGGACACGCCGCGCCGGGCCCCGACTTCGGTCAGCTCGGGCAGCGCGGCGATCGCGAGGCGCCAGCCCTCGTCGTCGGTCAGGTGGAAATGGAAGCGGTTGAGCTTGTACAGCGCCATGCAGTCGAGCAGGCGCAGCACGGTGTCGACGCTGGAAAAGTGGCGCGCCACGTCGAGCATCATGCCGCGGTAGGCGAAGCGCGGCGTGTCCGCTACCCGTCCACACGCCAGCATGCCATCCGGCGTCAGCAGCTGGGCCAGGCTTTGCAGGCCGTTGAATACGCCATGCGCGCCGGCGCCGCGCACCGTCACCCGCTCGGGCGCGATCTCCAGCACATACGCTTCGATCTCCATCCCGGGATCGATCTCGAGCACGACGCGGGCGCCGCCCTCGCCTTCCGGCAGCGTCGCCAGCAGCGCGTGCAGGAAGGCCGCTTCGTTCTCGAGTCCTGCGCTGCTGTCGACCGGCGTGGACTGCCAGAGCTGGCCGCCGCGCCCATCGAAACGCGCCATGCGCGGGCGCGGCGTGATGCGGCCGACCGCGTCGTCATCCAGCAGCGACAGCGCCGCATCCTGTTGGTAACGCCAGGCCGCATCGGCCGTCGGCAGCAGGTCGCCGCGCATGCGGTGGCGCTGTTCCGGCCGCACGAAGGGCGCGATGTCCGGGTCGCCCAGGTCGAACGCATGCCCGGCCGCGTCCAGCAAATAAAAGCCCAGCGGCGCATCGGTGACGCTGATCGCCCAGTGCAGGGAGTCGTAGACGATCTCGTATTCCTTGCCGGGCTGCCAGGCGCCGCCGCCGGGCCGCTCCAGGCTGAACAGGTCGCCGTTCAGGTGCGTGGCGCGAAAACCCCCGCCCACCGTCTCGGGCAGGATCTTGCGGCAGGTATTGAAGCACAGGGTCCAGCCGGGGGCGATCGCGGCCTGGCCGTCGTTGCGCAGCGTGAGCCGCGCCGTGAACGCGTCGTCGCGCGTGAAGTTGGAGAGGCATTCCCAGGCGATCGCGATCGCCGGGCCGTCTTTGGGTCGGTCCGTCATGGGTGTGATTCCAGATTCGGGGAGGCCGCCGTGGCCGCCTCCCCGTTCGATTACAGCTTGCCGCGCAGGCCGAGATAGAAGGTACGGCCGTTCGAGTAGAAGGCGCGCGGCCGGTCCTCGTTTTCGGCGTACATCTTGATGGTTTCGTTGGTGAGGTTCAGCGCATCGAAGGTCAGGGTCAGCTTGTCGGTCAGCTTGACGTTGACCGACGCCGCCAGCGACGGCATGTCGTCCACGTGCTGGCTGGCGCCGCGGTCCACGCCGGCCTTGTACTTCGAACGCCAGTTGTAGGCCAGGCGCGCCGAGAAGCGCTCGTTCTCGAAGTAGCCGGTCACGTTATAGGTGTTCTTCGAGGAGTTGAGCAGCTCGCCGCCATCGTCCAGCTCACCGTCGGCATAGGTGTAGTTGACCAGCATGCCGAAGTTGTCCAGGAACGGCTGCTGCCAGCTCAGTTCCACGCCCCTGTTCTTGCCGCTGGTGTTGTAGGGCGACGTGATCTGGTACTCGGTGAAGGTCTCGCGCTTGTTGTTGTAGTAGCTGCCGGTCGAGGTGCCCTGGGCCACGATCGAGCGCAGGTCCATGTAGAACAGGCCGGCCGACAACAGCGCCTTCGGCGCGTAGTACCACTCGGCGCCGAGGTCGAAATTGGTCGAGCGCACCGGGTCGAGATTGACGTTGCCGCCGCTGCCGCTCAGGGCGTCATCGTTGAGCGAGACCGAGCCGCCCAGCGCGCTGTAGTCGGGCCGCGCGATGGTCTTGGCCAGCGCGGTGCGGATGGTCAGGTCGGGCGTCACGTTGTACTTGAAGTTTGCGCTCGGCAGGTAGTCGCGGTAGGTGCGCTTGAACGTGGTCGGGGTGTAGGGCCCGAAGGCAGAACCCGTGACCGGCGTCGGGCCGCCCGGCAGGTTGACGGTCGTGGTCTGGCGCGTCTCGATCGCGCGCAGCCCGATATTGCCGCTCCAGCCGTCGCCGCCAAAGTCGACCATGCCGTACAGCGCCGCCGTCTTCTCGGCCACCTGGAACTCGTTCATCCAGTTATGGCGCAGAACGTAGTCGAGCAGGCGGTTGCCGGGGATCGCGCCCCAGGCGCCGAGCGCCGCGCCGTCGTACTTGAAGTAAGGGATCCCGCTGTAGCCGCCGATGTCGCTGCCGAAGTCGCCCGGGTACATCTGGCCGTTCCAGGCCGGCTGCGGATTGGTGAAGCCGACCGGCCCGGGACGGGTTTCCAACGGGTGCTCGGCGGTGCGCTGGTGGTCGGTCCAGCGCGCGCCGAAGCGCAGCGCCTGGAAGGTCGGGTTGTCGAGGCGCAGTTCGCCGTCGAGCTGGGCGTATTCTTCCTTGTCGACCGACTGCGATTCGCCGCCGCCGGCCCAGGCCGTCGAGCCGGGTACGGCGGTATTGCCGCCGGGGTAGCCGACCGATGCCGGAGAGAGGCCATTCAACGCATACACCATGCCCCCGTCGACGTTGTTCTGGTAATACACGTCATCCCGGTCCCAACCCACGCCGTGGGTCTTGCCGACCTTGCCCGACAGGCTCAGGCGCTCGCTCACGCGCCATCTTCCGTTGAAGTCGAGATACCAGGATTCGCCGCCCGCATCCGGGCGGTAGATGTTGTCGACCTCGCCCGCATTGCGGGTAAATCCTGCTCCCACCAGGGTGCCGTTGCGCACCACGGGATTGATGGGGATCAGGCCCAGGCTGTTGATCGAGTTGGCCGGCGCCGCCAGCGAGTTGGTGTTCTGGTGCGGCGCTTCCAGTTTCGAATAGAAGCCGTTCAGGTCCAGGGTCAGGTCGCGGTTCGGACGCACCTCGATGTCGAAGGCGCCGCCTTCGCGTTTCTTGGTCTGCTCGAACAGCGCCGCGCCGATGAAGGTCGGGACGACCACGCCGGCCAGCGCCGGGTTGGCGATGGCCGCCGCACTGGTGGCGCTGATCGGGGTGTAACCCAGGATTTCCTGGCCGTCACGGCGCACGGCGGCTTTCTCGGAAAAGCCCTGGATCAGGATGCCGGCGGTATTGCTGGCGTTTTTCCAGCTCACCAGGCCCGACAGGTGCGGCTCGGTCTTGCTGGACAAATCGTTGTAATTGGCCTGCACCGACGCTTCGATCGTCAACTGCTGCCTGAAGTCGAGCGGACGGCGTGTGATGACGTTGATGGCGCCCGAGACGCCGCCCTCCACCAGGTCGGCGGTCGGGCTTTTCTGGACCACGATCGAGCCCACGAGTTCGGACGGCAGCAGCGAAAAGCTGCTGGAGCGGCCGACGTTGCCGCCGATCTGGTTCAGCACGAACCAGTCGCCGGTGCTGATCGCGTGGCCGTTGAACAGGGTCTGCTGCAGGCTGGGGCTGGTGCCGCGCAGGCTGACGCGGTCGTTCTCGCCGAAGCCGCCCTCGCCGCCCGCAGACGACTGCGTGTTCACGCCCGGCAGGCGCTGGATCGCATCGGCCACGTTTTTATCCGGCATCTTGCCGATGTCTTCGGCCGTCACGACCTCGACCACCGCGTCGGCATTGCGCTTCTGGCGCAGCGACTGCTCGAGCGCGGCGCGCACGCCGGTCACCACGACGGTCTGGGGACCGGCAATCGGCGCCTCCTGTCCTTGCGCCTGCCCCATCGACATCGCCACCCCCGCCACCGCCGCCGCGATCGCGGTGCGCTGGTACTGCCGTGCCATCAACTCGTTCATGTGCCTCTCCAAAACCAGGTTGGTTGTTCTACACCCTTGCGGTCGGACTTGCTGGACGTTCGGGCGTCTCTTGGTGTCTGTTATGAACGCATTCTGGCGGCATCGGACATGGCGGTTTTGTCAAATCTTGCTATCCAATCTGCAATTTTTCATTCGGATGACAGCTGCACGTGGCGGCCTGGCCACGCGGGCGCCCCCTGCCTGCCGGGTGGACCAGGCAGGCGCTGCAGCTCAGGTCGCGGGCAACGGGCCGCGATCGAGCCGCTCGTGATGGTCGCCGGCGATCGCCGCCAGTTCGCAAAAACGCCCCGATGCGGCCGAGGATCGTCCCGGTGAATTCGGCACACCCATGTGTCCCCGTCCATAAATGGCACGGCATGCGGGCATTGGCGCCACATCGTGCTACCTGCTTCGTGTCCACGCGTTAAACTGCTTTGACGATTGGTCCGCACTCACCGGGAGGTCCGACCATGCTTGGCGCGACGAACGGCAGCTCGACTTCAGTCTGGATGGACACCGCGACGGTGCCTGTCTTCCCTCCCCTCGTGGGTGCGCAGGAGGCGCAGGTCTGCGTGATCGGCGCCGGCATCGCCGGCCTCACCGCCGCCTATCTGCTGGCGCTGCAAGACCTGGACGTGGTCGTCATCGACGCCCTCGGCATCGGCGCGGGCGAGACGGGCCGCACCACAGCCCACTTCTTCCCGCCCGACGAGTGGTACCACGGCATCGAGCGGCGCTTCGGCCGCGCGCAGGCGAAACTGGTGGCCGGCAGCTATGCCCATGCCCTGCAGACGGTCGAGTCCATCGTGCGCCGCGAAGGCATCGCCTGCGAATTCGAACACCTCGACGGCTATCTGGTCGCGCAGCATGCAAACGATCAGCCGACGTTGGAGCGCGAATGCGAGGCCGCGGTGCGCGCCGGCGTGCAGGCCGAAATCGTCGCACGCGTGCCGGGGCTGGGTTATGACACCGGCCCCGCAGTGCGCTATCCGGGCCAGGCCCAGTTCCACCCGCTCAAATACCTCGATTGCCTGGCGCGCGCCTTCCTCCGGCGCGGCGGGCGCATCCACGGCGCGAGCCACGCCCGCCGCATCCGGGGCGACCACCGGCGCCAGGTCGTTTCGCTCGACCACGGCGAAATCCGGGCCCGGCACGTGGTGGTGGCCACGCACACGCCGTTCAACGACCGCGTGGTGATCCATACCAAGCAGGCCGGTTACCGCACCTATGTGATCGGCTTGCGCGTACCGCAGGGCATGTTGCCCCGCCTGCTGCTGTGGGACCTGGGCGATCCCTACCACTATGTGCGGCTGGCGGCCGGCAGCGACGGCGACGAGGTCTTGCTCGTCGGCGGCGCCGACCACAAGACGGGCCAGGACGGGCATCCCGGCCACCGCTACGATGAATTGGAGCGCTGGGCCCGCGAACGCTTCCCGCTGGCGCGCGAGCTTGCGTGGCGCTGGTCGGGCGAAGTGATGGAACCGAACGATGGGTTGGCCTTCCTGGGCCGCAATCCGATGGACGACGACAACGTCTACCTGATCACGGGCGACTCCGGCAACGGCATGACCCACTGCACCATCGGCGCCATGCTGGTGACCGACCTGATCATGGAACGGCCCAATCCATGGAGCGCGCTGTACGATCCGGCGAGAAAGCCCGTGCACGGGTTCGGCGAATTCGCCAGCGCGCAAGCCGATGTGGCGGCGCGCTACGGAGAATGGCTGAGCGGCGGCGAAGTCGATTCGGTGCAGGCGATCGCGCCCGGCGAAGGGGCGGTGCTGCGCGAAGGCTTGCGCAAGGTGGCGGTGTATCGCGATCACGACGGCGGACTGCATGCGCTGTCGGCCAGGTGTCCCCATCTTGGCTGCGCGGTGCACTGGAACGGCGCCGAGCAATCGTGGGATTGCCCCTGCCATGCCTCGCGCTTCGACATCGAAGGCAATGTGCTGCATGGGCCGGCGCCGGCGCCGCTGGCAACCATCGCGCTGGCGCCGGCAGATGTTTCTGCGCCACAAGAGCGGCGCGGCGCTGCGCGGCGGGGCCTGCGGTGAACGCTGCGCCACGAACGTAAAAGCGTGAACACCGGCGCGAGCCGGTGTTCGGGAAGGCGGCCGGGGATGCCGCCCTTGCTGCTTGAAGCGCTACGACTGGATCAATAGCCGCGACCGGTGGTGCCGGTAGTGCCGGTACCCGTGCCGGTGGTACCGGTCGTACCCGAGGTGCCGGTCGAGGTGCCGCTACGGTTGGTGTCATCCATGGTGCCGCTCGAACCGCTGCTGCCGGTGCCCATCGAACCACTCGCGCCGGTGCCCGTCGAACCACTTGACCCACTCGAACCACTGGTGCCGGTACCCATCGACCCGCTCGAGCCGCTGGTCGTGCCGGTAGTGCCGGTAGTGCCGGTCCGGCCCGTGGTGCCGGTGGCTCCCGAGGTGCCGGTAGTACCGGTCGTGCCGGTCGCTCCGGTCGTGCCCGAGGTACCCGTCATGCCCGACGTACCGGTGGTGCCGCTCGTGCCCGACGTGCCGCTGCTGGTGCCGGTTTTGCTGCGGCGGTCGCGGTCACGCTGGTGTTGCGGGTCGGTGCTCTGCATGCTGCCGGTCGCGCCGGTCGACGAGCTGCCGCTGGTCTGGTCGCTCATGGTGCCGCTGCGGTCACGCATGGTATTGGACTGGCCGGTAGTGCTGCCGCTGGTGCTGCCGCTGGTGCTGCCGGTTGCCGACGTGCCGGTGGTGCTGGTCTGGGCGTGCACCACAGTGGCGCCGAACATGGCGGCGGCGACCGATGCGCCGAGCATTCCTTTGAGTAGCGTATTCATTTTCATGGCGATTTCCTCAATTTCATAAAGTATCAGGGGCGGTACCCGGCGCTAACGCAATTATTGGTTGGCGTTTTGCGTCGAGTGAGGAATCCAGTGTATGAACAAGCTACAGATGGGAGCGCACGATAGCCGCACAGAAATACATTATCGTCGCTTATTTTCTTTTATCTTCAGCTCATCTTTCGCTTATTGCAGAGCTCCCACTACTGCAAGCGCGGAAAGTGTGCCGAGCTGCGTGTACAGCGGCAGCACCACGCTGCGGTCGTCCGGATAAACCCGGTTCGACAGGAAGACGTAGAAACTTTGTGACTGCGGATCGACCCACAGGATGCAGCCGGTGAATCCCGTGTGGCCATAGCTGCCCACCGGGTAGATCGTGCCGCGCGGACGCTTGGCATACGGCGAATCGATGTCCATGCCCATCCCCCGCAGCGAGGCGACGCCGGATGGCGACTGCACCGTCGTCAGCAGGCGCACGCTTTCCGGGGCCAGGATGCGCGTCCCGTCGAGTGTTCCATTGCCAAGCAGCATGCGGCCAAAGCGGGCGACATCGCCCACGGTCGAGAACACCCCGGCCGAGCCGCCGACGCCGCCCATGCGGCGCACGGTCGGATCGTGCACCACGCCCTGCAGCAGCGCACCCGGCGCCAGGTCGCCATGCGCCGTCGGCAGCTGTGACGCTTCGGTGGTGCCGCGCTGGGTCGGCGCGATCGACGCCGCCGGCATGCGTTCCAGGGGCCGGTAGCCCGTACTGGCCATGCCCAGCGGTGCGAAAATGCGCTGCTGGGCGAAACGGTCGAGCGGCATGCCGGACGTGCGCTCGACCAGCAGGCCAAGCAGGATGTAATTGATGTCCGAATAACGGAAGAAGCTGCCGGGCGGATGGGTGACTTCCTGCGCGCAGGCCAGCGCCAGCGCGGCCGCCTTGCCCTGCCATGCCGGCTTGGCCGGCAGGCCGGACGCCAGGCCCGAGGTATGGGTCAGCAGTTGGCGCACCGTGATCGCTTCCTTGCCGCCGCCGGTGCATTGCGCAAAGTACCGCGTGATCGGCGCCTCCAGGTCGATGCTGCCCTCCTCGGCCAGCATCAGCACCGCGGGCGCCGTCACCAGCACCTTGCTGAGCGAGGCGACGTCGAACACGGTGTCTTGCCTGACGGCAGCCGCCCCTTCTTCATAGCTGAGCTTTCCGTAACCGCGCTGGTAGAGGGCCGGGCCACGCATGGCCGGGCCACGCATGGCCGGGCCACGCTCGAGGTGGTAGACCGCGCCCGGCAGCTTGCGCGCGGCGATCGCGGCCTCGATGGCGTGGTCGACCGCCGTCACGCGAGCGGGTTCGACATGGGTGTCGGCCGTCATGGTGGCGGGCGTCGATGGGTGAACGCAGCTGGCGAGCAGCATGGCAGCGGGAAGAATACGAAAAGAATATCTCAGCATCATGAAGAAATAGTACTACCAAGCAGCGGACGCGGCGTTTTTGGGTGGTCGCGCACGCGTTTTTTTCCATCGGCGTATCATGGATCCATGATTCCTTTCTCGATACTCGACCTCTCGCCGATCGCTGAAGGCAGCGATGCGGCCACCTCGTTCCAACGCTCGCTCGACCTCGCTCAACATGGCGAGCGCTGGGGTTACAACCGTTTCTGGCTGGCCGAACACCACGGCATGCCGGGCATTGCCAGCGCCGCCACCGCGGTGCTGATCGGCCACGTGGCGGCCGGCACCTCGCGCATCCGCGTGGGCGCCGGCGGTATCATGCTGCCGAACCACTCGCCGCTCGTGATCGCCGAACAATTCGGCACGCTCGAGGCGCTGCATCCAGGCCGCATCGACCTCGGCCTGGGCCGCGCGCCCGGTTCCGACCACACCACCGCGCGCGCGCTGCGCCGCAACCTGGCATCGGATGCCGACGAATTCCCGCAAGACGTCGTGGAGCTGATGGATTATTTCGCCGGTTCGACCCGCCGCCCGGTGCAGGCCGTGCCTGGCGCCGGCCTGGACGTGCCGGTCTGGATTCTCGGCTCCAGCCTGTTCGGCGCACAGCTGGCGGCGCACCTCGGCCTGCCGTATGCGTTCGCGTCGCATTTTGCGCCGCAAATGATGATGCAGGCGATCGATATGTACCGCAGCAACTTCCGTCCATCGGAACAGCTCGACAAACCGTACATCATGCTGGGCTTTAACGTGTTCGCCGCGGAGACCGACCAGGAAGCGCACTTCCTGGCGACCTCGATGCAGCAGGCCTTCGTCAACCTGCGCACCGGCCGTCCGGCCAAGCTCAAGCCGCCGGTGAGCGGCTACCTCGAAGCGCTCGACCTGCCCGAGCGCATGATGCTCGACAGCGTGCTGTCGTGCTCGGCGATCGGCTCGCGCGTGACGGTGGCGCACCAGCTGCGTGCTTTCATCGAAAAGACCAAGCCCGACGAGCTGATGATCACGTCGCAGATCTACGACCACGCGGCGCGCCTGCGGGCTTACGAGATCACGGCCGATATCCAGCGCGCCGGTTGACCATCAGCGCCCGGCGTCACGCGGCGCCGGTCCCCGCCTGCAAGACGTCGATCAGGGTGCGCGTGGCGCGCACCCTCCCCATTTTCGGGAACATCGTACCGCACGCGAAATGGTGGGCGTCCGCCTCGAAGCTGCTCATCGCATCCTCGGCGAACACCAGCTTGAAGCCAAGATCGTAGGCCGCGCGCGCCGTCGATTCGACGCCGAAATTGGTGGCGATGCCGCCCATCACCAGCGTATCGATGCCGCGCCGCCGCAGTTGCTGCTCGAGTTCGGTCCCATAGAAGGCGCCCCACTGGCGTTTGACGATGACGAGGTCTTGCGCCTCGACGCCGGCCTCCGGCGCCAGCCATGACGCATCCGGTGGCGCCGCCGGCGCTCCCTGCGGCCGCAGCGGCGCATCGGCCGGCACTTGCGGCAATTCGTTCAACAGCACGTGCACGTAGATGACCAGGCCGCCGCGCTCGCGCATTTCTTGCGCCAGCAGCACGCAGTTGCCGACCACGTCCTCGGCGCTGTGCGGCGCAAGGTCATGCTTGACGTTGCTGTTCTGGAGATCGATCAGGACCAGCGCGGTATGCGCCGGGTCCAGGGTGAGTTGTTGGTCCATGGGCAGTCCTCCTGCCGATAGTGTCCCCGAAACCCGGCCTGTCCGGCGCACAGGCCGGGCAGGCCGTCATGATGACATTTACGGCAGTGGTTTGCCGTCCACGTCGATCCGGCGTACCTCGCCCAGGTTCAGGGCGCGGATGTCCTTCTCGACCTTGGCCATGTCCCCCACCACCACCCACACCAGGCGCTGCGCGACGAAGCTGCGCGCCGCCAGGGCATTCGCCTGTTGCGGCGTGAGCGCCAGCGCTTTCTCGGTAAAGGTATTGTAGTAGTCCTCTGGCAGGCCGTACTGCAGGATCGTCGAATACGCCCCGGCCAGCTGGCCCGCGGTCTCGAAGCTGCCCGGCAGGCGCAGGGTTTTATTGTCCTGCGCGAACTTGAGCTCGTCGTTCGCGATCGGCTTGGCGCCGGCGATATTGCGGTACTCGGCCACCAGTTCCTTGAGCGCGTCGCCGGTCTTGTCGGTCTGCACCGGCGAGATGCTCATGAACTGGCGCTGGCCGATCGCCGGCGACACCAGGCTGCGCACCCCGTACGACCAGTGCTTGTCCTCGCGCAGGTTCATATTGATGCGCGAGCTGAAGGTGCCGCCGAACACGTCGTTGACGAGTTCCAGCGGCAGCGCATCAGCGCTGTTGCGCGGCGGCGCCAGCTGGCCGCCCAGGATCACGCTCTGCAGCGCGCCCGGACGGTCGACCAGGTACACCACCGGCGCGGCGCGCGGCGCCACCTCGGCGATCGCCTTCTTCGGCACGTCGCCCGCTTTCCACGAAGCGAACGCCTTCTCGAGCAGCGGCTTGATCTCGGCCAGCGTGGCGTCGCCCACGACCAGCAGGGTGGCGTTGTTCGGCTTGAACCAGGTCGCGTGGTACTTGGCCAGGTCGGCGCGGGTCATGCGCTTGACGGCTTCCTCGGTACCGCTGCCGGTGCCCGGCTTGGCGTACACGTGGTCCTGGCCGTACAGCAGCGCCGGCGCAAGGCGGATCGCGATCGACTGCGGATCGGCCTTCTCGCGCGCGATCGCGGCCAGGCGGTCCTGCTGCAGGCGCGTGAACTCATTCTGCGGGAAGGATGGGTTCAGCACCAGGTCGGCGTACAGGTTCAGCGCCTGCGGCAAGGTGGCCTTGAGCGCGTTCATGCCCACGAAGGCGCCATCGAGGTTGGTGCTGGCGCCGAAGCTCGCGCCTATGCTTTCCAGCTCTTCGCCGATCTGCAGCGACTTGCGGGTGCGCGTGCCTTCTTCGAGCATGCGCAGCGCCAGGCTGGCCACGCCGGGCATGTCGGCGCTGTCCGAGGCGTAGCCGCTGTCGACCAGCAGTTGCAGGTTGACCACCGGCGCTTCATGGCGTTCGGCCAGCACGACTTTCAGGCCGTTCGACAGCGTGGTGCGCTGCATCGGCGGCAGCTTGAGCGACATCGCCTTGCCGGTTTCCGGCGCCTTGCTGCGGTTGAGGGTGGGCGCACTGGCGGCCAGGCCGGTCGGGAACGGATCGATCTGCAGCACGAAGTCGCCGTCGCCGAGCCAGTCGTTCATCGCTTTCCTGACCGTGGCCGGGGTCGCATCCTTGATGCGCTGCAGGTAGACCTTGTAGCAATCCGGATTGCCGGTATAGGTCTCGCACGAGGCCAGCAGGTCGCTCTTGCCGCCGAAGCCGCCCACGCGCTCGATCATGCGCGTGTACTGGGCCAGGATCGCGGTCTTGGCCAGGCGCAGTTCGGCGTCCGTCGGGCCGCTCTTCATCAGCGCACGCAGCTCTTCGTCGGCGACCTTTTCCATCTGCGCGACGTCGCCGCCCGGACGCGCGGTCAGGGTCATGCTGAACTGGCCGCCGATCTCGGACGAGCTGTCGCTCGCGGTGGCGCTGGTGGCCAGCTGGTCCCGGTACACCAGGCGCTTGTACAGGCGCGAAGTCTTGCCGCCGCCCAGCACGCGGGCGGCCAGGTCGAGCAGCGCCTCTTCTTGCGTATGGGCGCCGGGCACGTTCCAGGTGCGGTAGACGCGCGATTGCGGCACGCGGTCCTGCGCCACCGTGCGGTGGGTGCCGCTGCGCCTGGCGATCCAGGCGTCATGCTTGGCCAGCGGCGGGCCCGGCGGGATCGCGCCATAGTATTGCTCGACCTTCTTGCGCGCCTCTTCGGGCGAGATGTCGCCCGACAGCACCAGCACCGTGTTGTTCGGGCCGTAGTTCTGCTTGAACCAGTCCTGCACGTCGGTCATCGAGGCCGCGTCGAGGTCTTCCATCTTGCCGATCACGGTCCAGGAATACGGGTGGCCGGCCGGGTAGGTGTTGGTGGTCAGCAGTTCCCAGGCGATGCCGTAGGGCTGGTTTTCGTATTGGCGCTTCTCGTTCTGCACCACGCCGCGCTGGATGTCGAGCTTTTTCTTGTCGACCGTGCCCAGCAGGTGGCCCATGCGGTCGCTCTCGGCGAACAGCGCGTAGTCGAGCATCGAGGTCGGCACGTTCTGGAAGTAATTGGTGCGGTCCTGGTTGGTGGTGCCGTTCAGGTCGGTCGCGCCGATGCGCTCCATCGCGTTCAGGTAGGTGTGGTTGAAGTTGTCGCTGCCGCTGAACATCAGGTGTTCGAACAGGTGGGCGAAGCCGGTCTTGCCCACTTTCTCGTTCTTGGAACCGACGTGGTACCAGGTATTGATCGCCACCACCGGCGTCTTGCGGTCTTCGTGCACCAGCACGGTCAGCCCGTTCTTGAGCGTAAACTTGGTGTACTTGATATCCGGGATCGGGATGTCCGGCGCGGCGGCCGGTTTCACTGGCGCGGCGTGGAGCGAAGATACGCCGGTGGCGAGCGCGAATGCTGCCGCCAACTGGATGCTGCGACGAACGGAAACTGCCATGCTGCTCCTCCTGGAAAAGTCGGGGAAGGACGGGAATGAAACGGCAAGGCGCGCCTCGGGAGACGCGCCTTGCCCAATATTCATTCTAGGCAGGTTTCACGTTGCCAACAAACAAAAATACGCTTGCATACACCGCGCCGGCGTCACTTCATGCGCCGCGCATCACTGCGCGACCTCAGCGAGGAACAATCCGGAGCAAACTTCCCTTGGCTTCGTCGGTCAATACATACAGCTGGCCATCCGGGCCTTGGCGCACGTCGCGTACGCGCTTGCCCACCGGCAGCAACTCCTGGGCCGTCACCTTGCCCTGGGCGTCGAGCTGCACGCGGCGCACGTCCTGGCCGGCCAGGCTGCCGCTGAACAGGCTGCCCTGCCACTGCGGGAAAGCCTTACCCGTATAGAAAGCCAGGCCCGACGGCGCCGGCGACGGGGTCCACACGACGATCGGCTGCGCCGTGCCCGGCACTACCTTCATG
Organism: Telluria sp. RT2P19; assembly: GCF_059685725.1. NCBI lineage: Bacteria > Pseudomonadati > Pseudomonadota > Betaproteobacteria > Burkholderiales > Oxalobacteraceae > Telluria > Telluria sp. RT2P19. The sequence goes on from NZ_JCASIL010000019.1 coordinate 109,025, forward strand.
CCGATCGGCTCGCGGGTGCCGTAGTCCAGCGTGTAGCTTTGCAGCGGCCAGCCGTAGTTCTTGCCTGCCTCGATCACATTGATCTCGTCGCCGCCGCGCGAACCGTGTTCGTTGGCATAGACGCGGCCGCTTCTTGGATCGCGTGCCAGGCCCTGCACGTTGCGGTGGCCGTAGCTGAAGATTTCAGGACGGGCATTGGCCTGCCCCGCAAATGCGCCCTGGCCGACCGGCTGGCCGGCATCCGTCAGGCGCAGGATCTTGCCCGTGTGCGAGGCCAGGCTCTGGGCGTGGTCGCGCGCCAGCATATTGCCGATGCGCTGGGGCGTATTGCCGCCATCGCCGATGCTCATCAGGAGCGTGTTATCAGGCAAGAACAACAGGCGCGAACCGAAGTGCTGGCCGCCGCTCTTGCCGAGGTTGACCGCGAACAGCTGCTTGATGTCGGTCACGCGCTTGCCGTCGAATACGCCCTGCACCAGCACGGTCCGGTTTTCTTCATCGGTGCCGCTCGACATCGTCATGTAGATGCGCGGATTCGTCGTATCGGCGGGATGGACCACGATGTCGAGCAAGCCGCCCTGGCCGCTGGTGTACAGGTTCGGCAAACCGTCGAGAGGAATTTGCTGGAAGCTCTTGCCGTTCAACAGATGCAAGCTGCCCTGCTTGCCGGTGACCAGCATGCGGCCATCCGGCAGCCAGGCCATGCCCCAGGGTTGCGGGGCGCCGGTGGCGACGGTTTCAAGCTTCCAGCCCTTGGCGAGCGGCGGCTTGTCGACCGGCGTCACTTCCTGCGCGATGGCGGTCGCACCGACCGACGCCAGCGTGGTGGCCAGGGCCAGTGTCAAGCTCACGCACTTCGGGATCATACTCGGCACCATGATGTCTCCTTAAAAACATTGAACACTTGACATCGTAGCCGATTTGCCGCAATTTCCTTCACTTTATCTGCACGATCGGCGTAATGGGCGTATCATTGACGGTTCAATGAACCAGCGTAAGGACTTCCTTCAATGATTCAACGACGCTCCTTCCTCAAGAGCTCACTCCTCCTCGCTTCATCCTCCCTCGCCCTTCCAACCCTTGCCAAGAATACATCAGCCAACACCGGGATCCTGTCCGGCGAATGCTGCCTGCGTTTCTATAACACGCACACTGGCGAGAAGCTCAAGAGCACGTTCTGGGCTGAAGGCGAGTTCGACCAGGATGCCCTGAAAGACATCAATAAAGTGCTGCGCGACCACCGCAGCAACAAGATTGCTGAAATCGACCCTGAACTGCTGTTGCTGCTCGGCCAGCTCAATGGCAAGCTCGACAACAGCAAGGAATTGCACATCATCTCGGGCTACCGCGCACCCGAGTCGAACGCCTTCCTGCGCAGCCACGGCAGCGGCGGCGTCGCCAAGCGCAGCCTGCACATGGACGGCAAGGCCATCGACATCCGCCTGCCGGGCACCGACCTGCGCACGCTGCAAAAAGCGGCGATGTCGCTCAAGGGCGGCGGCGTGGGCTACTACGCCAGCTCGCAGTTCGTCCACATGGATACCGGCCGCGTCCGGTATTGGTGAGATGGGCGCGCGGCACGTCGTCCGCGTCGCCGCGTCAGTCGCCATGGGCTCCGTGCTCATGGCGGCATCGCTGTGCCTGCCTGCGCATGCCGCCGGGCAGAGCACCGTCACCGTCAAGTCCACCCGCGATCCGGTCGACAAGTCCTACCGAAAAATGATCAGGGGGATGGAGCGCTTCGAACGCGAACGCGCCTTCGCTCCCAACGCCACCCTGCGCTTCCAGCTGCTGCCGCGCCTGCCGTCGGTCGACATGCGCGGCATCACGCTGCGCATCGCGGGCGATACCGTGTCGGTGCCGGTCGAGATCGACGAACACAATTATTTCGTCCTGCCACGCAATGCCCAGGCCCTGCAGGAAGACGCCGCCGTGCTCGCCAGCCGCAAGACCGCCAGCATGACCTGGCGCGCGCGCATTGAAACGCCCGGCTTGCCGGCCGGCACGCGGCGCCTGGGCGACCTGCGCCTCGAATGCCGGGTCGGCAAGGAGGCCGGACTGGTGTCGAACAGCTCGCCGCTGTTCGGCTGGATCTCGGACGCCCTGAACACGCCCGAGGGCGTGTGTACCAGCCCGGATGGCAACTACCTGTTCTTCGCCGAACGGCCGATCTTCGCGGTCACCCTGCGTGCGGGCGAGCGGGTCAAAACCCTGCCTTTCAATATGCTGTATGCCGGCGGCGACCAGACTCCCGACATGCTGCCCTTCTGCGATTGCCAGGTGTTGCTCGACCGCACCTATTATGTGCCGCTATGGGATGCGAGCTGGCCCGATGACACGCTGGTCGAATTCGCGTACATGGTCGACGCGCCAGGCGAGGTGGCGCCATGAAGCTGGGCCTGCTTTTAGGCGCGGCGCTGCTGTCCGGCTGCGTGACGCAGCCGGCGCCGCCGGGTTCCGTCGTCGCCGCCGAGCGGCTGGCCGCGACCGTGGTGGCTGGGCGCACCACCAAAGCCGAACTGCTGGCCGCCTTCGGCCCGACGCAAAACGTACGCTTCGACAGCGGCTACGAGGCCTGGGTCTATCAGTCGCCGGTCGGCGGCGGACAATTTGCCGAGTTCGTCGTGCTGATCGACCCGTCGGGCATCGTCAGCAAGACGCGCACACGCGCGCCATCTCGAAAATGAAGATCCGGTGCGCCGGATTCAGCGTCAGTGTGTAGCACTTAACAAACATGATTACTTAACTCTGCGAAGGTATCGGCAGGGCGACAACGCCACCTGTACAAACATTCACGGAGGAATCATGACGACGACTGCAGACGACAACTTCAACGACTGGCTGCGCGATGCCCACGCGATGGAAAAGCAGGCCGAGCAGATGCTGACGGCGCAAGCCGAGCGTCTCGAACACTATCCCGAGCTGCGCGCGCGCATCGTGCAGCACATCGACGAGACCCGCTGGCAGCATAGCGTGCTCGACGAGATCCTGGCCCGCCGCGGCACCGACAATTCGGTCCTGAAGGATATCGGCGGCCGCCTCGCAGCCTTCGGGCAGGCCGTGGGCGGCATGGCGGCGAGCGACGAGGTCGTCAAGGGCGCCATGGCGGGTTATGTGTTCGAGAACGTCGAGATCTCGAGCTATACCGCGCTGATCGCGGCGGCGAAATCCGTCGGCGATACCGCGACCCAGGCCCAGCTGGAGCAAATCCTGGAGCAAGAGAAGGCGATGGCGGCCTGGCTGCTGGATCACCTGCCGCAGGTGACCCAGGCCTTCCTGGCACGTTCGGCGACCCCGGGCGTTGAAGCGAAGAAATAAGCTTCCAGCACTGTCAGCTGCCTGTTATTGGGCAAAAACAATGGTTTGGGATGGCGCGATATGTGCTGTTCCAAACCATTTGTCGTTTGGTGCATCAAAAATCGTGCGCCGATGTCGAATCCTGGACCGCTGCTTCGTCGTAGTATCAGAGGAACGTCCTCTGCCGCTACCACACAAGGAGATCATCAGCATGTCCACCAATACCGTCGCGCTGCACCGCGTGATCAAGACGACGCCCGACCGCCTGTACCGCGCGTTCACCACAGCCGGCGCCTACGCCAAATGGCTGCCGCCGTACGGCTTCTATGGCACGGTCCACGAGATGGATGCCCGCGTCGGCGGCCGGTACCGCATGGCGTTCACCAACCTCACGAACGGGCACAGCCATTCCTTCGGCGGCGAGTACCTGGAGCTGGACCCTGGCAAGCGCGTACGTTACTGGACCCAATTCGACGATCCGCAGTTTCCCGGCCGGATGCAGACCACGGTGGACATGCGCGAGGTGTTGGGCGGCGTCGAGGTGCACGTCACGCAAGACGGCATTCCGCCGCAGATCCCGACCGAGCTGTGCTACCTTGGCTGGCAAGAGTCGTTCGCACAGCTGGAGAAACTGGTCGAGCCCGACATCAAGGACTGAGCGGCGCCTTGTAGCCGGCGCGCCACGGCAGTGCCGGCATTCGCTGGCACAATGGCGCAAGCGAACACTACCTCATGGAGGCGGGCATGCAGATCGGGCATTGGCAAAAGATGCTGTCGCTGTTCGGAGCGTTGCTCATCAGTATGAGCCTGCTTGCCTGCGGTGGCGGCGGCGGCAGTCCCGGCGCACCCGGGCCGGTCACACCACCGGCCGGCACCGGATCGCTGGCCATCAGCGTCAGCGGCCTGCCTGCCGGCGTCGATGCCATCGTGCGCGTCACCGGCCCCGCCAACTACCAGCAAGACCTCACGCAGTCGCAAACCCTCGGCAACCTGGCGCCCGGCAGCTATGCCATCGCCGCTTCGCCGGTGACGAGCGGCGGCGTCGTCTACCACGCCACGCCGGGCGCGCAAGCCGCCGCGGTCGGCCAGCGCCAGCGTGCGCTATGCCACCGGCGCGCTCGGCCTCGCCCTTACCCTGGTTGCATCCAACCTCGACAATCCGACCTGGCTCACCGCGCCGCCCGGCGACCGGCGGCTGTTCGTCACCGAGCGCCCGGGCCGGGTGCGCATCATCGAGAACGGCAGCACGCGCGACCTGCCCTACCTCGACATCCGCGCGCGCGTATCCACCGGCGGCGAAGGCGGCCTGCTGTCGCTCGCCTTCGATCCACAGTTTGATCGCAACGGTTATTTCTACGTCTATTACACCGACTTGCAGCGCAATATCGTGGTCGAGCGCTTCAGCGCCGGCGCCACCCCGACGGCGGCCAATCCCACGTCAGGCCTGGTGATCCTGCGCATCCCGCACCCCACTTACCAAAACCATTTCGGCGGCCAGCTCGCCTTCGGCCCGGACGGCTACCTGTACCTGGCGCCAGGCGACGGCGGAGGCGCGGGCGACCCGCAGGGCAATGCGCGCAACCTGTCGAACCTGCTTGGCAAGCTGCTGCGCATCGACGTGGCGGGCGCCACGACGGCCCAACCCTATACGATCCCGGCCGGCAATCCCTACCGCGACATGGCCGGACGCCGGCCCGAAATCTGGGCCTTTGGCTTGCGCAACCCATGGCGGTTCAGCTTCGATGGCGGCCGGCTGTATCTGCCCGACGTCGGCCAGGACCGGCGCGAAGAGGTCAATATCGTTGCCGCCGGCCAGGCCGGCGTGGACTACGGCTGGAACGCCATGGAAGGCACGCTATGCCACGGCGCGTCCACCTGCGACCGCACCGGCCTGACCCTGCCGGTCTTTGAATACGACCACGGCACGGGCAATGCCAACGGCTGCTCGATCACCGGCGGCTTCGTCTACCGCGGCCGCGCCCTGCCCGAGCTGGCGGGCCGTTATTTCTACTCCGATTTCTGCGGCGGCTACCTGAAGAGTTTCCTTGCCAACAGCAGCGGCGTCGCCGAACAGCGCGACTGGGACATCGACGATATCGGCCGCGTCGTCTCCTTCGGCCAGGATGCCGAAGGCGAGCTGTACTTACTCACGGGTGGCGGAGCCATCCATAAAATTGGACGCAGTGCCCCGCAATGAGTTTAGAATAAACAGATGGCACGCTTACAACTCAATCTTCCCGAAGACCAGTTTTACTATTCGACGCAGCTGACAGTACGGGTCACCGACATCAACGCCGCCAATCACCTTGGCAACGAATCGATGATCGCGATGATCTCCGAAGCCCGGGCGCGCTTCCTGTTCGAATTCGGTGTCGCCGAGACCGAGCGCGACGGCACTGGCATCATCGTCACCGACCTGGCTGCGACCTACCGCGCCGAAGCGTATGGACGCGACCAGTTGCTGTTCGAAGTCGGCGTGATGGATTTCAACAAGTACGGCGGCGACCTGATCTTCCGCATCACCCGCCCGCGCGACCGGACGCTCATCGCCATGGCCAAGTCGGGCTTCGTCTTCTACAACTATAAATCCAGCCAGGTGTGCTACATGCCCGAGGATTTCCGCAACAAGTTCGAGCGCGTGAACTGGATCGACTGATCGGCCAACGCTCACCTCACGCACCCAGGCGCGCCCCGTCCCGGTTTCCGGCACGGGGCGTTTTGTTTGGCGATGTACACGTTAAATATGGATGAGCGTTGAACTGTTGAGCTGCCCGGCGGTCCAACCCCTATCGTCGTCCATAGGAGTGAATCGTGAAGGCGCCCCGGTTCAAAAAGCTGG
>NZ_JCASIL010000020.1:0-114838 GCF_059685725.1 Telluria sp. RT2P19
CGGCGGCGGCACTGGCGCTGGCGGCGCGGGCGGCGCTGGCGGCATGGGCGGCGGCGCAAGCGGCTCGGGCCAGGGCGCAGGCGGCGACGCCAGCGGCGGCGGCACGACCGCAGGCAATTCCAATGCCACGGCAGGCGCAGGCGGCGTTCCAGGCAGCGATGCCGGCGGCACTGGCGGTGCTGGCGGCATGGCCACCGGCGGCGGGCAAACCCAGACCGCGGGTACGGCAACCACCGGTACCAGCACCAACACCGCGGGCGACTCGACCGCCGGCGCAGGTGGCGCAGCTGGCGCCGGGTCCTCGAGCGGCGCCGGTGGCGCAGGTTCGAGCGCCTCGAACACCTCGGGTAGCGGCGCCGCTGGCGGCACCGCAACCGGCGGCACGGCTGGCGCAGGCGCCGGCCTGGCAGCGAATGGCGGCGCCGGCGCAACCGGCACCGGCGGTGCCGGCGGTTCGGGCGCGGCAGGCACTGCCGGCGCGGGCGGCTCGGGTGCGGCAGGCACCGGTGGCGCAGGCGGCGCAGGCCAGGGCGGCTCGGCTGGCGCAGGCGGCGAAGGTGGCGCTGGCGCTTCGGGCACGGCAACTGCCGGCACCGGCGGCGCAGGCGGCGCGGGTGCGGCTGGCGGCACCAGCGGCATGGCCCAGAACTCGGGCGGCGCTGGTGCTGAAGGCGGCGCTGGCGGCACCGGCACCGCGACCGGCGGCACGTCAACCTCGGGCGATGCGACGGCAGGCACCGGTGGCGCAGGTGGCGCAGGTGGCGACGGTAACACTGGCGGCGCGGGCGGCAGCGGTGGCGAAATGACCGCGGGCGCGGGCACCGGCGGCATCGGCGGCGCAGGCACCGGTGGCGCAGGCGGTACCAACAACGTGTCGGCTGGTAACTTCGACATGTCGAACTCGATGAGCAACATTGCCCAGTCGGCAGCGGGTATCTCGATCATCAGCCAGAACAACGGCTTCTCCTCGCTGATCCAGCAAAGCGTCAACGTTCAGTCGAACATGACCGTCGGCGGCGCCGACGCCGGCACCCGGTAAGCGGCAAACAGGCGGTGCGAAGCGGCCATGGGCCGGCTCGCACCGCCCCGCCACGCGGCCTTGTCCGCGTGGCGGTTTTTTCGAGCGAGGCATCATGAAACGGATTACCCAGATTGGTTCTCTCCTGCTGGCAGCCTGCATGGCGCTGCCAATGGCGGCCCAGGCGACAGAGCCGGCGCAGTTGCCGGTGACGATAGCCTTCCTGTCGAAGGTCGATGTGGCGCCGAGCCGTGAAGACGATATCGCCAAGGGCTGGGGCAAGACCACCGGCGCAGAAGAGCTGGGTGGGCTGCGTGGCGGCGCCGACATCGTCACCACCGAAGCGACGCTTGGAGGCACGGTTGGCAACAACACGGCCAACAATGTCACCACCGGCTTCAACGTCATCGACAACGGCTCGTTCGCGAACTCGTCGGGCTTGCCTGTCGTGATCCAGAACTCCGGTGCGAACGTCCTGATCCAGAACGCGACTGTCATCAACCTGCAACTGCAATAAGCATGGAACGAGAATGAAACACGGCATTTTCGTCGCCGCCCTGTGCGGCTTCCTGCTGGCGCCGACACCGGCGCCAGCACTCGAACTGGCGGTCGTCGGGCGCGTCAATGTGCCTGTCACGAGCCTCAAGGACCTCAAATTCCAGCGCACCACGCGCCAGCAGTACGACTACAGTTGCGGTGCTGCCGCCGTGTCGACCCTGCTGTCACACCACTACAACACCCCGGTACCTGAACAGGACGTGTTCCAGCAGATGTACAACACCGGTGACAAGACCAAGATTCACAAGGAAGGCTTTTCGCTGCTCGACATGCAGCGCTTCCTGGCCACGCGTGGTTTTCGCGCCGACGGCTTCAAGCTGCCGATCGAAAAACTGATCCAAGAAAAACTGCCGGCAATCGTGCTGATCACCGACCGCGGCTTCAACCATTTCGTGGTCATCAAGGGCGCCGAGGATGGCCGCATCCTGATCGGCGATCCCTCGACCGGCAACCGGGTGGTGAGCATGGAGCGGTTCCAGGAAATCTGGCGCAGCAAGATCCTGTTCGTGATCCATAGCCACAAGCAGGGCATCGCTTTCAACAACCCGGTCGACTGGCGCGGCGCACCGCGCGCGCCGCTGGGCACCGGCATGCACCAGGATCAGCTCAGCGCCTCGCTGCCGAAATTCGGTCCTGGCGACTTTTGACAAAAGGATGTGATATGCGCTGGCCAACTTTCAACTTCCAACGGTCCGCCCTGCCGATCGCGGTATGCGCGGCGCTCGGCGTGATGCCTGCGGTGCAGGCAGCCGGCCCTACCAGCTTTGGCGCACCGGTCGGCCCCGAGGTACTCGACGGGCTGCGCGGCGGCTTCGAGATCGCGGGCGGCCTGTCGCTGTCGCTCGGCATCGAGCGCGTCGTCTCGGTCAACGGCGAGATCCTGGCGCGCACCAATATCGCCATTCCCGATGTGGCCGCGATGACCGCCGATCAAGCCCGCATGACCCAGGACGCCCTTGGCGCCGCCCAGCTGATCCAGCTTGGTGGCAACAACTATGCCGCAGCCGACCTGAATCTGCCGAACGGCGCAACGCTGTTGCAAAACACACTCAGTGGGCAGGACATCCGTACTGCCACGACCATCACATCGACGGTAAACAGCATGTCGTTGTTAAAAGACATGAATTTTCAGAGCACGATACGTGATGCCGTAGTGCGTTCGCCAGGAACCCTGTAGCATTGCATTATTATTAATACACCTGGAGAACTGGATGCATCCACACGTCGTGCGGCTCGGCGCCGCCGGCCTCGCGGCCGCCCTGTTGGCGCCGCCCGTGCTCGCCCAACAAACTGCCGCCGAGCCCGGTGCGCAGGACCACAAGACCGAACTTTCACAACTCAAGGATGAACTGGCCGAACAGCGGGCACTGGTGAATCGCCTGGTGCTCGAGCTCCAGCAGCAGCGCGAGCAGCTTCAAAAGATGCAGGCGCCAGCCACCGCCCCCGCCGCCCCGCCGGTGCTTGCCGGGCGCGAGCGCATCATCGAAGAAAGCACGCCGTTGTCCGGCGCGCCGTTCGCCATCCCCACTGCGCTGGCCGACGGCGTCCTGCTGTCGCAGCAGCGCGGCACCGGCATGTCGATGACCGGCCAGGCGCCGGTGGCCCAGCCGCCGGTGCTGCCGCCGGCCGAGAGCGGCGTGGCGGCCCCGCTGCCGCCGCAGCCGCGTCCGAACCAGCCGACCGTACCGGCGCCCGGACCGGCCCAGTCGGCGGCCCAGGCCCAGGCCCAGGCCCAGCGTCCAGCCCAGCAACAGCAACAGCAAACAGCCCAGAACACCCCGCGCCAGGAACCGAACCGCCCGCCCGAAGTCGCGCCGATCGGCGACACGCCCGGCGTGCTGACCCAGCGCGGCACGTATGTGCTCGAGCCGTCGCTGCAATACGGCTACTCGTCGAGCAACCGCGTGGCCCTGGTCGGCTATACCGTGATTCCCGCGATCCTGATCGGCCTGGTCGACGTGCGCGAGATCAAGCGCAACACCTTCACCACGGCCATCACCGGCCGCACCGGTATCAACAACCGGATGGAAGTCGAGGTCAAGGTGCCGTATGTGTACCGCTCGGACGCTACCGTCAGCCGCGAGCTGTTCACCGGCACCGCGGTCGAGCGCGTGTTCGACACCAGCGGCAAGGGCCTGGGCGACATCGAGGTCGCTGGCCGCTATCAGCTGAACAATGGCGGCGCCGACAAGGGTTACTACATCGCCGGCCTGCGCTACAAAAGCCGCACCGGCCGCGATCCATTCGAAGTCGTGACCGATTGCAACACCCGCTGCATCGGTGAGAACGTGACCGGCACCGGCCTGCCGCTGGACCTGCCGACCGGTTCCGGTTTCCATTCGCTGCAAGGCACGCTGACCTGGCTGTATCCGTCGGATCCGGCCGTCTTCTTCGGCAATCTGAGCTATGTGCACAACTTCAAGCGCGACAACGTGACGCGCCTGGTGCGCAATGGCGTGCGCGAACCGCTGGGCGAGCTGGAGCCGGGTTATGTGCTCGGCTTTAACTTCGGCATGGGCCTGGCGCTGAACGACAAGGCGTCAATGAGCCTGGGCTACGACCACAGCACCATCGCGCGCATGAAGCAGAATGGTTCGCCGGTGGCCGGCTCGGTGCGCACCCAGCTCGGCACCCTGCTTTTGGGCTATTCCTATCGCCTGAGCCCGAAGCGTACGCTGAACATTGCGGTGGGCGCCGGCGTGACCCGTGATACCCCGGACGTCACCCTGACACTGCGCGTTCCGATGACGTTCTGATCGAGATCAAGACCGTGTGGAAACATGCGGTCTGGATGACCTGTGGTAATACGAACACGATTGAAAAATCTTGCTTCCGTTTTAAGAATTTGTCCTTATAATCAGAATTGCAATGTAGAGCGTGGCCCTGGTTTTTGTCCGAGGTACGCAAACAGGGCATCAACGCAAAACAACTTATTTGAGGGAATTAACATGGCTACTGGCATTGTCAAATGGTTCAACGACGCTAAAGGTTTCGGCTTCATCACCCCTGATGGCGGTGGCGAAGACGTATTCGCGCACTTCTCGGCTATCAACGCCAACGGCTTCAAGTCGCTGCAGGAAAACCAGCGCGTGACCTTCGACATCACTGCCGGCCCAAAAGGCAAGCAGGCAGCAAACATCCAGCCACAGGCTTGATGCGGCATTAGCCCGCCAAGGCGGGCTTGCAAAAGACAAGAGCACATCCAAGGATGTGCTCTTTTGTTTTGGCGGCCGCCCTAGGACGGCTTATTTGCAGCCGCAACTACCCGAGCCGCAACCGCCGCCGCCCGACTTGGCCGGCGCCGTGCCCGCCAGTTGCGTGCCCGGCGCGCGGCCCGTTTCTTCGTCGAAGCCGGCCGCCTGCAGGCGCGCCAGGTACTGGCGCCACAGCGTGTCCTGGCTGCGGCCCAGCTCATACAGGTAGTCCCAGCTGAAGATGCCGGTATCGTGGCCGTCCGAGAAGGTTGGCTTGATCGCATAGTTGCCGACCTGCTCGACGTCGGCGATGCCGACCTCGCGCTTGCCGACCTGTAGCACTTCCTGGCCGGGGCCATGGCCCTTCACTTCGGCCGACGGCGAGTACACGCGCATCAGTTCAAACGGGATCGAATAAGCGCTGCCGTCGTCATAGGCGACGTCGAGCACGCGCGATTTCTGGTGGACGGTCAGTTCGGTTGGGTTGGGCATGAATCAGTTTCCTACTTGGTTGAAGCGGCGCGCGATGGCGGCGCCCAGTTGTTCGGCCAGTGCGCGGCGCGCGGCCAGGGTATCCGGTGCGGTCTCGCGCACCGCCTGCGCCCACACGGGGGCCGGGAAGTGCGCGTCGTCGGCGTAACGGGGAATGATATGCCAGTGCAGATGCGGCACGACATTGCCGAGACTGGCCACATTGACCTTCAGCGGCTGCATGACTTCGCGCAACGCCTGTTCGACCAGGAACACGGCCTCGTGCAAGAGCAGGCGGTCGGCGCGCGCCAGGTCGCTCATCTCGCGCACGTGGTCGTGCCAGATCACGCGGCAAAAGCCGGGGTAACCGGCGTCATCGACGACGATGACGCTGAACTTCTCGCCGCGCCAGGCCACGGGCATGGACAAGTCGCACAGCTCGCAGCCAGGGACATGGGCAAACGCGCGCAACGCCGTCATACCAGTACCCGCTCGATGCCGCCGTTATTGGCGCGCGCCACATAATCAGGCAACCAGTTCTCGCCCAGCAGGTGCTTTGCGATTTCAACCACGATGTAGTCGGCGGTGGTGCCCGAGTCGTCGTTGTAGCGCGTGAGACCCTGCAGGCAGGACGGGCAGCTGGTCAGGATCTTGACGTCGCCCTTGAAGCCGTCGGCGCGCAGTTTATCGGCGCCCTTGACCATCTCGACTTCCTTGCGCGAACGCACCTGGGTCGCGATGTCGGGACGGGTCACGGCAAAGGTGCCCGACTCGCCGCAGCAGCGGTCGTTCTTCTCGATCTTGACGTTATCGATCGTCGACACCAGTGCGTTCACCGTCTTCATCGAATCCTGCAGCTTCATCGGCGTGTGGCAGGGGTCGTGGTACATGTAGCGGGTGCCGTTCACGCCTTCGAGCTTGACGCCCTTCTCGAGCAGGTATTCATGGATGTCCATGATACGGCAGCCCGGGAAGATCTTCTCGAATTCATAGGTCGCCAGCTGGTCGTAGCAGGTGCCGCACGAGACCAGGACCGTCTTGATGTCGAGGTAGTTCAGCGTGTTGGCCATGCGGTGGAACAGCACGCGGTTATCCGTCATCATCTTGTCGGCCTTGTCGTACTGGCCGGCGCCGCGCTGCGGATAGCCGCAGCACAGGTAGCCCGGCGGCAGCACGGTCTGCACGCCCACTTCCCACAGCATCGCCTGGGTGGCCAGGCCCACTTGCGAGAACAGGCGCTCGGAGCCGCAGCCCGGGAAGTAGAACACGGCTTCGGTGTCGGCGTTGGTCTTCTTCGGGTTGCGGATGATCGGGACGATCTTGTCGTCCTCGATGTCGAGCAGCGCGCGCGCCGTCTTCTTGGGCAGGTTGCCCGGCATCTTCTTGTTGATGAAGTGGATCACCTGCTCGCGCACGGGCGGCTTGCCCGTGGTCGGCGGCGGCGCCGCCAGCTGCGGCTTGGCCAGGCCCTTGAGCATGCGGTTGCCCAGGCGCTGGGCCTTGAAGCCCAGGTCGACCATCGCCTTGCGCGTGGCGTTGATGGTGGTCGGGTCGGTCGCGTTCAGGAAGAACATGGCCGCGCGGTTGGCCGGCTTGAAGCTGCGCTTGTCCATCTTGCGCAGCAGGTTACGCATATTCATCGACACGTCGCCGAAGTCGATATTGACCGGACAAGGTGTCACGCATTTGTGGCACACGGTGCAGTGGTCGGAGATGTCCTCGAACTCTTCCCAATGGCGCAGCGAGACGCCGCGCCGGGTCTGCTCTTCGTACAGGAAGGCCTCGATCAGCGCCGACGTGGCGAGGATCTTGTCGCGCGGCGAATACAGCAGGTTCGCCCCCGGGACGTGGGTCGTGCACACGGGTTTGCATTTGCCGCAGCGCAGGCAGTCCTTGATGCTGTTGGCGATCTCGCCGATATCGCTCTGCTGCATGATCAGCGATTCGTGGCCCATCAGGCCGAACGACGGCGTATAGGCGTTGCGCAGGTCGGCGTGGGCGCCTTCGAGGTTGAGCAGCTTGCCCTTGTTGAAGCGGCCTTCCGGATCGACGCGCACCTTGTAGTCGCGGAAGTCCTGGATTTCGTCGTCGGTCAAAAATTCGAGCTTGGTGATGCCGATGCCATGTTCGCCCGAGATCACGCCGTCCAGCGAACGCGCCAGGCGCATGATGCGCTCGACCGCCTTGTGCGCATCTTGCAGCATGGCGTAGTCGTCCGAGTTCACCGGCAGGTTGGTGTGGACGTTGCCGTCGCCCGCGTGCATGTGCAGCGCGACGAACACGCGCGAGCGCAGCACGCGCTTGTGGATCTCGCTCGCCTCGTCGAGGATGCACTGATAGGCGGCGCCGTTGAAGATCTGGCGCAGCGGCGCGCGTACTTCGGCCTTCCACGAGATGCGCACCGTGTGGTCCTGCACCGCGTCGAACAGGCGCGCATCGGGCTGGATCGCCAGGCGCTGCGTGATCGCGTCATGCAAGTGGTCGAGGCCGAGGGTCTCGAGCTGGGGCTGGGCGTCGAGCAAGGGCGCATCGAGGTTGGCCAGGATGAAGGTCCAGCGCTTGTCGACCAGGTCGACCAGCGCGCGCGCCTGCAATGGGCGGTCGCCCATGATTTCGTCGCGGTCGACGCCGTCGCCGGTGGCGTCGTCGCTCTTGGCCAGCGGCAGGTGGTCGCTCGCCAGGTAGGCGCGCAACTGGTCCACCAGCTGCAGCTTGTTCTTGATCGACAGCTCGACGTTGATGCGCTCGATGCCGTCGGTGTACTCGCCCATCCGGTTCAGTGGAATGACCACGTCTTCATTGATCTTGAAGGCGTTGGTGTGGCGCGCGATGGCCGCGGTGCGGGCGCGATCGAGCCAGAACTTCTTGCGCGCCTCGGGGCTGACCGCGACGAAGCCCTCGCCCACGCGGGTATTCGCCAGGCGCACCACTTCGGAGGCGGCCAGCGCCACCGCGTTCTCGTCGTCGCCGACGATGTCGCCGAACAGCGCCATCTTGGGCAGCACACCGCGCTTCGACTTGGTGGCGTAGCCGACCGCGCGCAGGTAGCGTTCATCGAGGTGTTCCAGGCCCGCCAGGCGCAGCGTGGCAAAGGCCGGGTCGCCGTTCTTCGGCAGGCTGTCCAGGTAATCCTTGATCTCGACGATCGACGGGATCGCATCGCGCGCCTGGCCGAAGAATTCCAGCGCCACCGTGCGGGTGAACTTGGGCATCTTGTGCAGGATCCAGCGGCTCGACGTGATCAGGCCGTCGGTGCCCTCTTTCTGGATGCCCGGCAGGCCGGCCAGGAATTTGTCGGTGACGTCCTTGCCCAGGCCCTCCTTGCGGAAACGCTTGCCCTCGATGGTCAGCGTCTCGGTACGGAACGGCGCGCCTTTCGGCGCACCCTTGACCGAGGGATGCGTCCATTCGAGCAGGAATTCGGCGGTCGGCGCATCGTGGATCTTGCCCAGGTTGTGGTTGATGCGGGTGACGTCGAGCCAGTCGCCATTGGGGTCGACCATGCGCCACGAGGCCAGGTTGTCGAGCGCGGTGCCCCACAACACGGCCTTCTTGCCGCCCGCGTTCATCGCGATATTGCCGCCCACGCAGGACGCGTGGGCCGAGGTCGGGTCGACCGCGAACACGAAGCCGGCCTTCTCGGCCGCCTGCGACACGCGCTGGGTCACCACGCCGGCATAGGTGTGGATGGTCGCGTACTCGCGGTCCAGGCCCGGCATGGCGGTCATCTCGACTTCGCCGATGCCGATCAGTTTTTCGGTGTTGATCACGGCCGACATCGGCGTGAGCGGAATCGCGCCGCCAGTGTAGCCGGTGCCGCCGCCGCGCGGGATGATGGTCAATCCCAGCTCGATACAGCCCTTGACCAGGCCGGCCATCTCGTCTTCGCTGTCCGGCACCAGCACCAGGAAGGGATACTCGACGCGCCAGTCGGTGGCATCGGTGACGTGCGAAGTGCGGTGCATGCCGTCGAAACGGATATTGCGCTTGTCGGTGTAGGCGCCCAGCACCTTGGTGGCGCGCTTGCGCAGGTCGTAGGTCTCGGCGAATTCGCGGCCAAAGTCGTCGACGGCGCGGCGTGCGGCCGCGAGCAGCTGCTCGACGGCGGCGCTGCGCTTCGCTACCAGGTCCGGATCACTGTCCGTGGCAGATGCGTCCAGCGCATCGACCGTGGTACGGCGCTTGTCGATCTCGCCCAGGCGGTGGTGCAGCGCTTCGATCAGCTTGGCCCGGCGCTTCGGGTTGTCCAGCATGTCGTCCTGCAGGTAGGGATTGCGGCGCACGACCCAGATATCGCCCAGCACCTCGTACAGCATGCGCGCCGAGCGGCCGGTCTGGCGCGCGCCGCGCAGGCTGTCGAGCAGCTCCCACGATGACTCACCGAGCAGGCGGATCACGATTTCGCGATCCGAGAACGAAGTGTAGTTATAAGGGATCTCGCGCAGGCGCGCGGGTGCGTTATCGGCAAGCAGGGTATGGATGTGTGCGGGGGCGTTCATGAATTCTGGTCGACGATCGGACAGGCCCGAAGGACATTCATTCTAGCTTATTGCGTTGCACCACGCTCGCTTAATGCCCGGATCGCCATCCTGGGCCACACAATAAAATGTCTATACTAATTTGAAAGGCCAAACTTTATTTGCACATAAGCTCTACAGTGCATTATTCGTCATGCCTGGCGACCCGAACGGCATATGTCATCCGGCGTTGTTGTCCGTTCGCGGCATATCGGCACTGGCTTCGAAGGCGTCGCCGGTCTCATGGAAATGGCCGCCGGCGACGTAGTGGATGCTCTTCTTTCCGCCTTCTTCCATCTCCCAGTGGCCATCGCGAAACACGGCGGGATCGGCCCATGCGGCGACAACCTGGCCGAGGAACAGGTCATAGGTGTCCTGGAGATGCGGCTCGGGCAGCAGGCGGCATTCGAGCCAGGCCAGGCAACCGTCCAGCAGGGGCGCGCCGGTTTGCTCGCCATTCCAGTAGCCGGCGTCGAAGGCGGCGAACTTGTCGACCTCGCGGCCCGTGGTCGAGCCGACCTGCAGCGTCAGCTGGGCCAGTTCACGCGACGGCACCATCAGGGCGAATTCGCCGGAGGCCTCGACCATCCTGCGCGTGAGCGTGCTCTTGTCGAGCACCACCGCCACCTTGGGCGGCGCGAAATCGAGCGGCATCGACCAGGCGGCCGCCATCACGTTGATGGCTTCGCCGTGACGGCTCGATACCAGCACCGTGGGGCCATGGTTCATCAGGCGATAGGCTTTGTCGAGGGGGACGGGAAGGCGGTCGGTCACGCGTGGATCCTTGGGCTGCAACGAACCCCATTATGGACCGCCCGCCATGAACCTGCAGGACGCTAGCGTCGCGACGGCGCGATATCCTGGATGGCTCGGCAAAACGCGCATGCGCGGCCGGGTCCACCGGCCGCAGCGTCGGTTCCCTGCGCGCCGGGTCGTTGCCCAGATAGTTCCCATTCTTCCAGTCGCGCGCAGGCCTGACCGGCCTTGGCACGAAACCACCGCCACAGGTCGGGCAAACGTCCGACAGGACGCCATCGACACAGTCGGCGCAGAATGTGCATTCATACGAACCGATGCGCACCTCGATGGACGCGGGCACCAGCACTATATTGCAGTGTTCGCAACTGGGTCGCAGTTCGAGCATCGGGTGCTCCCCTGCAGCCCCGGCCAGTGACAGGAAAGGTAATGCTCAGCCGGTAATACGCGTCAGCATATCACCGAGATTGGTCCAGAAACTGTCCGGGATATACAGCAGCGCCAGCGTCATGGTCAGATAGCGCGCGAACTTGCCGATCGTCATATACAGCACGCTGGGCCAGAACGGCAGGTGCAGCCAGCCGGCCAGCGTGCACAAGGGATCGCCGATGCCCGGCAGCCAGGACAGCAGCATGGTCTTGGCGCCATAGCGCTTGAGCCAGCCGAACCAGCGGCTCTGGCGTTCCTTGGCGAACGCCACCTTGGCGCGGTAGCCGAGGAAGTAGTCGAAAGCGCCGCCCAGCGTATTACCCAGGGTGCCCACCAGGATCGCCGGCCAGAACATGTCCGGGTTCGCCTTGATGACCGCGAACACGGCCGGCTCGGAACCGAGGGGCAACAAAGTGGCGGAGACGAAACTGACGATGAAGATCGACGTCAGCCCGACGGTCGGCGCTGCCAGGAAATCAAGAAGCCATTGGACAGCGGATTCGATCATGCGAGCCTGATGGTGGTGGATAGGGGCGATAATGCTCCATTATAATGATCCGGTACTTTCGTCACGACACGATACGACCAGCCTGTCACCCAGCTTGCCGCATCGATCTTTGCGCCACGGTCACCCACCCTAGCGGAACAGTTCACGTCGTCCGTCCGCCGGCCTTGCCGGCAAGACTTTTGCAATCCGACCATGACTACCGACTATCTCAGAAAAATCCTGACCGCCCGCGTCTATGACGTCGCCGAACAAACGCCGCTCGAGCTGGCCCCGACGCTGTCCCAGCGCATGGGCAACCGCATCTACTTCAAGCGCGAGGACATGCAGAGCGTGTTCAGCTTCAAGCTGCGTGGTGCCTACAACAAGATGGCGAACCTGACGCCCGAGCAGCTCAAGCGCGGCGTGATCTGCGCCTCGGCCGGCAACCATGCCCAGGGCGTGGCGCTGTCGGCCTGCCGCCTCGGCTGCCGCGCGCTGATCGTCATGCCGACCACCACCCCGCAAGTGAAGATCGACGCGGTCAAGGCGCGCGGCGGCGCCAGCGTCGAAATCGTGCTGCACGGCGATTCGTACACCGACGCCTACAACCACGCCCTGGTGCTCGAAAAAGAACAACGCCTGACCTTCGTCCACCCGTTCGACGATCCGGACGTGATCGCCGGCCAGGGCACGATCGGCATGGAAATCCTGCGCCAGCTGTCCAGTCCAATCCACGCGATCTTCGTCGCCATCGGCGGCGGCGGACTCATTGCCGGCATCGGCGCCTACGTCAAGCAGATCCGCCCCGACATCAAGATCATCGGCGTGCAGACGCTGGATTCGGACGCCATGGCGCGCAGCCTGAAGGCCGGCCAGCGTGTCACGCTGACCGACGTCGGCCTGTTCTCGGACGGCACCGCGGTGCGCCTGGTGGGCGAGGAAACCTTCCGCGTGGCCCAGCAAGTGGTCGATGAGATCATCCTGGTCGATACCGACGCCATCTGCGCCGCGATCCAGGACGTGTTCCAGGATACGCGCAGCATCCTCGAGCCGGCCGGCGCACTGGCCGTGGCCGGCGCCAAGGCCTATGTCGAGCGCTCGCAGATGAACCGCGAGCCGATCAGGAATGAAACGCTGGTGGCGGTGGCTTGCGGCGCCAATATGAACTTCGATCGCCTGCGCTTCGTGGCCGAGCGCGCCGAGCTGGGCGAATCGCGCGAAGCAGTGTTCGCCGTGACCGTGCCCGAGCAGCGCGGCAGCTTCCGGCGCTTCTGCGCGCTGGTCGGCCCGCGCAACGTCACCGAATTCAACTACCGCATCAGCCATGAAAGCGAGGCCCACGTCTTCGTCGGCGTGCAGGTGGGCAGCCGCAGCGAATCGGGCCTCCTGGCGCGCACCTTCGAGGAACACGGCTACAAGACGCTCGACCTCACCTATGACGAGCTGGCCAAGCTGCACATCCGCCACCTGGTCGGCGGGAAAAGTTCACTTGCGCACGATGAATTGCTGTATCGTTTCGAGTTCCCTGAACGGCCCGGTGCGCTGATGCGCTTCCTGGACAGCATGGCGCCGAACTGGAATATCTCGCTATTCCACTACCGCAACCAGGGCGGCGATGTGGGGCGTATCCTGGTCGGGCTGCAAGTGCCGCAAGCCGAAATGGATGAGTTCCGGCAATTCCTGGCCTCGCTCGGTTATCGCTACTGGGACGAGAGCGGTAATCCCGTGTACAAGTTGTTTTTGGGGGCATGATCCCTACCTGTTGAATCGCGTCTGCGCCGCTCCTACCACCAGCCTCGAAGCCGACGTTCTGGCGCCAAGGGTCACGAGCCGACGGCGCAGATTGCTTATCCTTGCTTATGAATACTCCTGATCAATCGCCACTTGGCAAATCCTCCGCCTACCAGAGCCAATACGCACCGGAACTGCTGTTCCCCATCGCGCGCCAGCAAAAGCGCGACGAGCTCGGCCTGACTGCCGGCTCCGGCACCCTGCCCTTCTTCGGGGTCGATATCTGGAATGCCTACGAGCTGTCATGGCTGAACATGCGCGGCAAACCACAGGTCGCGATCGCGACCGTGACGGCGCCGGCCGATTCGCCGAACATCATCGAATCGAAATCGTTCAAGCTGTACCTGAATTCGTTCAACCAGACCCGCCTCGCGGGTCCGGACGCCTTGCTTGCCCTGCTGCGCGACGACCTGTCGAACGGTTTCGGCGCGCCGGTCCACGTCACCTTGCACCACCCGGAACAGTTCGGGTCGATCAAGATGGGCGAACTGGAAGGCACGCTGCTGGACCGCCTCGACATCGAGGTCGACGCGTATGCGCCGGCCCCCGAGCTGCTCAAGGCCAACCACGACGACGCGCCGGTCGAGGAAACGCTGGTGTCGCACCTGCTCAAGTCGAATTGCCTGGTCACGGGCCAGCCGGACTGGGGCACGGTGCAGATCCGCTACGTCGGCCCGCAGATCGACCAGGAAGGCCTGCTCAAATACCTGATCGGCTTTCGCGAGCACAACGAATTCCATGAGCAGTGCGTCGAGCGCATCTTCATGGACGTGCTGCGCCAGTGTCAGCCGAGCAAGCTGGCCGTGTATGCCCGCTATACACGACGTGGCGGCCTGGACATCAATCCATGGCGCGCCAACTTCAGCACCGGCAAACCGGGCAATCTGCGTGGCGCGCGCCAGTAAACACCCAGTTTCTGTCAGGATATAAGTAGTACGCTTGTACGTTTTAGACGACAGCCTGCACAAGGCATGGCATCACCTTTGGCTATACGATACCGAGCGCCCTGCCGTATTTTTTGGCGGACCTTCGAGCAATCGTCGGTGAATTGGCGCACTGGCATACGATAGCTGGCCGCAACGATTGATTTGTTGAAGAAATTGCGTAGCGCAGGTGATGCAAATCAACTAACTGGTTATCCCGTTTCGACGGGTCTCATACGGCGGTTTGGCCAGAAGCCCAAACTGTCGCGAATTCGAGTGTCTCAGGCCGCAAACAGGCCTATAATCCCGTGCTCGCAAGCACTCCACGCGTGCATCGCACCCACGTTATGACGAATCTAAGCAAAATCCTCTCGCTCGAGAACGTCCAGCTCGACATTGAAGTGTCGAGCAAGAAGCGGGCTTTCGAGCAAGCCGGCCTGATCTTCGAGAACAACTGCGGCATTGCCCGTTCGATCGTGTCGGACAACCTGTTCGCCCGCGAACGGCTCGGCTCGACGGGCCTGGGCCACGGCGTCGCCGTCCCGCACGGCCGCATCAAGGGCAGCAAGAGCCTCAAGTCCCCGCTGGCCGCCTTCGTGCGCCTGAAGGAACCGATTCCCTTCGAGTCGCCCGACGGCCAGCCGGTGAGCCTGCTGTTCTTCCTGCTGATCCCGGACCACGTCACCCAGCAGCATCTCGAAATCCTGTCCGAGATCGCCGAGCTGTTCTCCGACGAGTCGGTGCGCACCGCCCTGGCGAACGATTCCGATCCAAAATCAGTGCATGACCGCATTATCAACTGGCAACCCAGCCTGCAGGCTCTGGGTTAAACTGTACGTCTGATGAACGCGCGGCAATCACGCCGCGCGCCTTATTTGCGACGACGACAATGCCCATGCTGCAGTCTCCGCTGACCATCCAGCGGCTGTACGACGATAACCGCGACAGCCTGCAACTGGGCTGGTTCGCGGGCTTTCCCGGCGGCGAACGCCAGATCGCCGGCGATGCCGCCTCGGCCGCCGACCAGGTCGGCCACCTGAACCTGATCCACCCGGGCCGCATCCAGGTGTTCGGCCACCAGGAACTCGATTACTACCACCGCCTCAAGGCCAATTCGCGCAGCCACGTGGTGGGCGAACTGATTGGCGGCGGTCCGCCGGCGCTGATCATCGCCCAAGGCCTCGAAACTCCGCCCGACATCCTCGCCATCTGCGACGAGCAGAACATCCCGCTGTTCTCGACGCCGCTGCCGGCGGCGCAGGTGATCGACTTCTTGCGCGTGTACCTGTCCAAGAAGCTGGCGCAGCGCGTGATCATGCACGGCGTGTTCATGGACGTGCTGGGCGTGGGCGTGCTGATCACGGGCGAGTCGGGCCTTGGCAAGAGCGAGCTGGGCCTGGAGCTGATCTCGCGCTCCCACGGCCTGGTGGCCGATGACGCGGTGGAGTTCTCGCGCATCGCGCCGAACATGATCGAGGGCCGCTGTCCGCCGCTGCTGCAGAACCTGCTGGAAGTGCGCGGCCTGGGCCTGCTGGACATCAAGGCGATCTTCGGCGAGACGGCGGTGCGGCGCAAGATGCGGCTGAAACTGATCGTGCACCTGGTCAAGCGCGGCGCGCTGGACGAAGAGGTCGAGCGCCTGCCCTTCCACTTCCCGACCGAGGACGTGCTGGGCCTGCCGATCCGCAAGGTCGTCATTCCCGTGGCGGCCGGCCGCAACATCGCGGTGCTGCTCGAGGCCGCGGTGCGCAACACGATCCTGCAACTGCGCGGCATCGACACGCTGCAGGAATTCATGGAGCGCCAGCGCCAGGCGATGAGCGCGGATTGACCGCGGGCTGAACCGCTGCCGAAGAGACCGGCCGTGTGCCATCGCCCTGCGGTTGCGGTATCATCGCCGCATGCACATCGTCCTCATCACCGGCATCTCGGGCTCGGGCAAGTCCGTGGCCCTGAATGTTCTTGAAGACGCGGGTTACTACTGCGTCGACAACCTGCCGCCGGCCCTGCTGCCGGCCCTCGTCAATACAGTCAACGAGTCCGGCACCGCCAAGATGGCGGTCTCGGTCGACGCGCGCAGCGCCGAATCGCTGGTCGAACTGCCGGTGAGCGTATGTCGCCTGCGCGAGGACGGCCACGCGGTCAAGGTCATGTTCCTGACCTCGAGCACGCATTCGCTGGTCGCGCGTTTTTCCGAGACGCGGCGCAGCCACCCGCTGTCGCACGAACTGCGGCCGGGCGAGAACCCGGCTTCGCGCCGTACCCTCATCGAGTGCATCGCCGAAGAGCGCGAGCGCCTGTCGTCGATCGAGAACCTGGGCCATGTGATCGATACCTCGGAGCTGTCGGCCAACAAGCTGCGCGGCTGGATCAAGGAGCTGGCCGAGGTCGACCACGCGCCGCTGACGCTGTTCTTCGAATCGTTCGCGTTCAAGGTCGGCGTGCCGCTCGACGCCGACTTCGTGTTCGACGTGCGCGCGATCCCGAACCCGTATTACGACCTGGCCCTGCGGCCCCTCACCGGCAGGGATCAGCCGGTGATCGACTTCCTCGACACCCAGCCGAGCGCGATCGAGATGCTGGCCGATATCCGCAGCTTCGTGGCCAAGTGGCTGCCATCGTTCAAGACCGATAACCGCAGCTACCTGACGGTGGCGGTGGGCTGCACCGGCGGCCAGCACCGCTCGGTGTACATGGCCGAGCATCTCGGCGCGCACTTCGCCGAGACCGAGCGCGTGATCGTACGGCACCGGGAGCAGCCGAAGCATCCGGCTGCCTAGCACCTGCTCCGGTAGATTTCCAGTTTCTACCGCAGCACCTGCATTGCATCCACGATGCGCAGATCGTGCATCTGGTGCAGGTAGGCTTCCAGGTAGCCCTTGTGCGAAGCGCCCACGATGACCAGCATGCGCTCGCCCGGCCGTTCGGTCATCACGTCGCGGATATTGGCGGCCATGCGCAGGTTGCGCGTTTCCCAGTACCCCAGATACTTGCGGCCCAAGCGCTGCGGCGACGATTCGTTCATGGCGGCGCCGAAGTCGCTTTCGAAGACGAGCACTCCCTGGCCGGGCGCATTCTCGGCGCGGTACAGCGCCAGCACGCCTTCGGGGCTGCCCAACCCTTCGTTCAAGACCTTGTCCGCCTGCGCGCGCTTCTTGTTGGCCGGGTTATCCCAGATTGTATTGAAGGCCTCGATGATCGCCTGGCGGTCCTTGATCGGGCGGTCCGCCGTGTGGTCATCCATCGGATACACGCGCTCGTGGCCCAGGCGCGCGGCCAGGCGCGCGGCGATCATCAGGCTTTCGCTGACGCGCGTCTCGGACTTCTGCAGCTGGGCGACCAGCGCGGCATCGAGTCCGTCGCCCACGCGCTGCTCGGCGGCCGGCAGGCGCAGCCATTGGACGAAGGCCGACGCGGGTTCGCCGCCTGCAAGGAACAGGGCCGCCAGGCGACGCCGTTGCGCGGGGCTCGGCGCGTCCGGCCAGGAGGCCAGCAGCTTCTCGTACGCATCTGTGGCGGCGGCGACATCGAGCCCGGTGGCCGCCCGGGCTGGCGCAGGATCCCAGCAATAGCTGTCGATGGAGTCCTTGTAGCGCGCCTGGTAAGCGCGCATGAAGTCGCACTGTGGCCCGGACAGCGCTTCAATGGCGATCGCCTGCGGCTTCCAGGCGGCAAGCCGGTCGTTCACGAGGGTCAGGCTCGATTGCCTGAAGGTCTTCGGCAGTTGCGACAGATGGGACGAGCCGAGCACCAGCACTTCGGTCGCCCCTCCCGCCGCCGGGCCCTTGAGCCGGCTCGGATCGAAGTCGGGCCGGTGGTCCTGCGCGGCGACGCCGCCGCACAAGGTCATCGAGATCAGCAAGGCACGCAGGCGCATCGGTCTTCCTTTCACATCATGAAGGACTGATGGTCACACCTCATCGATACGGTGTCACGCAAAAATGGATATGCATGGGAGCGTTTATGCGAGATGCCTGAGCGGATGCGCGTGGTCCGGCCATACCGGCGCGAAGAAGCGCGCCACCATCTCGGGCGTGACCTGCTCGAGGGATGGGGGATTCCATTGCGGCGCATTGTCCTTGTCGATCACCAGCGCGCGTACCCCTTCCAGCACTTCGCCATGCTCGAAATTGCGGCGCACCAGCGAGCGCTCCATGCGCAGGCAGTCGGCCACGGACAGTTGGGCGCCGCGCGCCAGCAGCTCGTGGGTCACGCACATCATCAGGGGCGAGCGCTGGCGCATCGCCGCCAGGGCCTTTTGCGCGAACGGCGTCTCGTCGGGTTCGAGCGAAGCCATGATCGCGGCGACCGACGCCGCGCCGAAGTGCGTATCGATCAGTGCACGCCGGGCCTGCAGTTCGCTTTCGCCTGCCGCTTGCGCGAACGGCGCGGCGAAGGCGCGGATCGCGGCGGGCAGTTCGGCGCCGCCCGTCGCCTGGATCAGTGCGTTCAAGGCCGGCAGCTCGGCGCTTGGCACGAACACGTCGGCCAGGCCCACGTACAGCGCGTCGGCGGCGCCGATCGTCAGGCCGGTCAAGCCCAGGTAGTTGCCGAGCTGTCCCGGCGCATGCGACAGGAAATGGCTGCCGCCGACATCCGGGAACAGGCCGATGTTCACTTCGGGCATGGCCATCCTGGTGCGCTCGGTCACGATGCGCAGCCCGCAATCCGGGCCGCCCTGGGCGATGCCCATGCCGCCGCCCATCACGACGCCGTCCATGATGGCGATATAGGGCTTCGGATAGAAATGGATCAGGTGGTTCAGCGCGTATTCTTCGGTGAAGAAATCCTCGAGCAGCGCGCTGCCGCCCATCGGACCCGCATGGCCGACTTCATGGAAGAAGCGGATGTCGCCGCCTGCGCACAAGGCCTTTTCGCTGCTGCTGGTGAGCATGACCGCGTCGACTTGCGGGTTGGCCTGCCAGACAAGCAGGATGTCGGTCAGCGCGCGCACCATCGCGAGCGACAGCGAATTGAGCGCCTTCGGACGGTCGAGGGTGATGATGCCGGTGCGGTTGGCGATGCTGGTCAGGACGTGGTCGGTCATGGCGTGGTCGGTAATGGAGAGAGATGCATTTTACCGAACACGCGACGCGCGTCATACCGGGAAGCCGGATGCAAAAAGGGCGTCCCCTTAGACGCCCTTAGCTAGTGTGAGCCCTGCGCCTGATCAGGCGACAGCGGCGTCTTCGCCGCCGTTTTCCGGCAGGCGTTTGATCGAAGTACGGCTATGGTCCTTCAGTTGCTGCTTGTGTTTCAGGATTTGACGGTCCAGCTTATCCATCAGCGTGTCGATCGCGGCGTACAGGTCTTGCGCGACGCTTGCCACATGCAGGGTCTTGCCCGATACCTGCACGTTGATCTCTGCTTTCTGCCTTTTTTCTTTTTCAGTGAGGTTGTCGACGGCCAGGAAGACGTGGGTGTCGATCACCTGGTCGAAATGGCGAATGATGCGCTCGAGCTTATTCTGAACGTATTCACGGATGGCGGGGGTTACTTCGAGATGATGGCCACTGATTGTGAGGTTCATACACACTCCTTTGAAAATGTTGCACCGTGTGGGCCACAGGACGCGACAAGGCACGATGTCTGTGGACGGCGCAGTTACAAGGACTTGCGGAGGCTTACAGGGGGTATCTTGAGGGCTTCACGGTATTTTGCAACCGTGCGGCGCGCGATGACCATGCCTTGTTCCCCGAGCATCTCCGCGATCTTGCTGTCGGATAAAGGGTTCCTAGGGTCTTCTGCTCCTGTCAATTGTGCGATGAGCGCACGTATTGCCGTCGAGGATGCTTCGCCTCCCGCCTCGGTGGCAACGTGGCTGCCGAAGAAATACTTCAACTCAACCATGCCGTGCGGGGTCAGCATATATTTTTGAGTTGTGACACGAGAAATTGTGCTCTCGTGTAGGCCTAGTGTATCAGCAATCTCACGTAAAACAAGGGGCCGCATGGCAACCGCGCCGTGCGAGAAAAAGTTGCGCTGGCGCTCGACAATCGCCTCCGCCACACGGAGGATGGTGTCGAAACGCTGGCGCATATTCTTGATGAGCCACTTCGCTTCTTGCAGCTGCGCGCCCATCTGCGCCTCGCTCTTGCCCTGTTTGAGCAGGTTCGCGTACAGGCTGTTGACGCGCAGGCGCGGCATCACGTCCGGGTTCAACGTGACAGCCCAGCCGCTCTTGGAACGGCGCACGATCACGTCCGGCACCACGTAGTCGGACAGGTTCGATGCGAAGGCGGCGCCCGGATGCGGATTGCACTGGCGGACCACGGCCTGCACCTCGCGCAGGTCTTCGTCGTCGCAGTCGAGCGCTTTTTTGAGCTTGCTGTATTCGCGCTGGGCGAACCAGCTCAGGTAACCCTCGACGATGGTGAGCGCCATGCGCCGCGTGACCATCGGCACGCCGGGCATGCGCCGGATCTGCAGCGCCAGGCATTCGGCCGCGCTGCGCGCGCCGACGCCCACCGGGTCCATGCTCTGCACCAGCGCCAGCGCGCAGCGCAGCTCGTCGATCTCGATCTCGAGTTCTTCGGGCAGACGGGCGTGGATCTCGTCGAGTGGTTCCTCGAGGTAGCCGTTGTCGTCGAGCGCATCGATCACCAGCTCGGCCAGCGCCCGGTCGCGCGCCGACAAGGTGGCTTCGCGCACCTGTTCCATCAGGTGCTCGCGCAAGGTGATGGCGCAGGCCTCCAGCTGCGGGCGGCCGTCTTCATCCTCGCCGCCACTGCCCGACGATACCGAACCGCCATCGCTCCAGTCGGCGTCGCCACGGTCGCCATCGGCGGCGCCATCGAAGCCTTCGGCCTCGCCTGCCGGCGCTGGCGCCTCCTGTCCCTCGGCCTGCTGGCCGGGCGCGGACGGCGCTTCGCCATTGGCCGGCGCGTTGTTGATGGCGCCATCGGCCAGCAAGCGCACCGAGCGGTCGAGCGGATCGTCGAGCCGTTCCAGCAAGGGGTTATCGCCCAGTATCTGCTCGATCTCCTGGTGCAGTTCGAGTGTCGACAGCTGCAGCAGGCGGATCGATTGCTGCAATTGCGGCGTGAGCGCCAGGTGCTGCGATGTGCGAAGTTGCAGGGACTGTTTCATCTAGGTGTCGCTCACATGCGGAAGTGTTCACCCAGGTACACGCGGCGCACCGACTCGTCGGCGATGATGTCGTCAGGGCGGCCCGATGCCAGCACGGCGCCCTGGTTGATGATGTAGGCGCGGTCGCAGATGCCGAGCGTCTCGCGCACGTTGTGGTCGGTGATCAGGACGCCGATCTTGCGCTCCTTCAGGAAGCGCACGATGCGCTGGATCTCGATCACGGCGATCGGATCGACGCCGGCGAATGGCTCGTCGAGCAGCACGAAGCGCGGATTGGTCGCCAGCGCGCGCGCGATTTCCACGCGGCGGCGCTCGCCGCCCGACAGCGACAAGGCCGGATTTTCGCGCAGCTTCTCGATCTGCAGGTCGGCCAGCAGGGTGTCGAGGCGCGCGTTGATCTGGTCTTTCGACAGCGGCTTGCCGTTGTCCTTCTGCAGTTCGAGCACGGCGCGGATGTTCTCTTCGACCGTCAGCTTGCGAAACACCGACGCCTCTTGCGGCAGGTAGGACAGGCCCAGCACCGCGCGGCGGTGGATCGGCAGGCTCGTGATGTCGGTACCGTTGATGTCGATCGAACCGGCATCCGACGGCACCAGGCCGACGATCATGTAGAACGACGTCGTCTTGCCGGCGCCGTTCGGGCCCAGCAAGCCAACCACTTCACCGCATTCGACCTGCAGCGACACGTCGCGCACCACCAGGCGCTTGCCATAGCTCTTCTGCAGGCCTTTGACGACCAGGGTACTGCAATCGCCCAGCTCCATCGGGGCTGCCGTCATTGGGCGCCTCCGGCCGGGGCGCGCTTGGGCGCCAGGATCAGGGTGCCGCGGCCGCCGCCAACTTTACTTTGGCCGCTGACGTCGTTGCGCACCGTGGCCACTTCCTTGCGGTTGTCGTAGGAGATGTAAGGACCGGTGATCTGGTTGGTCATGCGCGAACCTTCCAGTTCGCGCACGATGGCGTTGGAGAACAGGCGCACCAGTTCCGAACGCTCGTCGTACTCGATGCGTTCGGCCTGGCCCTCGACCCACAGGTCGGGACCGCCGTCGCGCTTCTGGCGGAAGGTGGTGACCTTGCCGCCGGCGGCGGTGAGGGTCACGCTCATATAGCCTTCCGGGCTTTCCTTGACCAGGGCGCGGTCCGACTTGAGCTGCAGGGTGCCGCGGGTCAGGATCACGTTGCCGGTCAGGATACGGGTGCCGGTGACCTCGTCGACGTCGAGCGAATCGTAGTCGATCACTGCCGGCTTGAGCGAATCGGCGCGCTCGGCGGCGGCCGTCAGCGACAGCAGGGAGAGGCAAACGGCAGCTAGGAGTTTTTTCATGGTTGGATGCGGGTCTCGGGTTGGCACGCGGCGCTAAAGGCGGGTCAGCGCTGGCGTGGCGGATAGACGATCTGGCCGCGGCTGGACAGGTGCATCTGCATGGTCGCGTTGTTGGCGACCATGCCGGTGCCCTTGACGCTGGACGCGCCGAGCTGCATGTCGATCGGCAGATCGGTCTTCAGGATTTCTTCGTCGGGCAGCACGGTGAGCGCCTGGGTGCGCACCTGCAGCGACTCGCTCTGCGCCGTCCTGGGCCGCTGCAGGTCGACGTCGCCGACCAGCTCGACGCGGTGCTCCTCGTGGTGGATCTGCGCGTTCCTGGCGACCACCGTCATCGGTGGGCGGCCCGGCTCGACGCCGCGCAGCACCGGAGCCTCGACGTGCGACACGTCGCCATTCGGGATGTGCGCCAGGCGCTTGCCCGACACCAGGTAACTCGGCTGGCCGTTCTCGGTCATGCGCACGAACGAGAAGTTCTCGACGATGTAGTCCGGCTCGTCCGGCGGGCCGCCCAGCTGGGCGTCGATGTCGGACGCCTGCATCAGCTGCAGCAGCCAGAAGCTGCCGAAGGCGAAGAAGGTGCCGATGACGATCATCGCCAGCAGATTCCAGCGATGGGCGGTGCGCTTGTTGACGACGACGGTAGCCATGCTCACGGCCTCAGGCGAAATACGGCGCGAGCGCCTGGTCGTAGGTGCCCTGGGCGCGCATCACGAGGTCGCACACCTCGCGCACGGCGCCACGGCCGCCGCCGTTCTTCGTGACGTAATGCGCGCGATGCTGCACCTCGGGGTGGCCCGAAGGCACGGCGACCGCGAAGCCAACGCGGGCGAACAGCGGCAGGTCGATCACGTCGTCGCCGATATAGCCGCACTGCTCGGCCGTGAAGCCGGTGCTTTCCAACAGCTTGGCGAAGCCGATGCGCTTGTCGTGGATGCCCTGGTGGACATGCGAGATGCCGAGATCGGCCGCGCGCTTGACGACGATCGGCGACAGGCGCGCGCTGATGATCGCGGTCTGCACGCCGGTCTTGTTCAACAGCTGGATCCCCAGGCCGTCGAGCACATTGAAGGTCTTGGTGACCTCGCCGTCGGGACCATAGGTCAGGCTGCCGTCGGTCAGCACGCCGTCGACATCGAAGATCATGACCTTGACGCGCGCGGCCCGTTCCATGTGGGCCAGCGGGGTAATGGCAGGAATGAATGTGTCGCTCATCAGATCACCTTCGCGCGGGTCAGGTCGTGGATATGCAGCGCGCCGATCAGACGGTCGTCGTCGTCGACCACCAGCATCTGGTTGATGCGGAATTCTTCCATCACGGCGACGGCGTCGACCGCCAACTGGCCTGGACGCACGCGGCGCGGATCGGCGTGCATCACGTCGCGGATCTGGATGTTCGAGAAGTCGTGCATGCGTTCGATCACACGGCGCAAGTCGCCGTCGGTGAACACGCCGACCGGACGGCCTTCGGCGTCGACGATCGCGGTCATGCCGAGACCCTTGCGGGTCACTTCGAGCAGCGCCTCGACCAGCGACGTCTCGGGACTCACGCTCGGCACCGCGTCGCCGCTGCGCATCACATCGCGCACATGCGTCAGCAGGCGCCGGCCCAGGGCGCCGCCCGGATGCGACAGCGCGAAGTCCTGCTCGCGAAAGCCGCGCGCGTCGAGCAGCGCCACGGCCAGCGCGTCGCCCATGGCCAGGGTCACGGTGGTGCTGGTGGTCGGCGCCAGGTTGAGCGGGCAGGCTTCCTTGTCCACCGCGATGTTCAGGTGGACGTCGGACAGCTTGGCCAGGCGCGAGGCCGGCTTGCCGGTCATGGCGATCACGCGCGCGCCCAGGCGCTTCACGGCCGGCAGGATGTCGAGGATCTCGGACGACTCGCCCGAATTCGAGATGGCGATGACGACGTCGTTCCTGGTGACCATGCCCAGGTCGCCGTGCGCGGCTTCGCCCGGGTGCATGAAGAAGGCCGGCGTGCCGGTGGAGGCCAGGGTGGCGGCGATCTTGCGGCCGATGTGGCCCGACTTGCCCATGCCGGACACGACCACGCGGCCGTCGCAGGAAAGGATCAGCTGCGCCGCGCTCACGAAGCTGTCGTCGTCGCCCAGGCGCGCGTGCAGCGCGCGGATGGCCTCGGCTTCGATCGACAGCGTTTCGCGACCCAGGGCCAGCACACGCTGGGCCATGGCCTCGTCAAAACTTTTCAGCATTATTTTTTCATCGGTTACACTCATTTTGGCAGTATAAACGAATTGGGAAAGCAAAAAACTTGCCAGTCGTAACAAACGATAACAAGCGATGCCGCACCACACACTACCCGTGCAATAAGATTAACAAAATTCGCCGCTTATCTCCAGTCCCGCACCATGCATTCCGGTCTTGAACTTACCCTCCTCCTGCTGGGCTGCGCCGTCCTGGGCGTAGTCGTATTCCGTAGCCTGCAGTTGCCGCCGATGCTAGGCTACCTCGCCGTCGGCGTCCTGATCGGTCCCCACGCCCTGGCCCTGGCCGAGGACAGTCCCACCACCCATGCGCTGGGCGAGTTCGGGGTCGTGTTCCTGATGTTCTCGATCGGCCTCGAATTCTCGCTCGGACAACTGCGCTCGATGCGGCGCATCGTGTTCGGCCTTGGGCTGGCCCAGGTGGTGTCGACGATCGTGGCCGCGATGGCGATCGGGCTGCTGGCGGCCTGGCTCCTGCCCGGGATCCCGCTTGGCTGGCAGGCCGCGTTCGCGCTGGGCGGGGCGCTGGCCATGTCCTCGACCGCGATCGTGGTCAAGCTGCTCACCGAGCGGCTCGAACTCGAAAGCGAGCATGGGCGGCGCATCGTCGGCATCCTGCTGTTCCAGGACCTGGCGGTGGTGCCCCTGTTGATCATGATCCCGGCGCTGGCGCGCGATCCGGAAGACCTGGCGATCACACTCGGGGTAGAGGCGCTCAAGGCGGCGCTGGTGCTGGCCCTGCTGCTGTTCTTCGGCCAGAAGCTGATGGGGCGCTGGTTCACGATCGTCGCCAAGCGCCGCTCGCAAGAGCTGTTCATGCTCAACCTGCTGCTGGTGACGCTGGGCGCGGCCTGGATCACCGAGCAGGCCGGCCTGTCGCTGGCCCTGGGCGCTTTCGTGGCCGGCATGCTGATCTCCGAGACGCCCTATAAACACCAGGTGGAAGAAGACATCAAGCCCTTCCGCGACGTGCTGCTCGGGCTGTTCTTCATCACGATCGGCATGCTGCTCGACCTGCGGATGGTGCTCGAGCACTGGTGGCTGGTGCTGCTCCTGCTCGCGCTGCCGGTGCTGCTCAAGTTCGGCCTGATCGCCCTGCTCGCGCGCGCTTTCGGCGCCCCGCTCGGCACCGCGCTGCGTACCGGCCTGGCGCTGGCCCAGGCCGGCGAATTCAGCTTCGTGCTGCTCAACCACGCTACCGGCTCGAAGCTGGTCGACCCGTTCGTGATGCAGCTGGTGCTGGCCTCGATGGTGCTGTCGATGCTGCTGGCGCCCTTCATCATCGCCAATATGGACCGCATCACGATGAAGCTGGCGGCCAACGAGTGGATGATGCAGTCGCTGCAGCTGACCCAGCTGGCGACGCGCGCCATGAAGACCCAGGACCACGTGATCATCGCCGGCTTCGGGCGCAATGGCCAAAGCCTGGCCGCCCTGCTGAAGGAAGAGGCGCTGCCGTGGCATGCGCTGGACCTCGATCCGGAGCGGGTGCAAGAGGCGCAGTCGGCCGGCGCCACCGTCTCGTATGGCGACGCGGCGCGGCGCGAGAGCCTGGTCGCGGCCGGCATCGGCCGCGCCAGCGCGATGGTGATCACCTTCGCCGATACGCGCCACGCGCTGAAGGTGCTGCACCTGGTCCACGAGCTTGCGCCATCGCTGCCGGTGATCGTGCGCAGCTACGACGACTGCGATACCGAGGTGCTGAAGGCGGCCGGCGCCACCGAAGTGGTGCCGGAAGCGCTGGAGAGCAGCCTGATGCTCGCCTCGCACGCGCTGGTGACCCTGGGCGTGCCGCTAAGGCGCGTGGTGCACCGGGTGCAGGCGGCGCGCGACGACCGGTATGCAAGCTTGCGCGGCTACTTTCCCGGGACTGACGACGGCGGCGCCAGTCTCGAGCCAGGGCATGTGCGCCTGCATTCGGTGCGGCTGCATGCGCAGGCCGGTGCGGTTGGCAGGAAATTGGCCCAGCTGCGGCTGGAGGATGTCGCGGCGGAGGTGACGGCGTTGCGGCGTGGCGGGGAGGATGTCGAGCCGGGGCCGGAGGTGGTACTGGCCGCGGGCGACGTGGTGGTGGTGCGGGGGGATGGGGAAGCGCTCAGCCGGGCCGAGGACAGGTTGTTGTGATCCTGGCCGGGCCCGGTGTCGTTATGCGAACGTGACGACCTTGTTGCGGCCACCCGCCTTGGCCTGGTACAACGCCGCATCGGCCGACGCCACCAGCTCTTGCGCCACGCCTTCGATCGCATTGTCGCGCGCAAAATCAGCCAGGGCCGCCACGCCGATCGACACCGTCACATCCACCCGCTCGCCGCTGCCCAGGCTCACCGGGTCGGCGGCCACGCTGGCGCGGATGCGCTGCGCGACCATGCAGGCGCTTTCCAGGTCGGCATCGATCAGGAGCACGACGAATTCCTCGCCGCCGAAGCGGCCCAGCGCATCCGACATGCGCAGCTCGGCCTTGATGCGGCCGCACACCTCGCGCAGCACGTCGTCGCCGCCCTGGTGGCCGACGGTATCGTTGACGCGCTTGAAGTGGTCGATGTCGATGTACATGCAGGACAGGCGGTAGCCCTGGCGCCGCGCACGCGCGATCTCTTCGACCAGGCGCCGGTCCATGTAGCGGCGGTTGTAGACGCCGGTGAGCGAATCGGTGAGGCCGATGTACTTCAGCATCTCGTTGCTGATCACGTTTTCGAGGCAGATCGCGATGATCGAGCCCATGTGCTCGACGAAATCGGTGCCCAGGCTTGGCGTGAAGCGGGCCGGGTCGGCGCTGCCCAGGTTCAGGCTGCCGATCAGGCGCGTATTGCGCAGCAACGGCACCAGGGCCACGCTCTGCAGGCCGGTCGGCGGCTGCGGGAACATGGCGCAGTGCTGCGCCGGCGCATAGGCGCCCAGGAGCGGGCGCGGACGGCGCTCGGGCGCCACCTCGAAACCCAGTTCGACCGCGTGCTCGCAGAACATCAGGTTGGGAAACTGTTCAAAATCGACGCCCAGGCGGTGCATGACCGTGTAGATGTCGGCGTCGGGGTCGACCAGCGACAGCGTGACGATGTCCAGCTCCGAGATCACCGGCAGCGTGCGGAAGATCGTGCCGACCAGTTCGGGGAAGCTGCCGGCGCCAACGATCTGCAGGTCGAAGGCCTGGTGGCGGCACATGATTTCGTGGTTGCGTTCGGCCTGCTCGAGCAGATACGCCATGCGCGCGCGCAAGGTCTCGTTTTCTGCCATCAATTCTCGCGTCGACGCGCCCGGCTCATGCATGGAGCATTCCTTTTAGCAATAACCGTAACATTACGCCATCCATTCTTGCTTGGATATGAAAAATCGCCTGTCGGCACGAGGCATAGGCGATTTTGCGACACTGTCGTGGTGTCGCCCCTGCTTGGCCCTGCGTGGTAACAGCTTAGAAAGCAAGCTCGGCGTTTAGTTCCTGGCCGAGGCGCACGGTGCGGCCGACGCCGTGCTGGACGATGACGTTCATGCCCAGGGTGACGGCGCCGTCCATGCGGGCGTTGGCGCGGTAGGTTTGCAGGATGTCGAGGGGGTCAAGGCCGGGGATGCCGGTGGCCTGGTCGACCGAGGGGATCGGGCAGCGGGCGCAGGGTTTGACCGGGCGCAAGGAGATGCCTTGATCGGTAAATGCCGCCACGAAGTCTTCCTCGAAGGCGTCGATGCCTTCCACGACCATATTCGGACGGAAGCGGTTCATGGGCAGGGCGGCGCGGCCGGCATTCGTCAATTTCGCGTTTAAATCGTCGAGCGACGACTGGCCGATCAGCAGGATCGGGTAGCCATCCGAGAAACGGGCCGCCGCGGGCAGGCCGCCGGTCCATTGGCTGATTTTCGGCCGCACGACATCCAGACGGAAGCGCACCAGCCGGCATGGGGCGCCGACGGCGTCGGCGAACCAGGCGGCGGCGGCGTCGCCGCAATCGGCGGCGAGGACGTGCTCGTCCCAGATCAGGACTTCGATCGACGGCGCCCCGGCATCGTGCGCCAGCGGCAGGCGGATCGGCGCCAGCCCGGGCGCCTCGACCACCAGATCGTCACCTTCGACGCGCGGCGCGATGGTTGCCATGCGCGGGTATTCGCGCTGGGTCAGGAACACGCCTTCACGGGTCACCACCATCCATTCGCGGTCGTGCACGCCGTCCGCCGACAGGCCGTCGAGGGCGAGCCGGGCTTCAGGCACGGACAGGCCGGCGCAGGACTTGATCGGATAAAGGACGAGTTCGGAGACGGTGGCCATGCTGTGGTCGCAACGGAAAGAATCCATCAGTATGGCAGCAATCGGCGCCGCTGGCACGATCTCGACGGGCGGATTCGGGGAATCCGCTATCTTCACGCTAGCCGTCGACCGTCTCGTGCTTGCGTTCCACCAGATAGGTCGCCAGCAGGCCGGACGGCAGCGCCGTCCGGCCTGCGTCGAACACCTTCCGGTTGCCGATGACGATGAAGCTGTCCCTGGCGCGCGAGACCGCGACATTGAGCATGTTCGGCTTCTGGTCGAAGAAGGCGCCGCCGCTGAAGTCGTCGCCATAGGTTGGCGAGAACAGCACGATGGCGCGTTCGGCGCCCTGCAGCGCGTGCACGGTGCCGACGGTCAGGCGGCTATCCTTGCGCAGCAGGTCCGGCATCTCCCGCCGCAGGCGCCGCTCGATGGCGCCGGCCTGCGCGACGAACGGGGTCACGATGCCCACCAGTTGCCACAGCGGCGCCGGCCGGCCTTCAGCGTCGGCATAGTGCCGTTCGATGTCGGCGCGATTGGCTTTGAGCCAGTCGACGATCGCGGCCGCCTCGGACTCGTTCTGGCGGCTGCCGCCGCGCCGCGCATCCCTGCCGCCGACGTGGACCAGCGCGAATGGCGGCAGGATCCGCTCCGCCGGCGGCACCGGGGCGCGTTTCGGTTCGAGGCGGCCCGCGTAGATGAGCCGGTTGCAGTAATCGATCAGTTCGGGCACGCAGCGGCGGTGTTCGGTCAGCATCAGGCCGCGAATATCCTCGAACTGCTGGACCGTGCAGCTGCGGTTGGCGATGCGCATCAGGCTGCCGCTGGCCGACGTGAAGCCGGCCTGCTCCAGGCGCTCGTAGGCGGGATCGTGGAACGCCGGCGCCAGGCCGAACTTGACGGCATTGGCGCGGTCGGTCGCGTCGCCGCTGTTCCAGACCGGCTCGATCTGGAAGGTGTCGCCGACGACCATCGCGCGCCGCGCCAGTGCGAACATCGGCGCGCCGATATCGGGCGAGACCTGTCCTGCCTCATCCACCACCAGCAGGTCGATCGTATTCCAGAACGGCATGTCCTCGCCTTCCCAGGCGGTGAAGAACGACGGCGCCATGTGGAAATTGGATACCAGGCAGGGAGCGAGCTTGGCGAAGCGGCGGTACTTCGCTTCGAGTTTGCGGCGCCCCTTCGTATCCTTGATGCCGCTCCTGATCCGGAGCCTGACTTCCAGGATCCACTGGCCGGACCAGTACCAGTCGGCGAGCGCGAACATGCGCGCGCGAACGCCCCTGTCCAGGTGATCGTTGAGGTTGGCGAGACTGGCGTCGAGCAGTTCGGGATCGTCGCCGGCCACGTCGCGCCAGGCAGCGAAGGCGGCCGTGATGCGTGCGCGTTCCTGCTCCACCAGGGCCATCTCGTGCTTGACCTGTTCGGTTTGCTGGGCCAGCGTCTGTTTCAGCGCCTGCAGCGCGGCGACGGCCTCGGTTTTTTGCTGCAATGCCTCTTTCTTGAGCAGATGAAAATGCCCTGGAACGCCGTCGGCCCGGTGTTCGATATCCGCCGTCAGCGGATGCGCGAGCAAGGCCTGGCGGTCGCGCGCCATGCGGCGCCGGCGCACCGAGGGCACGAAGCTGAAGATATCGAGCCAGATCGAGGCGTCGGCCAGATAGGCGGCCCAGGATTTCTCGGCTTGCCGGATCGCGTCGCGGCGGGCCTCGTAGGCACGCTGCGCGGCATCGGCGGCCTGTTCTCCCTCGTCCTGCCGCGCGCGCAGGGCCGCCAGCAGTTCGCGGCAACGCGTCAGCTCTCCATTCGCCTTCGCCAGCAAGGCCTTGTACGAAGCCACGGCGCCCGCGCCCTCTTCCTGGCCGAGCGCGTGGAACAGCGCATGGCGCGCCGCCACCAGCACGTCCAGCCGCTGGGCAAGGCCGGCCAGCTCGGCATGCAGATCATGCACGACCGTGCCGACACCATCGCCGCGGCGCCTGAAATGCATCGCGGCGCAGTCGAGGTAATGCCGTTCCGCCGCCGCCAGCATCTCGGGCGTCTCGAACTCCTCGAACGGATGCGACTTGCCGGTGCAGACCGGATGCCGGGTCTGGCGCGATTCGGACGCCAGGAACAGCCCGAAGCCGCGCCCGTAGGGGTGCCAGCGCCGATGTCCGGTCTCGGCCGCGATCTTCGTGAAGCTGTCGAGTACGTTCTCGACAGCCTTCACATTGGTCGAGGCGACGACGATCAGCGGACACTCGCCGCCGGCCAGGGCGGCATCGATCCAGAGCTGGGCGACGACGCTGTGCAGCAAGGTGGTCTTGCCCGTGCCCGGCGGCCCATTCACCGCGAGCACCTGTCCTTCAGGCAAACGCTGCAGCTCGAGCATCGCGCTGCGCTGGGATGGCGACAGCGGGTAGCCGGGATGCATGTGGCCGACCGTCTTGCCATGATGCGGCGCCGCATCAAGCAAGCCCAGCGGCGCCCTTGCCGGTTGCTCGGCAAGCTTGCGCAGCGTGTCGAGCAAGGGCGTGGGCGGACGTTCGGCGATGATGCTGTCATACAGTTTCAGCAGATGCCGCGCCACCAGCGGCGGCTCGTAGGCGATGCCGTGCCAGCCGGACACGAGCACATGCTCGTCGAGTGAGAAATCGGGCAGGCGCAGATCGAGCGACGCCGGCGCCAGCAGGGGCAATCCCGCGCCCGTCACCGCTTCGAACAGGCGCGCCGCGAGATGCAGCGTATCGCCCATGCTGGCGGGCTTCTCGGGCAGTGACCCGATGAATTCATCGTGGCGCGCCAGCGCGCCGAGCGACGCGCGCTGCAGGGTCGGCTCGAGCAGCTCGCGCGGTATCCATGGCAGGCGTTCGGGGTCGGGCGACAGCACGCCGTCGCGGTCGAGCATGCAGGGAACGCACAGCAGCGATGCCCCCTTGTGCAGCTCGGCGCCATCGTGCTTGACGCCATGGCTCGCCGCCGGCGATACGCGTGCAGGCACCAGCACATAGGGAATCCGGCCATCCCGTTCCTGCCGGCTGGCGTCGAACTGCGCCGCGACCCAGGTGGCCACGTCCGGCGTAGCCGCGGTGACCCGCCAATCGCTGCCGGCCTGGCCGATGGCAATGGGCTTGCTGTCGGGCGCCACCTCGGGATGGAGCAGGCTCGCCTGCGCCAGCGCGGCGCGCCAGTACGGCAAGGGCAGCAAGGAATTCGGGACCGGTTCGCTCATATTCTCTGGTATCTGCGCTTTTGGTTCAGCCAGAAAGCAACAAGCCCTTCCGGGTGGAAGGGCTTGCCAAGGTGCGGGCGCGCGAGGCGCCCGGATGAATCAGACGTTGAACAGGAAGT
Source organism: Telluria sp. RT2P19 (assembly GCF_059685725.1). Taxonomy (NCBI): domain Bacteria; kingdom Pseudomonadati; phylum Pseudomonadota; class Betaproteobacteria; order Burkholderiales; family Oxalobacteraceae; genus Telluria; species Telluria sp. RT2P19. The sequence continues at coordinate 32,350 of NZ_JCASIL010000020.1, forward strand.
TCAGCACGTCGCCATCCTTGACCACGTATTCCTTGCCTTCGGCGCGCATCTTGCCCGCTTCCTTGGCGCCTGTCTCACCCTTGTAGGTCAGGAAGTCGTCATACGAAATGGTTTGCGCGCGAATGAAGCCGCGCTCGAAGTCGGTATGGATCACGCCGGCCGCCTGCGGCGCGGTGGCGCCGATCGCCACGGTCCAGGCGCGCACTTCCTTCACGCCGGCGGTGAAATAGGTTTGCAGGCCCAGCAGCTTGAACGCCGCGCGGATCAGGCGATCCAGGCCCGGCTCGTCCATGCCCATATCGTTCAGGAAGTCGACCTTGTCGGCGTCATCCATCTCGGCGATCTCGGACTCGATCGCGGCGCAGATGGCGACGATCGGGGCGTTCTGCTTGTTGGCGAACTCGGTCAGCTGGTCCAGCAGCGGGTTGTTGGTGAAACCGGTATCCGACACGTTGGCCACGAACATCGCCGGCTTGGCGGTGATGAGGTGCAGCGGATAGATGATCGCCATCTCTTCCTTGTCCAGGCCCATGGTGCGCACCGGCTGGCCTTCGTTCAGGTGCGGCATCAGGCGTTCGAGCAGGGCGACCAGCTTGGCCGCGTCCTTGTCGCCCGAGCGCGCTTTTTTCTGCTCGCGGTGGATCGCTTTCTCGACGGTGCCCATGTCGGCCAGCGCCAGTTCGGTCTGGATGACTTCGATGTCGTCGATCGGGCTGACCTTGCCGGCCACGTGGATCACGTTCGGGTCTTCGAAGCAGCGCACCACGTTGACGATGGCGTCGGTTTCGCGGATGTGCGACAGGAACTGGTTGCCCAGGCCCTCGCCCTTCGACGCGCCTGCCACCAGGCCTGCGATGTCGACGAATTCGACGATCGCCTTGACCACGCGTTCCGGCTTGACGATCGCCGACAGTGCGTCGATGCGCGGATCGGGCACCTCGACCACGCCCACGTTCGGCTCGATGGTGCAGAACGGGTAGTTCTCAGCCGGGATGCCGGCCTTGGTCAGTGCGTTGAACAGGGTGGATTTGCCAACGTTGGGCAGGCCGACGATGCCGCATTTGAGGGTCATGGATACTATTCCTAATTCGGTAAGCGCGAGCGATCGATCAACCGCCCTAAACCCTGCATTGTAACCCGGACAGGGCCGGCTGCCGCAAAAACCGGCGCTTTCCGTGCCCGCTGCAACGGTCGGGTTTTCAGTCTGACAAGCTAGATCGGCTTGACGCCGCCCAGGTCCGGTCGCAGGGCGAATTCGGCCAGCGCGTCGCGCAGCCGCTCCCCTTCCCCGATCGCCCGCTTCCAGGTGCGCATCCGCACGTCGTGGTCCAGGCCAAAGAACCTGAAGTCCGCGCGGTCCGGCAGCTTTCCGCGCGGTAGCGTGCGCAGGAATTCCTCGGACGGCGCCACCAGCAGCACGTTGTCGAGCCAGCCACGATTGGCGCCGCGCGCCACCCGACGCCACGGGAAACCCTTGTCGAGCCATCCCGGCACGATGTGCTCGGTGAAGTGCGGGTACAGGACCAATTCGCCCTGCGCCCGGGAATACGGCAGCGCCAGGTGATAGTCGATGATGCCGCCATCCCAGTAGCTGCCGGCGGGCGCCTCGGCGATGCCGGTGACCGCCTTCATGATCAAGGGCAGCGTGCCCGAGGCCAGCAACCCCGTCGCCAGGTTCTCGCGCGTGAGCGTCGAGAAATGCGTATTGAAACTGTCGAAGCGCTCGCGCAGCCATGAGGCCTGGCTGCGCGCATCCCCGATCACGACCCGCTCCATCAGGCGTGCCAGCCAGGCGCGCGAGCCGGCGTTGTGCAGCGCCGCCGACAGGAAGCCGCGCATCTCGGCATGGCGGTGCGCCGGCGCCGCCAGCGAACGCAAGCCGCGCACGGTCAACAGGTGCAGCCGGTAATGCGCGTGCCCGATGATGTCGTCTTCATGCCCGCGCACCAGTTCGCCCAGCAAGGCTTGCACGACCTCGTCGATGTCCTGCGGCGTGGGCTTGAGGCTCGTGTAGCGCTGCCCCGCGTACAGCTCGCCCAGCAGGGCGAACGCCTTCACCGGGTCCTTCTGGCAGGCCGCGGCCATGCGCCAGGCGCCGATCGAGGCGCCGATCAGCGTGCGCTCGCGCGGCTTCGCGGGAAACCATTCACCGAACATCCATTGGTCGAGCGACTGGAAGATCAAGCCCTTCGGGCCGCCCGCCGCGGCCGGCACGATGGCGATGTCTTCGGCCCGCAAGCCATGTTCTGCAATCTGCGCCATGGCCAGCGGCCCGGCATGGAAAGTAAGCGCCTTCATGCTGAAATTATCGCAGGAATAGCGCAAAAAGCGCGTGCTTGTGCCCGATCAATCCTGTCACCGCACTGCTGCGTAACATGGGTCGGTCGCGTGTCCGGAGAGTGCCATGCCCCTGCGCTTCGTCGTCATGCTGTGCCTGCTTCTATTTCCATTGCTGTGCTTGCAGCCGGCAATGGCGCGCGCGTTCGAAGCCGATGGCGGAACCGACCGCTCGGTGGTGGTGGACCGCTACCTCCAGCACTTCGTGGTCGAGACGGGCGGCGGCTACACGCTCACCGTCGAGCAGGCCAAGACCATCGTCGACCGCGCAGCGCTGCACGAACACGGCCAGTTCTACATCGGCTACAACCAGTCGCTCGACGAGGTCGTCTCGGTCGAGGCGCATACCGAGAAAGCCGACGGCCGGCGCCTGGCGGTGCAGCCGCACCAGATCCGCGACCAGCAAGAACCTGCCTCGATCGACGCCCCGATGTTCCAGGACACGCGCCTCAAGATCGTCGTCTTCCCCGACGTGGACACCGGCGACAGGGTCGCGGTGCGCTATGTCGTGCGGCGCCACACGCCGCTGTTTCCCGGCCACTTCGAAGACCTGACCGCGGCGCGCTTCCAGCGCCACCGCGATTTTCGCCTCATCTACGACATGCCGTCCTCGATGCCCCTGCATGCCGACGCGGTGGGCTTCGAGGCGGCGGCAGCCGCCGGGACGCCCGCGCTCGCGGCCGGCAAGCGCCGTCATGCCTGGCGCTACATCGACGGCGACAACGCACGGCTGGAGGCCGATGCCGTCAGCTATCTCGACTACGGCAAGCGGCTTGCGGTATCCACCTTCGCCGACTACGCCGCCTTCGCCCGCGCCTACCAGGAGCGCGCCGCCGGCAAGGCGCTGCCCGACGACTCGGTCGCGGCGCTGGCGGCCAGCATCACGGGCGACACCCTCGACCGCCGCACCCGCGCGATCGCCCTTTCCGACTGGGTGCGCAAGAACGTGCGTTACGTCGGCGTCTATCTTGGCCCCGGCGGCGTGGTGCCGCATGCGGCGTCGAGCGTGCTGGCCAACCGCTACGGCGACTGCAAGGACCACGCGACCCTCCTCGAAGCCTTGCTGGCCAGCTCCGGCATCGACAGCACCGTGGCGCTGGTCAACAACGGCGACGCCTATCGGCTGCCCGATGTGCCCACGCTCGGCGTGCTCAATCACGCGATCGTCTACATCCCTTCGCTGCAGCTGTATCTCGACCCGACCGCCGAATCGGTGGCGGGCGGCTTCCTCCCGGCTTCCCTGCTCGGCAAGCCGGCGGTGCTGGCGCGTTCGGGCGAGTTTGCGATGCTGCCTTCCTTCCAGCAGGCGCGCAGCCGCACCTTTACCCAGTTCGACATCCAGCCCGACGGCAGCAGCCGCTTCAAGGTCACGCGCACCAGCAGTGGCGCCCAGGCCGAGCCCTACCGGCGCGTGGTGCGCGCCACGCCACCGGCCGAGCGCGACCGCTTCGTCGAACGCATGCTGCAAGGACTCGGCCAACAGGGCGGCGGCGTGCTGGAACCGGGCGATACCGAAAGCGCGGCCGACGACTACACCCTGTCGTTCCGCGGCGCCAGCAGCGGCTTCGCGCAACTGCCGGGCCCGGCGGGGCTGGCAACCACCTACCATGTCTGGGGAGGCCTGGGCGACGCCGTATTCGCGTTCACGCAAGAGCCGGAGCGGCGCCAGGAATTCGTCTGTCCGGCGATCGATGCCGAGGACGAACTGCGCTTCCACCTGCCGAAGCGCGCGCAAGTGCTGGCGCTGCCGCGCGCGATCAAGGTCGACGATATCAACTTCGCCTATCGCTCGCACTACCAGCGGCGCGGGGCGCTGGTGACGGTCAAGCGCCAGCTGACATTCCGGCACACGGCGGCGACCTGCTCGCCCGACGACTACCGGCGCATGCGGCCGGCGCTCGAGCGCATGCTGCGCGACCTGCGCTCGCAGGTCGTGGTGCGGGGAGGATGACCGAGGGAACGGGAACGCGGCCGTGCCTGCATGGCACGTCCGCCAGCTGTCAGGCCGTGTGCAACTGCATCGTCGCCACGTCGAGCTTGCCTTCGCAAACGAGCGGGATGATGCGCAGGCTCTTGTCGATCGATTCCTCGATCAGGCTCTGCTCTTCGCGGCGCGGGCGGTGCAGCACGAAATCGGCGACCGCCTGCTGCAGGCTCAGGCTGCGCGGATGGCCGATGCCGAGGCGCAGGCGCCAGTATTCCTGGGTGCCAAGGGCAGAAGTAATGTCTTTCAAGCCATTGTGGCCGCCCGAAGAACCGCCCTTCTTGAGCTTGGCGACGCCGGGCATCAGGTCGAGCTCGTCGTGCACGACCAGCACTTCGTCGGGACTGATTTTATAGAAGCGCGCCAGCGCGCCGACCGACTGGCCAGAACGATTCATGAAGGTCTGCGGCTCGAGCAGCCAGACATCGTTGCCCGAAATCGAGGTCTTGGCCACCAGGGCATTGAAGCGCGATTCGCGCTGCAGGCGGCAGCCCGGCAGGCTGTTGGCCAGGTTGTCGACCAGCCAGAAGCCGGCATTGTGGCGGGTTTGTTCGTATTCCGGGCCCGGGTTGCCGAGGCCGACGATCAGACGGATGGACATGCGTGATGTTCTTTGGAGAAAACGCGATTATCGCTTAAACGCGGTATTTGGCCTACACAACGACATTCAACACCGCGTGAAACGCCATAAGCAAAAACCCGCCGGGCAAGCCACGACGGGTTTTATCGACGCGCCACCGAAGTGGCGCGATCAGCCGATCTTACTCAGCAGCGGTTTCAGCAGTAGCTGCGCCGCGTGGAATCGAGGTGGTGACGATGGTCAGGTTCTGGCCGTGGGTCAGCGCGGTCACGCCTTCTGGCAGAACCAGGTCGCCGGTGTGCAGCGATTGGCCGGCTTCCAGCTTCGACAGGTCGACTTCGATGAACTCTGGCAGCTTGCCTGGCAGGCACGACACTTCGACTTCGTTCAGCACGTGCGACACGATCGCGCCGCTCAGCTTGACTGCTGGCGAGATCTCGGCGTTCACGAAGTGCAGGGTGACCTTGGTGTGGATTGGCTTCGAGGTGTCGACGCGCTGGAAGTCAGCGTGCAGGACCAGTTGCTTGTATGCGTGCATCTGGAAGTCACGCAGCAGCACTTGCTGGGTCTTGCCTTCGATTTCCAGGTCCAGCACGGAACCGTGGAATGCTTCTTTCTTGAGCGCGTGGTACAACGCGTTGCCGTCCAGGGCGATCAGTGCCGGGGCTTCGGTGCCACCGTAGATGATGCCTGGGGTCTGGCCAGCGTTGCGCAGGCGGCGGCTCGCTCCGGTCCCCTGCTGAGTGCGGTTGAATGCGACTACTTTCATGTGAAACTCCAAAAATGATTCGGGCCCGAATGCCGGGGAAAACACTCCCCGGCCCGGTTGCCCAAGTGGCGACCATCCCCGCGACCAGGGATAGTCAAGAACGAGCGCCATAGTGCGCGCTCAAGAATTCGATTCTTGCGCTACTGCGAAAACGTCGCCCGCGCGCAGGCGGGGCCCAGGTACTGCAAGCGTCGTCGCGACGCTTGCCAGCCTGGGTTCCCGCCTGCGCGGGAACGACGTGCACATTGCAACTTACTTTGATACGTCAACGGCGCGCCGGCTGTTCAGCCAGGCGCGCCGCGAAAACCAGCGACTGTAATGCTTAGTCGACGAACAGCGAAATCACCGAATCACCCTTGACGATCCGCTTGAAGGTCTCTGCCAGCAGCGGTGCGCAGGACACTTGGCGAATCTTGTCGCAGGCAGCACCGGCCGCGCTCAGCGGGATGGTGTCGGTCACCACCAGCTCATCCAGCGGCGAGTTCGCGATGCGATCGATCGCCGGGCCGGACAGGACCGGATGCGTGCAATAGGCAACGACTTTCTTGGCGCCGCGCTCTTTCAGCACTTCGGCAGCCTTGCACAGCGTGCCTGCGGTGTCGACCATGTCATCCATGATCACGCAGTTGCGGCCTTCGACTTCGCCGATGATGTTCATCACTTCCGACACGTTCGCCTTGGGGCGACGCTTGTCGATGATCGCCAGGTCGCAACCCAGGCGCTTGGCCAGGGCACGGGCGCGCACCACGCCGCCGACGTCAGGCGACACGACCAGCAGGTCGTCGTAGTTGCGCTTCTGCAGGTCGCCCAGCAGGATTGGCGATGCGTAGATATTGTCGACCGGGATGTCGAAGAAACCTTGAATCTGGTCGGCGTGCAGGTCCATGATCAGGACGCGCTCGACGCCGGCTTCTTCCAGCATGTTCGCGACGACCTTGGCCGAGATCGCGACACGCGCCGAACGCGGGCGGCGGTCTTGACGGGCATAGCCGAAGTAAGGAATGGCGGCGGTAATGCGGCCAGCCGAGGCGCGCTTGAGGGCGTCGACCATCAGCATGATTTCCATCAGGCTGTCGTTGGTGGGAGCGCAGGTCGATTGCAGGACGAAGACGTCCTTGCCGCGAACGTTCTCATTGATCTCGACCATGACTTCGCCGTCGGAGAACTTCGAGACGACTGCTTTACCGAGAGGAATGCCGAGGCTTTTTGCGACCCCCTCTGCTAGTGCCGGATTGGCATTGCCGGTAAAAACCATCAGGTTTTCGTAAGCCATGGGAGTCCCAAAAGGTAAGAAGCGTTAAGACGGTAGAAAAACAATCAGCCGGATTAACCGGCTGATTAGCTTGCTGATGTGGCGCTCGGCACCGCATCGCGATCTTCTTGCTGGACACTGAAGCATCGACAGAACAAGAAAACTTTGGCAGGGGAACAAGGATTCGAACCTTGGTATGCCGGAATCAAAATCCGGTGCCTTAACCAGCTTGGCGATTCCCCTACACGACCTTCACTACTTGCCGCTGCATGCTGCTCTTCGCTGCGACAGGCAATATTTTATTTTATAACCCACTGATTTGCAAGAGCGATTTCATCAGCGGGTGTGTCTTCAACGATTTCGCTTTCCATGCCGTCCACTTGCCCGGCACTTGCGCCAACACGTGGTCGGCAGCGTCTTCGCTGGAGAACGCGCAAAACACGCACGCCCCTGAGCCAGTCATCCTGGCATCGCCGTAGCTACTCAACCATTCAACCGCCTCTGCTACCGGCGGGAACAGGCGCATCGCCACGTCCTGCAAATCATTTTTCCCAAAACCAACCGTACTGCATGAATCGGTGTGGCTGGAAAAGTCCGCTATTCTGACCGGCTTTGAATCTCTTGTCAAATCCGGCGCAGAAAAAATTGCGGGCGTCGGCACGGCGACACCTGGCTCGATCACGACATACCAGCACTCCGGCCCCGGCACCGCCTGCAGGGCCTCCCCCACGCCCTCCGCGAAAGCAGTCTCGCCGAACAGGAAAAACGGGATATCGGCGCCCAGCGGCAAGCCCAGCGCCATCAGCTCTTCGCGGCTCAAGCCGGCTTCCCATAATACGTTGGCCGCCATCAGCGCCGTCGCCGCATCCGACGACCCTCCGCCCAGCCCGCCACCCATGGGCAAGACTTTTTCGACGGCCACCGAGATCCCCGGCGGCAGTTGGCCATGGCGGCGCGCGTACTCGGCCTGCAGCAGGCGCAGCGCACGGATGACCAGGTCCTGGTCTGCGGGCACGCCCGGCACGTCATTCGTGCGCACGATCGATTCATCGTCGCGCAAGTCGAAATGCAGCCGGTCGGCGCGGTCGATCAGTTGAAACACACTTTGCAGCAAGTGATAGCCATCGGCGCGGCGACCGGTGACGTGCAAGAACAGGTTGAGCTTGGCCGGGGCCGGGCAATCGTGCAGCGAACGCATCAGGCCGCCGGCAGGATGACGATGCGGATCGACAGGTCCGTGATATCGCCCGAGGCGGCGCGCTCGGCCTGGATCAGGCGCGGCACCGGTCGCGGCGCGGCCGTATCTTGCCATTCGACGAAGCGCAAGCGCCAGCCATCCTTGGTCGTGACGCTATTATTGGCTGGCGAGGCGCGGAAGCGCTGCCCCTGCCCGTCGAGCGCATACCCCTGCAGCCAGTCGCGCAAGCCGGACACCGGCAGCGGCCAGCCCAGCGTCTGCTGGGTCAGGCTGTCGATATCGTCCGCGGTGCGCGGCTCCTGGCCACCCTGCACCAACGTCGCCGCGGTAGGGGTGACATTGATCGTGGCCACGGTCTGGCCCAGCGGCGACATCAGCGCAACGTCGATCGCACCGGGGCGCTGTTCCCAATTGAAATTGCCGGTGATCGACTCCTGCCTGCCATCCTTCTGATAATTGACCGACAGCTTGCCCGCCAGGTCGATGGTGTCGCGGTAGTCGCCAACCGTGGCGGTGGACAGCCTGGCGGTGCTGGTGGCGCAGCCGGCAAGCGCGGCGGCGAAGGCAAGCAAGGTGAGACGTCGGGTCAGGAGCATAAACAAATTCAGGAGTGCATGAGAAAAAGCGCCATGGCGGCGGACAGTACAGGACCACCCGCCCCAAGACTGGATTATTTCACAAGGAAAGCCGCAAGCGCGCCAGCGTCGTGCGCAGCGTATCGTTCTGCGGATCCTTGGCGCGCGCCTCGCGCCACAGCTGCTGGGCGGCCGATTTCTCGCCCTTCTGCCACAGCACCTCGCCCAGGTGGACGGCGATCTCGGGATCCTTGCGCAGGCCATAGGCGCGGCGCAGGAATTTTTCGGCCTCGGCCAGGTTACCCATCCGATAATGGATCCAGCCCATGCTGTCCATGATGAAGGGATCGTCCGGCGCCATGTCGAGCGCCTTGGCGATCAGGCCGTATGCCTCTTGCAGGCGCACGTTGCGCTCCGCCAGCGAGTAACCCAGGGCGTTGTAGGCATGGTGGTTGTCGGGCGCCTGCGTCATTACTTCACGCAATTGTGCTTCCATCACATCGACCTTGCCCAGCTTTTCGGCCAGCAGCGCGAAGTCGTACAGCAGGTCGGGGTTCTTGGGGAAGCGCTGGGCCGCCGCTTCCATCACCGCATACGCTTCCGGCAACTGGTTGGCTTCGCGCAGCAATTGCGCCTCGGCCGCCATCAACTGGGCCTGGCGTGCCGGATCGTCGGTCTTGATCTCGGTCAGCAGGCGCCGGGCGCTGGCCATGTCGCCGCCCTTGCCGACCACGTGCGCGCGGCGCAACTGGGTATTGAACCGGGTTTGCGGGTCGGTGCCTTCGGGCACCTTGTCCAGCCATTGCAGGGCGCCGACCAGGTCGCCGCGCTCTTCGGCCAGTTGCGACAGGATCAACAGCGCGCGCGACGGATCGCGCTCGTCTTGCGGATTGCGCCCCAGCACTTCCACGAAGCGGGTGAAATAGAGTTCGGCGCCCGGCGCATCGTTCATCTGCGTGGCCAGGATGCCCAGCGCATACAGGTGGGCGGCATTGTCGGGCTGGGCCTTGACCAGCAGCTCGAACTCGCGCCGCGCCCCGACGTAATCCTTGCGGTTCACCAGCACCCGGGCATACGCGGCGCGCACATCGCCGGCGTTCGGATAGCTCTTGAGGAATTTCTGCATCAAGGCCACCACCTGCGCCTCGTCCTCGGTGGTCTGCGCCAGCATCAGGAGCGCGATCTCGGCATCCGGCTTGGCAGCCAGCGCCGCCTGGGCTTGGCTGCGGGCCAGCGCCTTGTCGCCGCGCACCAGCGCGATCTGGGCGCGCACGATGCGCGCTTCCATCGTGCTCTCATAGGGGGCGATCAGGCGCTCGAGCATGGCCAGCGCCGCTTCCTTGTCCTTGGCGCGGCCCAGCAGTTGCTGGACCTGGAACAGCAGTACGCTGCGGCGGGCGGGCGTCGCTTCGCGCAGGCGCTGCTCGAAGATCGGCTCCAGTTCGGCGATCTTGTCGGACGTGACGACCATGCCGACGAAGTATTGGGTCGCTTCGTCGGATTCCGGGTCGAGCTGGTACCACAGGCGCACCGCGGCCAGGGTGTCGTCAGCCTGCTTGGCAGCCACCGCCATCTCGGCGGCGCGGCGCGCCAGGCGCGGATCGCGGGTGCGCTGGGCCAGGTTGTACACGGTCAGATAAGGTCCCTGCCAGTCGCCGTTGCGGAAGGCAAACTCGGCCTTCATCATCTGTTCGAGCATGGTGGGCGTGAGCTCGACCTTGGGCAGGCGCGCTTCTTCTTCGGCCTTGTGCCTGGCCGCCAGTTCCTCGTCGTCCAGCGCGGGCTCGGCGTCCTGCTGGGCAGTTTGCTGCTGGCCGAACCCGGCCTGGTCGCCTGCGGCGAGGGACTGTTGCGGTGTGGCAGCACATCCCGAGAGAAGGCCTGCAAGCAGCCCGGAGAGGGTTACAATGGCGAAAGCGTTTTTCAAAGCAAGTCCACTAATCCGAATTGATTTTTTGATTCTACGCGCATGCGCAGGCGCCCGCCGCGCATGAGCTGGCACGGCGCGCAGCAGCGGCTACCCGACTTTACACGATTCACCTTCCCCATGCCTGAACTACCAGAAGTAGAAGTCACCCGGCGCGGTGTCGCGCCCCATATCGAAGACCGCGTCGTCGCGCGGGTCGTGTGCCGCCGTGACGGCCTGCGCTGGCCCTTCCCGCCCGGCTTGGATCAACTGCTGGTCGGGCGCCGCATCCTGTCCACCGGCCGGCGCGGCAAATACCTGCTGATCCACTTCGCGCACGGCACCCTGATCATCCACCTGGGCATGTCCGGCCACCTGCGCGTGCTGCCGCCGGGCATCGAGCCGCGCAAGCACGACCACTTCGACCTGGTCGTCAATGGCCCCGAAGGCGTGCAGGTGCTGCGCCTGCACGATCCGCGCCGCTTCGGCGCCGTGCTGTGGCATGCCAACGAGGATGGCGACCTGAAAGAGCATATCCTGCTGCGCGGCCTGGGCGTGGAACCGCTCGACGAGCATTTCAATGGCGCCTTGCTCTACCTGCAAACGCGGCGCCGCAGCGCACCGATCAAGCAGGTGCTGCTGGCCGGTGACATCGTGGTCGGCGTCGGCAATATCTACGCCTGCGAAAGCCTGTTCCGGGCCGGCATCAGTCCCAAGACGCCGGCGGCGCGCATCAGCCGCGCGCGCTACGACAGGCTGGCCGAAGCGATCCGCGACATCCTGGCCGCCGCCATCGTCCAGGGCGGCAGTACGCTGCGTGACTTTATTGCTGTAAACGGGCAGTCTGGATATTTCCAGCAGACATATTTCGTCTATGATCGTGCTGGCGTACCCTGCCGCCAGTGCGAGGCGCCGGTGCGCCAGATCAAGCAGGGCCAGCGCTCGACCTTCTACTGCGCGCAGTGCCAGCGCTAAAGCACCCAACAGGCTGAAACGATGCAGGATCTACAACAGTATGGAGCGTGGCGGGCCAGCGTGGCCGCCAGCCTCGACGGCTATGGCCGCGCCCTGCGCGACGCCGGCCTGATCGACGCCGCCGGCGAACAGGTGCTGGCGCGCGCCCTCGGGCGCCTGCGCGGCGACCGGCTGTCGGTCGCCTTCGTGGCCGAGTTCTCGCGCGGCAAAACCGAGCTGATCAACGCCCTGTTCTTCGCCGACTATGGCCAGCGCATCCTGCCGTCCAGCGCCGGCCGCACCACCATGTGCCCGACCGAGCTGCTGTGGGATGCCCAGCTGCCGCCCTGCATCCGCCTGCTGCCGATCGAGACCCGCGCCGGCCAGTTGTCCACCGGTGACTACCGCGACGATCCCGGCGCCTGGACCGTGCTGCCGCTGGACCTCGACGACCCGGGCAGCATGCACGAGACGCTGCGCCAGGTCAGCCAGACCCGCCATGTACCGACGGGCGAGGCCGAGCGCTACGGCCTGTTCGACCCGGAAGATCCCGACCTCGCCGCCAGTGTTGGCGCGGACGGCAGCATCGGGATCCCGCGCTGGCGCCACGCCATCATCAACCTGCCGCACCCCCTGCTCAAGCAGGGCCTGGTGATCCTCGACACGCCGGGCCTGAACGCGATCGGCACCGAGCCGGAACTGACGCTGAACCTGATCCCGAACGCGCACGCGGTGCTGTTCGTGCTGGCGGCCGACACCGGCGTGACGCGCAGCGACATCGATGTCTGGCGCACCCATATCGGCGCCGGACCGGGACGGCTGGCGGTGCTCAACAAGATCGACGCCATGTGGGACGAGCTCAAAAGCGGCGCCGCCATCGACGCCGAGATCGCGCGCCAGCAACACGACGTCGCACGCCTGCTCGGGCTGGACGCCGGCCAGGTGTATCCGGTGTCGGCCCATAAAGCCCTGGTCGGACGCATCGGCGGCGATATGGACTTGTTCGAGCGCAGCCGCCTCGGAGCGCTCGAATCGGCCCTGTTCCACCAGTTGATCCCGGCGCGGCGCGAGATCAATGTTCGCCAGCTGCGCGCCGACCTCGAGATCCTGGCGGCCGGCCAGCACATGCTGGTGGCGGCGCGCCTGCGCGAGCTGGTCGAGCAGTTGCAGGAGCTGCGCAGCCTGCGCGGCAAGAACCAGGGCATGATCGCCCACATGGTGCGCCGGGTAGAGGCCGAGAAGAAGGAATTCGACGCCGGCCTGTTCAAGCTGCAGGGCACGCGCGCGGTGTTCACGCGCCTGTCGACCGAGCTGTACACCTTGATCGGCATGGACGGTTTGCAGGACCGGACCGAGACGGTACGCGCCGCGATGACGGCAAGCCGCTTCGCCACCGGCATGCGTGCGCCGGTGCGCAACTACTTCGCAGGCGCGCGCGCTGGTTTGCACGACGCGTGCGCCAAGGTCGACGAGATCAAGTCCATGATGGACGCCATGCACCGCCGCTTCGCGGCCGAACACGGGCTCTCGCTGGCGCTGCCGCAAACCCTGTCATTGACGCGCCACATCGACGAGATCGACGCCATCGAGGCGCTGTTCGTGCGCCAGTTCGGCACCGCGACCCTGTTGATGACCAGCCGCGCAACGCTGCTCGAACGTTTCTTCGATTCGATCGCCTCGCGCGTGCGGCGCGTCTACCGCGCGGCCAATGCGGATGTCGAAGCCTGGCTGAAGGTCGCCAATGCGCCGCTCGAAGCGCAGATCCGCCAGCACCGCGACAGCCTGCGCCAGCGCCAGGCCACGGTCCAGCGCATCCACGACGCCCGCGACAGCCTGGAGCAGAAAATCGGCGCCTTCGAGCACGGCCAGGCCGAACTCGACACCACGCGCATCCGCCTGGCCGCCATCGCGGCGGGCGTCACCACCCTACTTGAGGCTAGCGCCCCGACACGACACGCATGAAACGCCTCACCGAGTTCGACCAGCTGGCCGATCCGACCTTCTCGAAGGCCGTGATCGACTGGCAGCGCAGCCATGGCCGCCATACCCTGCCCTGGCAAAACACCACCGACGCCTACCGCGTCTGGCTGTCCGAGATCATGCTGCAGCAGACGCAAGTGGCCGCGGTGCTGGGTTATTACGCGCGCTTCCTGGAGCGTTTCCCGACCGTCCATGCGCTGGCCGAAGCGCCATCGGAGGACGTCATGGCGCACTGGAGCGGCCTCGGTTACTACACCCGCGCGCGCAACCTGCACGCTTGCGCCCGGCGCGTGGTGCAGGACTACGACGGCGTGTTCCCGAGCGACCCGGCGCTGCTGGCCGACCTGCCCGGCATCGGCCGCTCGACGGCAGCGGCGATCGCCGCCTTTTCCAGCGGCGTGCGCGCCGCCATCCTGGACGGCAACGTCAAGCGCGTGTTCGCGCGCGTGTTCGGGATCGACGCCTATCCGGGCCTGAAACCGGTCGAGGATGCGCTGTGGCGGCGCGCCGACGCCCTGCTGCCCGAGGTGACCGGCAACCCGGGCGCGATCGAGGCCTACACCCAGGGCCTGATGGACCTGGGCGCCACCCTGTGCACCCGTTCGCGTCCCGACTGCGGCCGCTGCCCGCTGCAGGCGCGTTGCGTGGCCTTCGCCACCGGCCGCACGGCCGACCTGCCGGTGCGCAAGCCAAAGAAGGCCACGCCCGAGAAACGCACCGCGCTGCTGGTCGTGATCGACCGCGGCCACGTGCTGCTGGAACAGCGTCCGCAAACCGGCATCTGGGGCGGCTTGCTGTCGCTGCCGGAAGTGGGCGGACACGTGCCGATGGATGAGGATGAAGCGCCGGTCTGTACGGTGGATGTCGCCGTGGCGGCGGGCAAGTTTGGAACGCTGGACGAAGTGCGGCCACTGAGCCCGCTGGTGCATGTCTTCACCCACTACAAGCTGCACATCGCGCCCTTCTCGGTGACGCTGGCGGCGCGCGCCGAACTGGCGCCCGGTCACGTCTGGTGGAAACTGGACACCATCGCCGAAGCGCCGTTGCCGGCGCCGGTCAAGAAGCTGCTGCTGGATCTGGCAAGGCCGGATTTGTTCAGCTAGGCGCGATTTTCACACTCCCTGGATTTTCACGTTCCGTGAAAATGGAAGCCTAGTGAAAATAATGCGTCTTGCCCGGCATGCGGCGCCGCATGGCGACCAGCCCGGGCAGTCCGGGGCCGGGATGGCGACGCCCATGAGTCGCCGGCCACTGTGGCTGCCGAATACGGCGTCGCTCTCTTCAGGGGACAAGAGGATCAGCGGGGTTGGACGAAGCGGACCTGGTGGCGACCGCCGATGTCGAGCATCTTGCCGAGGTCGTCGGGCATGGTCTTCACCTGTGCATCGACTTCGCGGAAGAAGCCTGCCGCATGCGCCGGCGCGTCGAAGATGATGACGCGCGCCGCTTCGTCGGAATACCCCTCGAAGGCGTGCAGCATGTCGGCCGGCGCATACAGGAATTCCCCCGCACCGACCAGGTGCTCCTCGCCGTCGACCATGAATTTCACGTCGCCGGCAACGACGTAGTACGCCTCGTCCCACGGGTGGGCATGGGGAGGCGCCCCGGCATGCTTCGGCAAGACCACTTCCATGAGCGACCATGCCTTGCCGGTCTGCTCGGCCGTGCACAGGAAGCGGGCGCGGGTACCCAGGATACTCAGGGATTCGCCGTCACCGCGGCGGGTAATGACTGGCTGTTTCATGGCTTCTCCTTGTGGCCCGGATTAAAATGTCATACACTATGACATTGAGTCGCAAAGGCTGTCAATGCACAAAAAAACCACAACGCTGAACGAGAAGCGCCAGGACCTGACGCGGGGGCTGATCCTCGATGGAGCGTTCGCCCTGCTGAAGGATGGCGCGATCCGCGAGCTGACGGTGCGCGCGGTGGCGCAGCATGCAGGCATGTCGGAGCGGACGGTGTTCCGGTATTTCCCGGCGCGCGACGCCCTGCTCGATGCGGTCGCCGAGTACCTGCGCGAGCACATGGCGACGCCGGCCTTGCTGGGCACGCTGGAAGGATTGCTGGCCGCGCCAGGGGTGCTGTACCGGACGTTCGAGGAGCGTGCCGACCATACGCGGGCCGCGCTGCATCCCGACCTGGTGGGACGGGTACGCTCGCTACAGGCGGGCGCCCGCTGGGAGGCGGTCCACGGCTTGCTGGAATCGATCGCGCCGCAGGCGGGAGAGGCACAGCGCCGCATCGCGGCGGCCAATATCTGCTACCACCTGACGGCGAGCTCCTGGCACTACTACCGGACGGCTTTCGGTTTCGGCCTGGACGAAAGCATCGCCTGCGCCGAGACGGCGCTCAGGCAGTCCTTGCAGGAGATCGGCGAAGCCCCAGGCAGGACTGCCTGACCGGCTCCGCGCTCAGAAGTGGTCGAGCGAGAAGATACGGCGATGCTCGCGGATCGCATAGCGGTCGGTCATGCCGGCGATGTAGTCGGCGATCTTGCGCGCCTGCCTCGATGGGTCGCCCTCGACCTGGTAGTCGTTCGGCAGCAGCACCGGGTCTTCCAGGAAGGCCTGGAACAGCTCGCGCACGATGCGGCTCGCCTTGACCCGCATGCGGTTGACCTGGAAGTGGCGGTACAGGTTGGCGTACAGGAAGCGCTTGAGGGCCGTGGTCTCGGCCCGCATCCGGTCCGAGAAGCGGATCAGCGGCGGGGCGGCGCGCACGTCGTCGATGCTCTGCGGCCTGGCTTCCAGGATCCGCTGGGCCGAGGTCTCGACCAGGTCGGCGGTCATCGCCGTGATCATCAGGCGGATCGTCTCGTACAGCGCGCGCCGTCCCTGCAGGCCGGGGTATTGCTGTTCGACCTGGCGGCGCAGGCGGGCGAACAGCTCCACCTCTTCCATCTGCTTCATGGTCAAGAGGCCGGAACGCAGCCCGTCGTCGATATCGTGGTTGTTGTAGGCGATCTCGTCGGCCAGGTTGGTCAGCTGCGCTTCCAGGCTGGGCTGGCTGCGATCAATGAAACGCTGGCCCAGCTCGCCCAGCTGGCGCGCGTTGTTCAGCGAGCAGTGCTTGAGGATGCCTTCGCGCGTTTCGAAGGTGAGGTTCAGGCCGTCGAAGGCGCCGTAGTGCTCTTCGAGGTGATCGACCACGCGCAGGCTTTGCAGGTTGTGCTCGAAGCCGCCGAAGTCCTTCATGCATTCGTTGAGCACGTCCTGGCCCACGTGGCCGAAAGGCGTGTGGCCCAGGTCGTGCGCCAGCGCGGTGGCTTCGACCAGGTCTTCGTTCAGGCGCAAGCTGCGCGCCAGGGTGCGGCCGATCTGCGCCACCTCGATGCTGTGGGTCAGGCGGGTGCGGAACAGGTCGCCCTCGTGGTTGAGGAAGACCTGGGTCTTGTATTCGAGCCGCCGGAAGGCGGTCGAATGGATGATGCGGTCGCGGTCGCGCTGGTATTCGCTGCGCGAACCCGGGCCCGGCTCGGGATGGCGCCGTCCGCGCGACTGCGACGAGTGCGCCGCATAAGGGGCCAGGCAGGCGTCGACGCTGCGCATCGCGTCCATGGTCATCCTCTCAGCCGCTGCACGCCGCCAGGGTCGAGCGCAGGATGTCCAGCGGCGCGGTCGTGATCGACGGGCTGCCGAGCGGCTTGAGCAGGATGAAGCGGATCTCGCCGCCCTCGTTCTTCTTGTCGACTTCCATCAGCTCGATCCAGCGCGCCTCGCCCAGGTCGGGCGCCACGGCCGGCAGGCCGGCGGCGCGCACCAGCGCACGCACGCGCTCCACCGCGGTGGGCTCGATCAGGCCCAGGCGCGCCGACATGTCGGCCGCCATCACCATGCCGCAGCCGACCGCTTCGCCGTGCAGCCATTCGCCGTAGCCCAGGCCATTCTCGATCGCGTGGCCGAAGGTGTGGCCGAAGTTCAGCACCGCGCGCAGGCCGCCTTCGCGTTCGTCCTTGCGCACCACGTCGGACTTGATCTCGCACGAGCGCGCGATCGCGTGCGCGATGACCTGCGGCTCGCGCCCGACCAGTGCGCCGATATTCGCTTCGATCCAGTCGAAAAAGGCGGCGTCGAGGATGGCGCCATGCTTGATCACCTCGGCCAGGCCGGCCGACAGCTCGCGCGCCGGCAAGGTGTCGAGCGTCGCGGTGTCGGCGATGACGGCGCGCGGCTGGTAGAAGGCGCCGATCATGTTCTTGCCCAGCGGGTGGTTGATGCCGGTCTTGCCGCCCACCGAGGAATCGACCTGGGCCAGCAGGGTGGTCGGGATCTGCACGAAGGGCACGCCCCGCATGTAGCTCGAGGCCGCGAAACCCGTCAGGTCGCCGATCACGCCGCCGCCCAGCGCCACCAGCGTGGTCTTGCGGTCGCATTTGTGTTGCAGCAGCGCGTCGTAGACCAGGTTCAGCGACTGCCAGTTCTTGTGCTCTTCGCCGTCCGGCAGCACGATCTCGACCACGTCGCGCCCGGCGGCGCGCAGGTGGCCGGCCACCTTGTCCAGGTACAGCGGCGCCACCGTGGTGTTGGTGACGATGGCGACCTTGCTGCCGCCGATATGGCGCTCGAGCAGCGCGGCGTCGTCCAGCAGGCCGGGGCCGATCGCGATCGGGTAGCTGCGTTCGCCGAGGTCGACGTTGAGGGTGATGCGGTCCTGTTCGTTCATCGATGTCCTTGCATGCCGGCGCGCGCGTGCGTTCTCTTGCGCCGCCAGCTGGTCCAATATGGTTTGTACCATCGATTGTACGTTAGGACGGCCGGTGTCGATGACGAGGTCCGCAATCTCGCGGTACAGCGGATCGCGCTGGGCCCACAGCTCCTCGAGCTTGGCGCGCGGGTCGGCCGTCTGCAGCAGCGGACGGTTCTTGTCGTGCGCGGTGCGTTGCAGGATGCTGCCGATCGAGGCGCGCAGGTAGATCACGGTGCCGCGCTCGGCCAGGTAGGCGCGGTTCTGAGGATTCAGCACGGCGCCGCCGCCGGTGGCCAGCACCAGGCCCTGCTGGCCGGTGAGGTCGCGGATCACGTCCGCTTCGCGGCGCCGGAAGCAGGCTTCGCCCTCGATCTCGAAGATCCAGGGGATGATGGCGCCGGTGCGCGCCTCGATCTCGTGGTCGGAATCGACGAAGCGGCGATTGAGCTTGCGTGCAAGCAATCGACCGATCGTGGTCTTCCCTGCCCCCATCAGGCCAACAAGGAAGATATTGTCGTTCTTGGGATGTGGCACTACCAGACCCGCTCAAATGAAAAGACGGCCAGTATAGACTGGCCGTCCCGGATTGCGGTCAAAAAGCGCATGCCCTGAAGCGTGGCGCGCGCCCGATCATCAGCCCGATTTGAAGGTGAAAGGGCTCACGTAGCCGCGCGGGGTGGTCACGCGCAGCACGAAGCCGCCCGCCTCGCACTGGTCGCTCGGACGCACCGTCACGTCGTGATACGTGCCGCCGACATCCAGGGTCGACCCCACCGATGCCGGCAGGAACGACGTGGCCGACAGCTTGCTGGCATCGGTCGCGCTCAGCGTCGTACCGGACGGCAGCGGATTGTCGATGCCGTCATGCAGGCGGAACTTGAGCTGCTGCGCCGAGCAGCTGACGCCGGCCACGCCCTTGATCACCAAGGGGTCGCCGTCACTGGCAGTCCAGTCGCGGCAGTTGGCGCCCGCTGCGTCGCACATCTGGCGCACCAGCGTGGCTTGCGAATTGCTGAAGACGATCTCGGTGGACTCGCGGATGTAGTTCAGGCCCCACTTGCCGTTGCCGTCCTTCTTGTAGCTGGCGCTGTTGTACGGGAATGGCAGGTCGCCTTTCGCCGGTTCGTACACGCCGTTCAGGTCGGTATCGAGGAAGGGGTCGCCCATATCGCCGAGCAGGTCGACGTTGCCGCTGCCGTCATTCTTCGGGAACGGCTCGCCGTTGCCGATCGGGCAATCGTCCACCAGTGGACGATAATTGGCGCCGGCGCCGCTGCAGCTGTACTGGCCGTCGCCATTCATGTCGACGAAGTTCTCGACGCCCTGCACGTAGGCCAGCACAGTCACGCGGCCGTCCTTCGGACGCGGATTCTGGCTGCGCAGCGTCACGCTGCAGCCGCCGTTTGCGCTCTGGCAGGCGCCTTGGGCCGAACTACCCACCGCGCCACCCTCGGTCACGAAGTTGATGGTGGTGCCATCCGAGATCGGATTGCCGTACTGGTCGGCCAGCAGCACCTGGATCTCGGTGGTGTCGTTATCGTATTTCATGCCCTCGATATTGTGGCGTGACGCGCTCATTGACATCGACTTCTGGATCGGCAGGCCGGTCGAGATGGTCAGCGCATCGGACAGGCCGCTGATCTTGACGCCGTTGCGGCTGGCTTCGGCCGTCACGCGCACCGGGGTCGGGATGGTGCCGGAGGACACCATCGTCATCACATTGCCGGACGCATCGGTCGTGGCATGGCTCGGTGTGACGGTCAGGCCGCCGGTATAGGTGGTGGCGCTGAAATTGACGTCCACGCCGGCCAGGCCATTGTTCTGCTGGTCGACCACGCGGAAAGTCAGCTGGGCGGCTTCGGCGCGGCCCAGGCCGCCCGAGCCCTTGAGCACGATCGAACTGCCCGTCACGCTGCTGCTCAGGAAGCGGATGCTGCCGATATTGGCCGGCGCGACGTCGACCGGGATCGATTGGCTTGAATTACCAAGCGAAACGGTGATGGTGTCGCGTCCGAGCAGGCAACCGTTATTTGTATACGTCACGCTTTGCGCGCCATTGGCGAAGGTGCCCATCACCAGCGTGGCGCTGCCGGCGCCGGCGCACAGCGAGGTCGCGGTCAAGCCCGGGGCCGAGCTGGCGGGCTGGCCGCCGCTGGTGACCGGGACGTTCAGGGACAAGGTGCTGAAGGCCGGCAGGACACCGGTCGGCGGCGTGGTGAAGCTCAGCGCGCCGATCGTCAGCGGCGCGGCGCCGATGGAAATATTGCTGGTCGCGGTCGCTGTCTTGCCGGCCACCACCGAGGTGGCGGTGATCGGTACCGCGCCGGCCGAGCTCGGGCTGGCAGGCCTGACGCTCACCGTCGCCACGCCGTTGGCGTCGGTCAGGGCCGAGCCGGTATCGGGGGTGAAGGCCACCAGGTCGCCACCGGTGAACTGCACGATGGCGCCCACGGCCGGCTTGCCGGCCGCATCCAGCACGGTGGCCTTGACCGATGCGCTCTGGCCGCCGGCCAGCGAGGTGACGTTGGCGCCGTTGCCATCGGTCAGCGCCAGGGTCAGCCTGGGGTCGGCGCTGACCGGCGTGGTGCCGGTGCCGCCGGAACCGCCGCCGCCGGTATTGCCCGGGCTGCCGCCGCCGCCGCCGCAGGCGGACAAAGTCGCGGCCAGGAGCAGCGCCAGGCTGCCGTACTTGATGTGCTGGTTGTTCATCTGTTGTTATCGGTTGTTGTTAATCTTGTCAGCGGGCGCCCGCCACGTTGTCGTTCACGATCTTGGGAGTAATGAACACCAGCAGTTCGGTCTTGCTGTGTTCGCGACCAGTGGTCTTGAACAGATAGCCCAGGAGCGGGACGTCGCCCAGCAGCGGCACCTTGGTCACGTTGTTGCGTTCGCTCTGCTGGTAGATCCCGCCCAGCACCACCGTGCCGCCGTTCTCGACCATTACCTTGGTCTTGACGTGCTGGGTGTTGATCGCGAAGCCGGCGCGGGTCTCTTCTCCCTTGGAATCCTTGTTGACGTCCACTTCCAGCACCACGTTGCCGTCCGGGGTGATCTGCGGCGTCACTTCCAGGCGCAGGTTGGCCTTCTTGAACGAGATCGAGGTGGCGCCGCTGCTGGTCGCCTGCTCGTAGGGCAGCTCGACGCCCTGCTCGATCACGGCAATCTGCTTGTCTTCGGTGACGACGCGCGGGCTCGAGATGATCTTGCCCTTGCCGTCGGCTTCGAGCGCCGACAGTTCCAGGTTCAGGAAGCGGTTCGCGGCCGACGAGAACAGCGAGAACGCCAGCGTCGACGGGGCGATGCCGCCGATGCCGGCCGCCGGCAGGTTGACCATGGTGGTGTTGTCGATGCTGGTGCTGGCCGGCGACTGGCCCGTGACCTGGCCGACGCCGGCCAGGTTGCCGCCGATCGCGACGCGCTCGTTGCCGTTGACCTGCCAGCCGGAGTCGCCACCGCGCTGGGTGCGCAGGTCGTTGAAGCCGAGCTTGGCGCCGAGGTTGCGCGAGAAGCCGTCGTTGGCTTCGACCAGGCGCGCCTCGATCAGCACCTGCTTCGAGGCGATGTCTGTCTTCTGGATCAGCTTGCGGATGTCCTCGATCCGCGACGCGATATCGGTCACGAACAGCTGGTTGGTGCGCGGATCGATGATCGCGCTGCCGCGCCGCGACAGCACGCGGTTGCGCCCGCCCGCATCGCTGCCGGCGGTGGCGCCGGCGGCGTCCAGGCCGAACACGTTGCGGAACGATTCCGCCTTCTGGTAATTGAGCTGGAAGATCTCGGAGCGCAGCGGTTCGAGTTCGGCGATCTGGGCGCGCTGCTCGAGTTCGAGCTTTTCCTTGGTCAGCAGTTCTTCCTTCGGCGCGATCCAGACCACGGTGCCGTTCTTGCGCATGTCGAGGCCCTTGGCGGTCAGGATGACGTCCAGCGCCTGGTCCCACGGCACGTCCTTCAGGCGCAGGGTCAGCGAGCCGCTCACGGAATCGCTGGCGATGATGTTCAGGCCCGAGATATCGGCCACCGCCTGCAGCGCGGCGCGCACCTCGACGTCCTGGAAGTCGAACGACAGCTTCTCGCCGCGGTAGCCCTGCGGGTTGTCGCGCGAGCCGGTGCTGTTGCGGTTCGCGTCCGGCTCGACCTTGCGCACCTCGACCACCAGCTGGGTATCGCTCTGGAACACCGATTGCTCCCAGTCGCCCTGCGCGTCGACCGTCATGCGCACATTGTCGCCCTGAGCCAGCGTCGAGACGCGGGTCACCGGCGTGCCGAAGTCGGTCACGTCCAGGCGGCGGCGCAGCGCTTCCGGCAGGCGCGCATTGAGGAAATCGACGGTCACGCCGCTCGCCGTCTGGCGCACGTCGACCGCCACCTGGCTGGCGGGCAGGTCGACGACGACCCGGCCGGCGCCGTTGGCGCCGCGGCGGAAGTCGAGGTCGCGCAGCTGCGGCCGCGCGGATGCGGCGACGGGCGCCGGCGCGGCCTTCGCGGCCGGCAGGCCGGCGGCGTCGAGCGCGCGCGCCACGCCGCCCGAACCTTCCACGGTCACGATCACCGACCTGCCGTCGATCGTGGTGGCGTAGTTGAGGGCGCGCGCCAGGTTCAGCACCAGGCGGGTACGCTCGCCGGCCTGCACCACGTTCAGGCTGCGCACGTCGCCCAGGTTCAGCTCGTGCAGCGCCTTGCCGGTGGCGTTCGCGGTGGCGCCGAAATCGAGGGCGATGCGGGCCGGATTGGTGATCGCGAAGCCGATCGGCGCGCGCGCCGGGATCTCGCGCATGGTCACGTTGATGATCACGTTGCCGCCCTGCTGGTTGGCAGTGATCGACTCGATCGCATTGCCCTGGGCCAGGACGGCGCCGGCGCACATCATCATCATGAGTGCGGCCGCGGCGCGCGCCAGCCATGCCGGCAGTGCGAAGCGAATCTTGACGTATTGGGTCATTTACTGCTCTCCTTATTTTGCCGCAGCCCGGTGCTGCAGCTCGATGTGGGCCATGCGTTCCACCCAGTCGCCAGTGGCGTCCTGCACCGATTCCCTGATCTCGACGGCGCCCTCGCCCACTCGCGTGATGCGCCCGTAGTTTTGCCCTATCCTTTGTCCGGCCCGCACCCGGTGCAGCGTGCGCTCGATCTGCAGCAGCGCATACTTGACGCCGCCCTTCTCGATCGTGCCGACCATCCGCATCATGTCGAGCGGGTAATGCTCGAGCGGCTCCTTCGGCCGCTCCAGGTCGGGCTGGTTGGCGTTGCCGGCCTGGGCCAGGCGCGCCGTCTCGCCCAGCAGCTTGCCCTGGTCGAAAGGATCCGGCGCCTCGCGCGCATCGTAGCCATAGGGCTCGAAGGTCTTCGGCTCCGGCAGCGGCTTCACCTTGGGCACGGTCTGCTGTTCGACCTGTTTCATCCAGGCCCGGGTCTCGCCCACGCCGCCGTCGCCGCAAGCGGCCAGCAGGCTGCTGGCCATCAACGCCGCGCCAAGGCGGGCAATTCGTCGCGTATGCATCATTTCTTGCCTCCGCCCTTGGCCTTGGCGGACTTGCCCTTCTTGCCCTTTTTCTTCTCGGCCGCGCGCGCGGCGCGCTGGGCCGCCAGCTCTTCCTGGTCGAGGTAGCGGAACGTCTTGGCCACGGCCTGCATCCCCAGGCCGCCGTCCTTGGCCAGTACCAGGTTCAAATTGTTGAGCGTGACGATGCGCGGCAGGTTGGCCATGTCGGCGGCGAACGCGCCCATGTCGTGGTAACGGCCGTTGACCTTGATGTCGATCGGCAGTTCCGCGTAGTAGTCGCGCACCACTTCCTGGCCCGGCTTGAACAGCTCGAACTGCAGGCCGCGGCCGACGCCCGACTGGTTGATGTCGGACAGCAGCGAATACATCTCGGACTTGTTCGGCAACTGCTTTTCCAGGCGCACCACATACTGGTCGACCTGCGCCTTCTGCGCCTTCAGGGCTTCCAGGTTGATCGCCTGCGCCATCTTGGCCTTGTACTCGTCGCGCAGTTTGATTTCCTCTTGCGCGCCGGCGTCCTGGGCCGCGAACTGGTCGCTCCAGTAGAAGTAGTAGCCGAGGCCGACGACCGCCGCCAGCACGCCGGCGGCGCACAGCAGACGCGGCGCCAGCGGCCACTGGCCGGGCTGGCGGCCCTGCAAATCCTGGAACTGCGCCGCCAGCCGGGCGCCGAGTTCTTTGATATCGATGTTCATGACTTCTCCGCCGCGCCTTTTGCGCCGGCCTTGGCTTCGGCCCTGGCGCCATCGGGCGCCGGCTCGTCCTCGTCGCTCAGGCGCGCGCGCTTGATCGACACGGCGAGCGTGAACTCGACCACCTGGCGGCTGGTCTTGCCTTGGGTCAGGGCGACGGCGCGGACCTCGGTCAAGTCCGGGTTTTCCAGCCATTGCGAGCCGCCCGACAGGTTACGCAGCAGTTCGGCCACCCTTTCCTGCGACTGGGCGTTACCGCCCAGGATCACGCGCTGGCCGCTCTGCTTGACCGATTTCAGGGACACGCCGTCCGGCGTCTGGCGCACCAGCTCGTCGAGCAGGTGGACCGGCTGGTTGCGATCGCCCTGCAAGTCCTCGACCGCCTGCTGGCGCGCCTGCAGGGCGGCGATGTCTTCTTTCAGGGTCTTGATTTCGCCGATCTTCTGGTCCAGCTCAGCGCTGGCTTTTTTCAGCACCTCGTTGCGCTGGTTCTGGACCGAGATCTGGCTGGCGTTATAGCCGCCGACCAGCATCACCACGATGGCGCCGAGCACGCCGCCCAGCGCCAGCAGGGCCACGAAGGCCTTCTGCCTCTGCTTGCGCTTGGCCTCGCGGTGAGGCAGCAGGTTAATCCGGATCATCAGCCAAACCTCCGCAGCGCCAGGCCGCAGGCGACCAGGTAGGCCGGGCCGTCCTGGCGCAACTGGTGTTCGCGCACGCCGGCGCCCAGCTGCATGCCGTCGAAGGGTGCGGCGAGCAGCGTCGGGATGCGGGTGCGGCCCGCCACGATGTCGAGGATCCCCGGCAGCAGCGCGCAACCGCCGGCCAGGTACAGCTGGTCGATCCGGGTGTACGGGGTCGAGGTATAGAAGAACTGGATGGCGCGCGTGATTTCCAGCGCCGCGCTTTCCAGGAACGGCGCCAGGATGTCGGCGCGGTAGTTCTCGGGCAGGTCGCCCGCCTTCTTGCGCGTCTCGGCTTCCTCGAACGCCATGCCATAGGCGCGCACGATGTCCTGGGTCAGCGCATTGCCGCCGAACGGCTGCTCGCGCTCGTAGACCGCCTCGCCGTTGAGCAGCACCGACACGTGGGTGGCCTGGGCGCCGATCTGGAACAGGGCCACGATCTGGTCCGGCTTCGGCAGGGCCGCGTGTTCGAGCGCGCTGCGCGCGGCGTAGGAATCGATGTCCATCACGGTGGCGGTGAGGCCGGCCGCTTCGGCGATCGCGACCCGGTCCTCGACTTTTTCGCGACGCGCGGCGGCCAGCATGACTTCCATGTCGTCGAGCGAGTTCTGGGCCGGGCCGATCACGTCGAAGTCGAGACTGACCTCGTCGAGCGCGAACGGGATATACTGGCTGGCCTCGGACTCGACCTGCACTTCGAGCTGGTCTTCCGACAAGCCGGCCGGCAGGATGATCTTCTTGGTGATCACGGCGGCAGGCGGCATGCCGAGCACCACGTGGCGGGCGCGGGTGCCGCTTTTCTTCCAGACCCGGCGCACGGCGTCCGCGACCTGGTCCATGTTTTCAATATTGCCGTCCACCACGGCGCCACGCGGCAGCGCCTCCAGGGTGTAGCGCTCCAGGCGCACGATGCCCTTGCCGGCGTCGGCCAGCTCGACCAGGCGAACGCCGGACGTGCTGATATCGAGCCCAACCATCGGTGGACTCGATTGTGCAAACAAGGAACCCAGATTGATCACCAATACACTCCCTTGGCTGTCTTTTGGACAGAATGAGCTGAAATGCCCGACGTTGGATGTTGTCGTAAGTAAAACAGATATTTACTTCTTATAAATTTCTCATAAAAATCCGATACTTACGTGCAGCACCGCCAAGGATCGTAGCAACAAAGGATGACTACGGACAAGAAATTTCTGTACTGGAACACTCTATTCCGGGCGTCCGCGCCACACTCTGACGTGTTTCTTGCCAGGTCAATATTGCCCTTGAGTTCCGTTAAGCTCCGGCCAGTGTCGGGCACCAAACTGCTGCCTTATAATGAGGCGGATCAACAAAGCGAAAGTCAGCATGAAAGAGAAACAAGCAGCAGCCTCTTCCTCCTCGAAGTTCAGCCCCAAACGCCTGGTTCTGTGGGCCGTCGCCGGCCTGTTCGGCCTGGGCGCCATCGGCGTGCTGGTCGTCGTGTTCGCCCTGGCGATGGCCTATCCGAACCTGCCGGCGCTGGACACGATCACCGACTACCGGCCCAAGATGCCGCTGCGTATCTTTACGGCGGATAACGTCCTGATCGGCGAATTCGGCGAGGAGCGCCGTACCCTGGTCCACTTCAAGGATATCCCCGACGTCATGAAGAAGGCCGTGCTGTCGATCGAGGACGACCGCTTCTACGAGCACAGCGGCATCGACTACCTGGGCATCATGCGCGCCGCCTTCCGCAACGCCACCGGCGGCTCGCGCCAGGGCGCCTCGACCATCACCCAGCAGGTCGCGCGCAACTTCTTCCTGTCGTCCGAGCAGACCTTCAAGCGCAAGGCCTACGAGGCTCTGCTGGCCTGGAAGATCGAGAAGAACCTGACGAAAGACCAGATCCTCGAGCTGTACATGAACCAGATCTACCTGGGCCAGCGCGCCTTCGGCTTCCAGTCGGCGGCCCAGATCTATTTCGGCAAGGACCTGCGCGACATCACCGTGGCCGAAGCGGCCATGCTGGCCGGCCTGCCGAAAGCGCCGTCGGCCTACAACCCGGTCGTCAACCCGACCCGTGCCAGGACCCGCCAGCAGTACATCCTGCAGCGCATGCACTCGCTGGGCTATATCACCGATGCGCAGTTCGCCCAGGCCAAGGACGAGCCCCTCAAGATCAAGTCGGACAGCACCGCCTTCGGCGTGCACGCCGAATACGTGGCCGAGATGGCGCGCCAGCTGGTCTACGAGCAGTTCAAGGAAGACACCTATACCCGCGGCCTGAACGTGTTTACCACCATCACCAAGGCCGACCAGGACGCCGCCTACCTGGCCCTGCGCCGCGGCGTGATGGACTACGAGCGCCGCCGCGCCTACCGCGGCCCGGAATCGTTCATCGAGATCCCGGGTGCCAAGGGCGAGGCCGACGAAGCGATCGAGGCCGAGCTGGCCGAGCATCCGGACAGCGACAACATCATTGCCGCCGTCGTGCTGCAAGCCTCCGCCACGCAGGTCCAGGCGACCATCGCTTCGGGAGACACGATCACCATTTCCGGCCCCGGCCTGACCTTCGCGCGCGCCTGGCTGTCCGACAAGGCGGCGCCGAACCGCCGCGTGCGGCGCGGCGCCGTGATCCGCGTGATGCAGGACGACGAGTCGAAATGGCTGATCACGCAGATGCCTGAAGTGGAATCGGCGTTTGTCGCGGCCAATACCGAGGACGGCTCGATCCGCGCCCTGGTCGGCGGCTTCGACTTCAACCGCAACAAGTTCAACCACGTGACGCAGGCCTGGCGCCAGCCTGGCTCCTCGTTCAAGCCATTCATCTATTCGGCTTCGCTCGAGCGCGGGCTGTCGCCGGCGACGATCGTCAACGACGCCCCGATCAGTTTCGACGCCGGCCAGACCGGCGGCCAGGCCTGGGAGCCGAAGAACTACGACAGCAAGTATGACGGCCCGATGACCATGCGGCGCGGCCTGATGCAGTCGAAGAACATGATCTCCATCCGCATCTTGAACAAGATCGGCGCGCGCTACGGCCAGGAATACGCGGCCCGCTTCGGTTTCGAGCCGGAGCGCAATCCCGCTTACCTGACCCTGGCGCTGGGCGCCGGCGCGACCACGCCGCTGCAGATGGCCGGCGCCTATGCGGTGTTCGCCAACGGCGGCTATCGCATCAGCCCCTACCTGATCTCGAAAGTCACCGACAGCGACGGCAAGGTGCTGTCCGAGGCGCGCCCGGCGCGCGCCGGCGACGAGGCGAACCGCGTGATCGACGCGCGCAATGCCTTCCTGATGGACAGCATGCTCAAGGACGTGGTGCGCCACGGTACCGCGGCCAAGGCGATGGCGCTCAAGCGCACCGACCTGGCGGGCAAGACCGGCACCACCAACGATTCGATCGACGCCTGGTTCGCGGGTTACCAGCCGAAGGTGGTCGGCATCGCCTGGATGGGTTACGACAAGCCGCGCAACCTGGGCGCCCGCGAAACCGGCGGCGGCCTGGCCCTGCCGATCTGGATCGGCTATATGCAGAAGGCGCTCAAGGGCGAGCCGAACGTCGAACGCGAGGTGCCGGCCGGGCTGGTGCAGTATGGGTCGGAGTACTACTATGCCGAGACGCCGCCGGGCAGCGGGGTCGAGACGCTGGACGTCGGACCGCCACCGGCGCCGGAGCAGCAGAAGGAGCGTGATGCGGTGAGGAACGAGCTGTTCTGATCCGCTGATGCGGAAATGACAAAGGCGGCCAATGGCCGCCTTTGTTCATGCCATGGTCAGACCAGCGACACCTGGGCTCCGCCCTGCTCGCCCGCGTACCTCGACAGCGACGCGAAGAACTCGCTGTCGTCACGCGTATTACGCCACTCGTCGCCCACGCGCTTGTAGTGATAACCACCCGAACGCGCCGCCACCCACATCTCTTGCAGGGGCGCCTGGCTGTTGACGATGATCTTGGAGCCGTTGTCGATGAATTCGATCTCCAGCACGTTGCCGCTGCGCTTGCACTCGACGTCGATCACGTCCTCGTCGTTCAGGCGATCGAAGGCTTCCTCGATCTGCTTGAGAGTCAGGTCGGCAAGGTCCAAAAATTCGGTTTCGGTCATGCTACACTCCAAAATCTGCTAATCAAACCGTGATTCTAATCGTGAAGTCCTCTCTTGCGCTTCTTCCGGCTGTTTTACTCGCCGCCGCACTGTCCGGCTGCGGCCAGACCGGTGACCTGTACATGCCGACGCCACCGAGCAGGCCGGCATCTGCCCCGGTCGCGGCGCCGATCGAACAACCACCCCAGCCCGTCCCTTCGAACAACACTTCCACCCCTGCCCCGCACCGCTGATGTCCTATTTTTCGCACCAAGACGGCGTCCTGCACGCCGAAAACGTGTCGCTGTCCGCCATCGCGGAACAATTCGGCACCCCGACCTACGTCTACTCGAAGGCCGCCCTGCTCGAGAATTTCGCCGCCTACCACGACGCCTGCCAGGGCCGCGACGCCCTGGTCTGCTATGCGATGAAGGCCAACTCGAACCTGGCCGTGCTCGACCTGCTGGCGCGCCAGGGCGCGGGCTTCGACATCGTCTCGGGCGGCGAGCTGCTGCGCGTGATCGCCGCCGGCGGCGATCCGGGCAAGACCATCTTCTCGGGCGTCGGCAAGACCGTCGAAGAGATGCAGCTGGCCCTGGAAAAAGGCATTTTGTGCTTCAACGTCGAATCGATTCCGGAGCTGCACCGGCTGGATGAAGTCGCCGGCAAGCTCGGCATGCGCGCGCCGGTCTCGCTGCGCGTGAACCCGAACGTCGACGCCAAGACCCATCCGTATATCGCGACCGGCCTGAAGGCCAACAAGTTCGGCGTGGCCTTCGACGATGCGCTCGACACCTACCGCACCGCGGCGTCGCTGCCCAACCTCGACGTGATCGGCATCGACTGCCATATCGGCTCGCAGCTGCTGGACGACGCCCCACTGCTCGAAGCGCTCGATAAGCTGATCGAATTGATCGATACCTTGCACGCCGAGGGCATCCACCTGCATCACCTGGACATCGGCGGCGGCATCGGCGTCGACTACGGCGTGGCCGGCGACAAGCCGCCGGTGCCGGTCGGCGACTACCTGGGTCGCCTGTTCCAGCGCATCGACGCCTGGCGCACTGAAAAACATGGCGGCCAGCCGGTCAAGGTGATCTTCGAGCCGGGCCGCTCGATCGTGGCCAATGCCGGCGTGCTGCTGACGAAAACCGAGTTCCTGAAGCCGGGTTCGGAAAAGAACTTCTGCATCGTCGACGCCGCGATGAACGACTTGATGCGTCCGACCCTGTACCAGGCCTGGATGAACGTGCAGCCGGTGACCCCGCGCGACGGCGAAAAGCTGGTGTGGGATATCGTCGGCCCGGTGTGCGAATCCGGCGACTGGCTGGCGCGCGAACGCACGCTGGCGCTCGAGCCGGGCGACCTGCTGGCCATCATGACGGCCGGCGCCTACGGCATGACGATGGCGTCCAACTACAATACCCGCGGCCGTGCGGCCGAGGTGATCGTCGACGCTGACGTCACCCATCTGGTGCGGCGCCGCGAGACACCGGCCGAGGTGTTTGCGCTGGAGACGATGATCAATACCTGATCAAACCAGGCGCTAGGTTGCCCTGGAGGCGGCGACATCCGGCATCCGCGTTCGCGTGACGAGCCAGATGCCGCCGCACACCAGCACCAGCGCCACGAGGTTCTTCCACTCGAAGATGGTCTCGCCCAGGAACAGCGCCGACAGCGCGGCGCCGAACACCGGCACCAGGAACGCAAAGATCGTGATCCTGCCGACCGGATTGTGCTTGAGCAGCAGGCTCCACAGCGTGAAGGCGACCGCCGACAGCAAGGCGAGGTAGAGCAGCAGGACGGTCGACGCCGGCGTCATCGCGCCGTAGACGCCGCCGCTCGCGTAACCGCCGGCCAGCAGGGCCAGGCCGCCGATGGCCAGCTGCCAGCCAGTCATCACCATGGCATCCATGCCCGCGGAAACGCGTTTGCCATAGATGGACGCGGCCGACAGCACGAACGCGGCGATCACGATGAAGCCCTCGCCCTGCAGGGAAGCCGGCGCATCGAGCGGGCCGGCGCCGGCATTGACGGTCAGTACGCCGGCAAAGCCGAGCAGGCACCCCACGCTCTTGCGCGTTGACAACTTGTCATTGTGGTAGACGAAATGCGCCAGGAGCACGCTGAAGAAAGTAGTCGTCGCATTCAGGATCGAAGCGCGCACCCCGGTCGTGTAGGCCAGTCCAATGTAGAAAAACACGTATTGCAGGCCGGTCTGGGTCGCGCCGAGCACGACGAGCTGCCCGAATTGATGCCGGCTGAGCCGCAGGACGGGTTTGCCCATGATCGCCGCCAGCACCAGCAGGCACAGGCCGGCCAGCAGGAAGCGGTAGCCTGCGAAAATCAGCTTGGACGGTACATCCTGCTGGGCGATGCCGAGCATCTCGTAGCCGGTCTTGATCGCAGGATAAGAGCTGCCCCACAAGACACAGCATAGCGTCGCCAGTACCAGCACGACCCTGGCCTGGGAGAAAAACTGCAGCCCGTAGCGCTGAGCTGTTTGATTCATTGCTTTGACTCACTGGAACGGTGGCAAAGCTGACAATGATACTAGGCATTGGACGACCCTGCCTGGCGTCGCCCGAGTCGACGCTAGGCCCGGCGCCTGACATGCCAGAACACCCGCAATGCGAGCAGCGCGGTCACGATGGCCCCGAACAGGATTGGCTGCGCGAAGTCGCTCTTGCCCTCCTTCATCCACCAGAAATGCAGGATCGCCAGCGGGCCGATCACATAGACGAGCCGATGCAGCCACTGCCAGCGCTTGCCGCCCAGGCGCTTGATCATCGCGTTGGTCGACGTCGCCGCCAGCGGGATCAACAGCACGAAGGCGATGAAGCCGACCAGGATGAACGGCCGTTTCACGACGTCGGCCAGCATGGCCGCCACATCGAAGAAGTGGTCGAACCACAGGAAGGCGACAAAGTGCACGAATGCATAGAAGAAGGTGAACAGCCCGACCATGCGCCGCAGCTTGACCAGCCAGTTCCAGCCCGTCACGCGTCTGAGCGGCGTGATGGCCAGAGTGATGCACAGGAAATACAGCGCCCACTCGCCGCTGCCGCTCGTGATCGCCGCCAGCGGGTCGGTGAAGGCGCCGGTCGCCGTCCCCCACGCCAGGCGCGCGAAGGGCAGCAGCGCCAGCACGAAGATGGCGACCTTGAGCCACCCGACCTGCTTATTGGAAAGCTGCAACGCCATCAGTAATAGCGCTTCAGGTCCATGCCGGTGTACAGCGAGGCGACCTGGTCATAACCATTGAACATGAGCGTCTTGCGCTTGGGCTGGAACAGGCCGGTCTCGCCGATGCGGCGCTCGCTGGCCTGCGACCAGCGCGGATGGTCGACATTCGGGTTCACGTTCGAATAGAAACCGTATTCGCGCGGCGCCGAGTCGTTCCAGGCGGTGCGCGGCTGGCGCGACACCAGGCGGATGCGCACGATCGACTTGGCGGACTTGAAACCGTATTTCCAGGGCACGATGAGGCGCACCGGGGCGCCATTCTGGTTCGGCAGCACCTGGCCATACATGCCCATCGTCAACAGGGTGAGCGGATGCATGGCTTCGTCGATGCGCAGTCCCTCGACATAAGGCCAGTCGAGCACGCCGCTGCGCAGGCCCGGCATCTGCTTGCGGTCGGCCAGGGTAGTGAATTCGACGAACTTGGCGTTGCCCGTCGGCTCGACCTGCTTGAGCAGGTTCGACAGCGAATAGCCGACCCAGGGGATGACCATCGACCAGCCTTCGACGCAGCGCAGGCGGTAGATGCGCTCCTCGAGCGGCGCCAGCTTGAGCAGGCCGTCGATATCGAGCGTGAGCGGTTTGTTGACTTCACCCTCGATGCGCACGGTCCATGGACGGGTGCGCAAGGTGTGCGCGTTCTGGGCCGGGTCGCCCTTGTCGAGGCCGAATTCGTAGAAATTGTTGTAGCCGGCGACGTCCTTGAACGGCGTCTGCTTTTCATCGGTCGACAGCGCCACATTGGCGCGCGCCGCCAGTTTCTGGGCAGGCGCGCCCTGGGCGAAGGCTTCGCGGTTCGCCATCTCCCAGACGCCGCTGCCGACTGCCGCCGTGGCCGCCATGCGGGTGATGAACTGGCGGCGTCCTTCGTACACCGCCCGCGGTGTGATCTCGGACGGGAACGGGAGGTCGATCCCGTTCGGATTGCGTTTGAAGAGCATGGCTGGCCTCGCGAACAAATGGTGTGCTTACATTACACCAAGTTCACTTAAGCCAAGGTTAGGTGCCCAACCCAGGGGCTTACAGCTCGCCGTACGAGTGCAATCCCGACAGGAACATATTTACGCCCAGGAAGGCGAACGTCGTCACCAGGAGACCCACCAGCGCCCACCAGGCCGCCACCCGCCCGCGCAGTCCCGTCATGAGACGCATGTGCAGCCACGCCGCATAGTTGAGCCAGACGATCAGCGCCCAGGTCTCTTTCGGGTCCCACGACCAGTAACCGCCCCAGGCCTCGGCCGCCCACAGGGCGCCCAGGATGGTCGCGACGGTAAAGAACGCGAAGCCGACCGAGATCGACTTGTACATCACGTCGTCCAGCACCTCGAACGATGGCAGGCGGTCGGCCAGGATGCCGTGCGACTTGAGCAGGTAGGCGCTGGCGACCATCGCCGCCAGGGCGAAGGTGCCGTAGCCGATGAAGTTGGCCGGTACGTGGATCTTCATCCACCAGCTCTGCAGCGCGGGCACCAGCGGCTGGATCTGGGCGGCGTCGCGCGACACCGTGTACCACAGCAGGAAGGCCACGGCCGCGCCGATGATCAGCATCACGAACGGGCCCAGCTGGCGGGTGGCGTAGTGTTCTTCGTAGTAGAGGTGGAACAGCGCGGTGATGATCGCGAACAGGATGAACACTTCGTACAGGTTCGACACCGGGATGTGGCCGACGTCCGGCCCGATCAGGTAGCTTTCGTACCAGCGCACCATCATGCCGACCGAGCCGAGCACCACGGCGGCCCAGCACAGGTTGGCGCCGACGCTGCCGCCGAACTTGCCGCGGCTGAACAGGCCGACCCAGTAGAACACGGTCGAGAACATGAACAGCGCGCTCATCCACAGAATGGCCGAGCCGCTCGACAGCATGTATTTCAAGAAGAACTTTTGCTCGGCCGCCGCCAGGCTGCCGTCGTACATCGAGATCGCGCCCAGGGACAGGACGCCGACCAGCGGCACCAGCCAGCGCATCGGTTTCCAGTACCAGCCCAGCGCCGCGAACACCGGCGCGGTACAGATCAGGATCGCTTCTTCATAGATGTCCATGAAATAGCCGTATTGAATCTGCGCGTACAGGGCCGCCGCGCACAGCGCGAGTCCGTACAGCCAGTCGGCCACGGTCAGGCGGCGGAAGTAGCCGACCCGTTCCTGGTATCGCTCAGTCGAACGCGCTGCGGCGCCGGTTTTGGTTTGGGACAATTCCATCGTTTTCTCCAGATCGCCACCAGCTTACGCCGGTTGCGGCAGCTTGACCGACAAGTCGTCGAATTCGCGCTCGAAATCGAGCGTCTTGCGCTGGGTGCTCATCGCCATCAGGGCTTCGGCCCCACCATCTACGTCACGCACCCAGATCCAGACGCGCCGCTCGCGAATATAAAACATCGCGAACACTCCCAGCGTCAGCAGCACGCAGCCGAAGTACACCACATTCTTGCCCGGCGAACGTGTCATCTGCAGCACCGACGCCTTCACTTCGGTGAATTCATCGAGCTGCAGATACACCGGCGCGCCGTACAGGAAGCTGTCGGACAGCGCATTGGTGGCCAGTTGCAGGAAGCGGCCGCTTGCCTCGGTCGGCTCGGCCGCCGCGTCGCCGTTCCGCTCGCGCGCCACCTGCCACAGCTCCCACAGCGCGCCGTTGAGCATCTTCATGAAGATGCCGGCGGCCTTTTCCTGCTCGGCTTGCGGGATCTGTTCCAGGAAGCGGGCCACGCCGACGAAGCCGCCACGACCATCGCCGCCGGCGAAGATGTCGAGCGTGCGCGCCGCCGAATCCTTCAACTGGCCGGCCAGCGCGCCGCTGCGCTGCTCGGCGCTCAGGGCGCGGGCGGCGTAGCGGGTCGCGGCTTCCTGGCGCGCGACCGGATCCGACAGCGCCGCGCGCAGGCGCATCCAGTCGCCCACGCCATGGCGTTCGTCGGAAGGAATGCGCAGGAAGCTGAAGTTCTCGGACGGGTTCGCGCGCACGCCGGCCAGGTAGACTTGCGCGCCTTCGAGCGTCAGCGGCTGCATGTAGTTCATGTATTCGCGCGCCTGCCCCGTTTGGTCGCGCAGCTTGTATTGCACGCTGGGGCCGACGTTTTTCAGGTCCTTGTTGGCGTCCGGGTCGGCCGCGGCGCCCGATGCCTTGCCCAGGGTGGCGGACAGCTGGGCGTTGAGCGAGGTGTTCCTGCTCACCCCGCGCGTGTCGTTGCCCTGGGCGATATTCTCGACGTTGAAGGGACGGAAGCCCGACCACTCGACCGAATAGATGTCCTTGCCGAACTTGAGCTCGGTCTCGCCATTGACGATGCCCTCGATCGCGAAGCTGGCCGCGCTGCCGCCCGTCATCGGGAAACCCGTCAACTTGAGCTTGCTGCCGCCATCGTCGAAGCTCGACTGGTAGACGGCGATGCCCTTGTAGATCAGCGGGTGGTTGACCTTGATGGTGGACTCGAACTTGTGGCCGGTTTCCAGGTCGTGCACCACGACGTCGCTGGCGAACAGCTTGGGCATGCCGGTCGAGTAGAACTCGATATGGAATTTCTTGAGCTCGATCCCGAACGGCAATTCCTGCACCAGCACGCCGGACGGTTGATTCAGGATCGCGGTATGGCTGGTCTGGCCCTCGGCGATCGCGGTATTGCCGCGAAAGCTCGGGTTGCCCACGCCCAGGCGGTGCTGGGCCGGGATCTCGGCGATCACGCCACTGCCGGTGAAGGGCGTTTTACCAAGGAACCACTGCTGGACGCGCACCGGGAGTTCCGAGTCCAGCATGCCGCCCAGCAGGATCACGATGATCGCCGTGTGGGCGAAGATATAGCCGAACTTGTTGCCGGCGCCCTTCTTGGCCGATACCAGGACCGCACCGTCTTTTTCGACCATCCTGGTCGCGTAGCCGGCGTGGCGCAGGCGCAGCGCGCTCTGGGTGGCCAGCTCGGTGCGCGCCAGCGGCGACTGCCATTGGTGCTTATGATGGAAATTGCGCAGCGACTCATAGCGCACGCTGTCGCGCCAGCTGCGCATATCGCGCAGCATCCGGGGCGTGTTGCGTACCACGCACAGGGCGGTGGAGACGATCAGCACCACCAGGATCACCAGGAACCACCAGCTCGAATAGACGTTGTACAGGCCGAGCTTGCTGAAGATCTCGAACCAGAACGGCCCGAACTGGTTTACGTAATTGGGCATCGGCTCGTTCTGCTTGAGCACGGTTCCAATCACGGAGGCGATGGAGATGATCGTGAGCAGGCTGATCGCGAAACGCATCGACGAGACCAGCTCGACCGCCTCGGCCAGCCAGCGGCGGCGGGTATTGAGTTCAATTCCGGTGGTACTCATACGCTACAACTTTCATCCGGCGCGGGTTCTGGCCCGCGCGTGGAAAAAAGGGCGCCAGCTCCACGCTGCCGCCCTTTCTCCGTTCATCTCATGCTCATGCTGGCGCTAAAGAAACACTTAACGCAGGCCGGCGATATAGTCGGCCACGGCACGCATCTCTTCTGGCGACATGCGCTGCGACAGCACCGTCATCTGCGGGCTGTTGGCGCGGGTACCGGTCTTGAACGCCTCGAGCTGGGCGGTGGTGTAATCCTGGTGCTGGCCGGCCAGGCGCGGGTATTGCGCCGGGATGCCGTTGGCGGTGGCGCCGTGACAGCTGGCGCAGGCGGCCACCCCTTTCTCGGCGATACCGCCACGATAGATCTTGCGACCCAGCTCGACGGTATCCTTGTTTTTCGCCGCGCCAGGCTTGTGCGCCTGCGTCGCGAGCCAGGCTGCGATATCCTTCTTCTCCTGCTCCGTCAGCATCTTGGCATACGTCGTCATGATCGGCTGCTGGCGGTGGGCGGTGGTAAAGTCGATCAGCTGCTTGTGCGTATAGGTCGCGAACTGGCCCGACAGCTTGGGATTGACCGCGATCGTCGAGTTGCCGGCAGCGCCGTGGCAAGAAAGGCAGGAAGGCAGGCCGCGTGCGGGATCGCCGTTTTCGTACAGGGCGCCACCCTTGGCCGGATCGGCTTTGACCGCTGGCGCGGTTGCGGCGGACGCCGCCATCGCCGCCGGTAATCCCCCAAAAACAGTTAGCGATGTAACCAACAGTGTTGTGAGCAGGGGGGACGACAAGCGATTCATAAACGCACCTTGAAAAAGTCAACGTTGAAAAGTTCAGTGCAGCGCCTCTAGATCGTGACCGCCGGAGGGCGGAGCAGCAATCAACCCCTTATTGTACAATAGCTTTGTTTCCCAAACGCCATTTCGTAGCCTCTTATCCCTCTCCCCAATGTCCAGATTATGGCAAGCCCGGTTCTTCACGACCGTTAACCAGCTACGCGATTTGCCCGGCACGCAAGTACCGGAAATCGCCTTCGCCGGGCGCTCGAACGCCGGCAAATCGACAGCGATCAATATCCTGACGAACCAGAAGGGTCTGGCGTTCGCGTCCAAGACGCCTGGCCGTACCCAGCACATCAATTATTTCTCGATCGGCGGCGCCCACGTGGGCCAGCACCGCAAGGATGCCGTCCGCGTCGACGAGATCGAAGCGCTGCTGGTCGACTTGCCGGGCTATGGCTATGCCGAAGTCTCGGGCACCGCCAAGCTGCACTGGCAAAAGCTGCTGGGCGACTACGTCCAGCGCCGCGACCAGCTGGCGGCGCTCATCCTGATCATGGATTCGCGCCGTCCGTTCACCGACCTCGACGTGCAAATGCTGGAATGGTTCGCCCCGACCGGCAAGCCGATCCACTGCATCCTGACCAAGGCCGATAAGCTCAACCGCAACGAGTCGACCAACGCCCTGCGCGAAGCGCGCGCCGTGCTCGACAGCTATGTCGATGAAGAAGGCAATGGCTTCCCGTTCACGGTGCAGCTGTTCTCGGCGCTCAAGCGCATCGGCATCGAAGAGGCGGACGCGAAGATCCTGGAACTGGCCGGCTTGACCGGCACGGATGGCGAGGCAGAAGCAGGTGAAGACACCGGCAACATAGAAAGTGCTGCGCCGTCGGCGGACGACGATAATCCCTCCGCCTGAATTTGCAAGACCCTTTGCAAGGACCAACACGATGACCATCATCACCTCCGCCTATCCGGCGGCCCGCCCGCGGCGCATGCGCCGCGACCCGTTCTCGCGCGCCATGATGCGCGAAAACACCATCACGTCCGCCGACCTGATCTATCCGGTGTTCGTGCTCGAGGGACAGAACCAGCGCCAGCAGGTGGCGTC
Source organism: Telluria sp. RT2P19 (assembly GCF_059685725.1). Taxonomy (NCBI): domain Bacteria; kingdom Pseudomonadati; phylum Pseudomonadota; class Betaproteobacteria; order Burkholderiales; family Oxalobacteraceae; genus Telluria; species Telluria sp. RT2P19. The sequence goes on from NZ_JCASIL010000020.1 coordinate 70,937, forward strand.
GATGCCGGGCGTGGAACGCGTCTCGCTCGACCTGCTGCTGAAAATCGCCGAAGAGTGCGTGCAACTGGGCATTCCGGCCATGGCGCTGTTCCCGCTGGTCGACCAGTCGGTCAAGACCTATGACGGCATCGAGGCCACCAATCCTGACGGCCTGGTGCCGCGCGTGGTGCGCGAACTGAAAAAGAATTTCCCGGAGCTGGGCGTCATCACCGACATCGCGCTCGATCCCTACACGACCCACGGCCAGGACGGTCTGCCGGACGAGAACGGCTACATCGTCAACGAAAAGACGATCGAGATGCTGGTGAAGCAGGCGCTCACCCACGCCGAGGCCGGCGTCGACATCGTGGCGCCGTCGGACATGATGGACGGCCGCATCGGCGCCATCCGCCAGGCGCTTGAAGCCCAGGGCCACATCCATACCCGTATCATGGCCTATTCGGCCAAGTACGCGTCGAGCTTCTACGGTCCGTTCCGTGACGCGGTGGGCTCCAGCGCCAACCTGGGCAAGGCCGACAAGAATACCTACCAGATGGATCCGGCCAACAGCGACGAGGCGCTGCGCGAAGTGGCGCTCGACCTGGCCGAAGGCGCCGACATGGTGATGGTCAAGCCGGGCATGCCCTACCTGGACGTGGTGCGCCGTGTGAAGGACGAGTTCAAGGTACCGACCTTTGCCTACCAGGTCAGCGGCGAGTACGCGATGCTGAAGGCGGCGGCGCTGAACGGCTGGCTCGATCACGACAAGGTCATGATGGAATCGATGATGGCGTTCAAGCGCGCCGGGGCCGATGGCGTGCTGACCTACTTTGCGCTGGATATCGCGCGCAAGCTCAAGGCCGGCTGACCAATGCTGTTCCGTTGAAGTCGCTGGTGGACGGCTCTGCCGTCCACGCGTTCAACTCACGGATGCGATCTGACAGTGCATGCCTGGTTTGAACGCGTGGCGGCTGCCGCCCACCCACGGTTCTCGCTGACTGGCCGCCATGCGTGCCGAGGCACGGTTTTTGTTGGCGCGCCGATTACCGTCCCGGCACTGGCCGATAATCGGGGAACATTTCTTTATACAGGAACTCCATCAGCCGATCGGTATCCTGCGGTCGTGCGCTCAGTTTCACGACCCGTCCCAGGCGGTGCGAATCCCACTCGAAATCGCCCTTCTTCTCGCGCCGGATCAGCTCGATCATCTTCTTGATCACCGCGGTCTCGATATCGCGCTCGCTGCCCTGCTCCACCGTCACCGCCGTCAGCCAGCGCCGCTTGAAGCTCGGGTTCCAGCCGCGGAACTTGAGGTCCATGGTGTTGAAGGTCTTGTTCGTGACCGAGAAGATGCCGCCGGTCTCGTTGCTGTCGTCGGTGCCGCGGCCGTTGATGGCGGCGATGTTCGCCAGCGCGTTGCGGGTGCCGCGCGCGGCGTCGCTTTCCTGGGCCTGGACTTCACTGCCGGTGGGCGCGCCGCGGCGCTCGCGCTGGGCTTTCACGTAGGCCGCCATGTCCATGTCGGGCGGCACCTCGGTCGGCGGCTGCTGGCGCGGCGGTTGCGGCGGGGCCGGCGGTGCGGGCCGCTCGTTGGGAATGGTGATCGTGTCCGGCAGGCGCTGGACGATGATGCGTTCCTGCTCGACGCGCGGTACCGGCGGCGCCGGCAGCGGCCGGGGTGTCGGACTTGGCGTCGCCTCGACCGGCGAGGTTTCCTGCAAGGGGGCGACATAGACCACCTGGCTGTCGCCCTGGTCCTCGGACGCCGGACGCGCCGTACGCTGTTCCTGCTCTTTCGGCTCATAGAACCACAGCAGCACCAGCAGCAGGTGGACGGCGATCGTGCCGCCCACGCCGAAGCGGTTCGGTCTCTTGCGACCGTAAGTCATCCCCAGCCCATAGCGCGGCCCCGAGGGCGGCAACGGCTGCCCGCAGTGGGAACACACTTCACTGTCCTGGTCGTAGGTGTGGGAATGGTCACGCAAGATGGATCGATTTCCTGGAAGCTACGTCTAAAAAAACGGCAGAGAGCCGCAGTCTAACCGTTTTAGGGCGCAACCGCATCACGCTAGCTACCGCGCCACCCTGCCCGGACCGTTGATGGTTGTTACCAAATGTTTCCGGCCGCCAGTATTAGAACAGTTTCGTTCCAACGCTGGCGGCCGGTGGGCTCCTGTCGTGCGTTCGGCTCAGGCCGGATGCACGGGGGCCGGGTGCGCAGGATGCGCCACGTGGTCCGCGTCTGCCTTGGCGATCTGCTCGTCGGTCATTGGGCCGGTGCCGCTGTAGCGGTCCAGGTACAGGTAGATCACCGGGGTGATGTACAGGGTGATCACTTGCGAGAAAATCAGGCCGCCGCACACCGCCAGGCCCAGCGGCTGGCGCAGCTCGGCGCCGGCGCCGATGCCCAGCGCGATCGGCAGAGCGCCCATCAGCGCGGCCAGGGTCGTCATCAGGATCGGACGGAAGCGCAGGATGCAGGCCTCGCGGATCGCCTCCTGCGGGCTCATGCCCAGGTTGCGCTGGGCGTCGAGGGCGAAGTCGATCATCATGATCGCGTTCTTCTTGACGATACCGATCAGCATCAGGATGCCGATCATGGCGATCAGGGTCAGGTCCTTGTCGAAGACCCACAGGGTGATCAGGGCGCCGACGGCCGCCGACGGCAGGCCGGCCAGGATGGTCAGCGGATGGATATAGCTTTCGTACAGGACGCCCAGCAGCACATAGATGACGCCGACCGCCGTGATGATCAGGATGAGCTGGCTCGACTGCGTGTCCTGGAACACGGCGGCGTCGCCGCCATAGGTGGCGATGACCGAGGCCGGCAGCTTCATCGCACGGCCCATCTCGTCGATGGCGGCGGTGGCATCGCCCAGCGGCACGCCCGGCGCCAGGTTGAACGACAGCGTGATCGCCTGCAATTGGCCCTGGTGATTGACCTGCAATGGGCCGACCGTGCGGCGCACGCTGGCGATGCTCGACAGCTTCACCAGCTCGCCCGATTTCGAGCGCACCGAGACCCGCGACAGCGCTTCGTCGTAGTAGCGGTCGCTCGCGGCGGCCTCCAGGATCACGTAGTAGCTGGCCGCCGTCGAATAAATGGTCGACACCTGGCGCTCGCCGAACGAGGCGTACATCACGGTGCGGATATCGTCCATTTCCACGCCCAGCAGCGCCGCCTTGTCGCGGTCGATGTCGACCGTGGCCTGCAGCGCCTTGTTCTGCGAATCGCTGTTGACGTCGCGGAAGCGCTCGTCCTTGCGCATGCCGTCCAGGAACTGCTCGGCCCAGCCGCCGATCTCGCCGCCCGACACGCTCTGCAGCGTGTACTGGTAGCGCGCCTTGCTCTGGCGGCCGCCCAGCTGCAGGTTCTGCTGCGGCGACAGGAAGACCTGCACGCCCGGCACGGCGCGGGTGGCCTTGCGCAGGTCGTCGATCACCAGGTCCATCGGCGGCCGCTCGCCACGGTCCTTCAGCACCAGGAACATCCGGCCGACGTTGCCGCCGCCGCTGAACGAGGTCGTGTCCTTCACATACGGGTTGGCGCGGATGATGTCGACCACCTTGCCCTGCAGCTCGGCCAGCGCCATCGACGAGGTGTCTTCCGAGGCTTCGACCATCACGCGGATCTGGCCGATGTCCTCTTCAGGGAAGAAGCCTTTCGGCATGGTCGAATACAGCACGCCGGTCAGTACGAAGGTGCCCGCCGCCAGCATCAGCACCACGAAACGAAAGCGCAGCGCCAGGTCCAGCGTACGGCCGTAGCCGTTGCGCAGCCGCGTGAAGCCCGCCTCGAAGCGGCGGCCGATCCATGACATGTCCTTCGGATCGACGTGGCCGCCATCCTTGAGCAGGCGCGAGCACAGCATCGGCACCAGGGTCAGCGAGATCAGTGCCGACACCAGCACCGCCAGGCCGACGATGACGGCGAATTCACGGAACAGCAGGCCGATCACGCCCGGCATGAAGAAGATCGGGATGAACACCGCCACCAGCGAGATCGAGATCGAGATGATGGTAAAGCCCACTTCGCGCGCGCCGATGAGGGCTGCCGCCATCGGTTTCTTGCCCATTTCCATGTGACGGACGATGTTTTCCAGCACCACGATCGCATCGTCGACCACCAGGCCGACCGCCAGCGTGATGCCCAGCAGGGAGATGTTGTCCAGGCTGTAGCCGAGCCAGTACAGCAGCGACAGCGCGCCCAGCAGAGAAATCGGCACCGTTACCGCCGGGATGAAGGTGGCGGCCGCGCGGTGCAGGAACAGGAAGATCACCAGGATCACCAGCAGCACGGTGCCGGCCAGGGTCAGGTTGACGTCGTGGATGGCTTCGCGGATCGACAGCGAGCGGTCGTTCACCAGTTCGATCTTGATCGAGGCCGGCAGCTGGCCTTCGAAGCGCGGGATCAGCGCCCGCACCGCATCGACCACCTGCACCGTGTTTGCATTCGGCTGGCGCTGCACCATCAGCGAGATCGAGCGCTCGCCGTTGAGGCTGCCCATGGCCTTGACCGACTGGTAGCTGTCCTGCACCTCGGCGATGTCGCGCAGGCGCACCGGCAGGCTGTCGCGGGTGGCAATGATCAGGTTGGCGAAGTCGGCCGCCTTCATCAGCTGGCCGCCGCCCTGGATGGTCAGCGCCTGGGTCGGGCCGTCGAGGATGCCCAGCGGCGTGTTCGAATTGGCGGCGCGCAGGGCGGCCGCCAGCTCGTCCATCGAGATGTTACGTGCATTCATCAAGTCGGAACGGGCGCGCACCCGTACTGCAAAACGCTTGCCGCCGTTGATCGACACCTGCGACACGCCTTGCACGGTCGAAATCGCCGGCGAGATCAAATTTTCTGCGTAGTCGTTCAGTTCCGACAAGTCCATCGACGGCGACGTCAGGTGCATGAACAGGATCGGGGCGTCGGCCGGATTGACCTTGCGGTAGGACGGCATCTCGGTCATCTCGAGCGGCAGCCGGCGCTGGGCCACCAGCAGGGCGGCCTGGACGTCCACCGCCGCCTTGTCGACGTCGATCTCGTTGTCGAACTCGAGCACGATATTGGTGTCGCCCTGGGTGCTGGTCGAGGTGATCAGCTTGATGCCGGCGATGGTCGAGAACTGCTTCTCGAGCGGCAGCGCGACCGATGACGCCATCGTCTCGGGGCTGGCCCCGGCCAGGTTGGCGTAGACGTTGATGACCGGCGTGTTATAGCTGGGCAGCGCGGCGACCGGGATCTGCATGTACGACAGGATGCCGACCAGCACCAGGCTGAGCGACAGCAGCACCACCATCACCGGACGGCGGATACACAGTTCGGACAGATTCATGCCTGCTCGCCCTTGTTAGCGACGGCTGGCGCGGCCGGCTTGGCGCCCTGCCCCGCCACGCGTACCTTGCCGCCCGGACGCAGGTTCTGCTTGCCCTCGGTGATGACTTGCTCGTCGCCTTTCAGTCCGGTGACCGCGGCGCGGTCGCCGAAAGCGTACAGGCGCTGCACCGGCACCTGGCGCGCCGCGTTCCCTTCGCCCAGCACGTAGACGAACGTACCGTTGGTCGAGGTGATGATGGCGGTCTGCGGGATCACCACCGCGTTCTTCAGGGTCTGCACCACCACGTTGGCGGTCACGTACTGGCCCGGCCACAGCGTGGTGTCGCGGTTCGAGAACTCGCCCTTCACGCGGATCGTGCCGGCCTGCGGATCGACCGCGTTGTCGATGAAGCTCAGGCGGCCGACGACCGGCTCGGCGTCCTGATTGCTGTTGCCCCCACCGCTGCCAGGGTTGACCCGCACCTCGACATTGCCCAGCTTCTGGGCCGCGAGCAGCGCGCCGAGGGTCGATTCGGGCAGCGTAAACGAGACGTTGATCGGGTCGAGCTGGGTGACCGTGGTGAGCGAAGTGGTCATCTGCACCAGGGCGCCCGGGTGGACGTCGATGGCGCCGACCCGGCCCGACATCGGCGCCCGGATCGTGGTGTAGCTGGCGCTTACTTGCGTGGCGCGGGCCGCGGCCTGGTTCGACTGCACCAGCGCGCGCTGGGCTTCAACCTGACTGAGCAGCGAGTCGAGGGCGCTCTGGGCCAGGAAGTTCTGCGCCACCAGCTCCTGGCTGCGCTTGTACTGGCGTTCGAGGTCGGCCAGGGTGGCCGAGTCGCGCGCCACCTGCGCTTCGGCGCGGGCGACGTTGGCCATGTCGGCGCGGTCGTCGAGCGAAAACATCAGCTGGCCTTCCTTGACGAACTGGCCTTCGCGGATATGCACCTGGCGGATCGTGGTGACGGTCTGCGGATGCAGGTTGACGGTGCGCACCGGTGTCACGCTGCCGTTGGCGAACAGCTCGACGCCGACATCGCGCCGCTCCGGCGCGATCACGTTGACGGTGACCGGCGGCGGGCCGCCCGCGCCTCCCGGCCCCTTGCCACCCGGGCCTTCGGCCTTGGCGTCGTTGCCCTGGTTCAGATACCAGCCGCCAGCCACGACCAGCGCCGCGATTCCGGCGATGACGCCGACATTCTTCTTGTTCATTCTCGTCCCTTGCCGCCCGTTGTCGGCGACTCCATCATTGATCGTGGAGGCATTCGCGCTCGCCCTGGGTAAGGGCGCCGCATTGTCCCACATTGTTATTACTGGAATATGTACTGAATTGTTGAAGCGACTACTTGCTCGACAGCTTGTTCGGGTAATACGCCGGCAGCATCAAGGTCACTTCGAGGCCGCCTTCCGAGTGGTTGGCCAGGCTGATGCTGCCGCCGTGCTGCTCGGTGATGTTGCGGGCGATCGTCAGCCCCAGGCCGGTGCCGCCCGACTCGCGCGAGCGCGAAGTCTCGATCCGGTAGAAGGGATCGAACACCCGTCCCAGTTCACTGCGCGGGATCCCCGGTCCGCTGTCGCGGATGCGGATGCGCGCCGTGCCGTTGATGCGGTCGACGCAGACGCGCGCATCGTGGCCGTACTTGACCGCATTATCGATCAGGTTGCCCAGGCAGCGGCGCAGGTCCATCGGCCGGCCCAGCACCGCCATCGTCGCCTTGCCCTCGAGCGTGACTTGCTGGCCGGCGTCGCTGGCGTCGTCGCATACCGAGCCGAGCAGCGAATCGAGGTCGAGCATCTGCATCGTCTCGGTGGTGTCCATGCTGCGCGCAAGCACCAGGCCTTCGCGCACCATTTCCTGCATCGCCGACAGGTCGCCGATCAGGCGTTCCTGCAGCTCGCCATCCGACACTTTCTCGAGCCGCAGGCGCATGCGCGTGAGCGGCGTCTGCAGGTCGTGGGTGATCGCGGCCAGCATCTGGGTGCGCTGGAAGATGTACTGGCGGATGCGCGCCTGCATCGCATTGAAGGCGGCGCTGGCCTGGCGGATCTCGCTGGCGCCGGTCAGGTCGAGCGGCGGGCGGTTGATGTCCTGGCCCAGGTCTTGCGCGGCCTGCGCCAGCTGCTTGAACGGGCGCGTGGTCATGCGCGCCACCAGGTAGGCCAGGACGGCGATGCTGATCATGAACAGGGCCACCAGCATGCGCAGGTCGGTGTCGCCCGGCACGAACGGGCGCGGCGGCAGCACCGACAGGCGCAGTTCGGCGCCGTCGCGCAGGTGAACGTTGAGCGACTCGCAGGAGCCGCGGTACTGCATGCTGAGCAGGCCGTACATGATCGGCTGGCGCTGTGCGCTGTCGCAGGCGGCAGGCCGCGTGACGACCGATTCGACCTTGTAGCCCTTGCCCAGGCGCCCGGCCAGGGACTGGGCGAACGGCGTGGCAGGGCCCGACGCCGGCAGCGTATCGCTGACTTCGAGCTCCAGGCCCGGGCGGTTGGCCACCTCGAGGTAGATCGAGCGCGCCGAGGCCGGCACGATCTCGGTGGCCATGATCAGCTGTTCGGCGCGCTCCAGCAGGTGCTGGTCGCGCTGGCGTTCCCAGTCGCGCTGGCGCTGGTAGTCGGCCGCCAGCTGGGTCAGCGCGGCCGAGATCCACACGCCCAGCAGCAGCGTGAGGAAGACCCGGCCAGTCATCGACCCGAAGAAATCCTTCACGCCGCCGGCTCCACCGTCACCTGGCCGGCCAGCACATAGCCGCCGTTGCGAACCGTCTTGATGATCTGCGGCATGCGCGCATCCTCGCCCAGCTTCTGGCGCAGGCGGCTGATCTGGATGTCGATCGAGCGGTCGAACGGGTCGGCGTCGCGGCCCTGCGTGAGGTTGAGCAGCTGGTCGCGGTTGAGCACGCGGTTGGGGTGCTCGAGGAACACGCGCAGCAGGCGGAACTCGGCGCCCGAGAGCATGATCACGATGCCATCCGGGTTCAGCAGGTGGCGCGCGGTAAGGTCGAGGGTCCAGCCCGAGAAGCGCATCTGCTGCACGTTCTCGGACTGCGTATTGGACGGCATGGCGTGCGAGCGGCGCAGCACGCTGCGGATGCGCGCCAGCAGCTCGCGCGGCTCGAAAGGCTTGGGCAGGTAGTCGTCGGCGCCCATCTCGAGGCCGAGGATGCGGTCGAGCGGTTCATTGCGGGCGGTCAGCATGATGACCGGCAGGGTCGAGGTGGCGCGCAGCTTGCGGCACAGCGTCAGCCCGTCGTCGCCGGGCATGTTCAGGTCGAGCACGATGAGATCGGGACGCGTTTCGTCGAGCGCCTTCCACATCGCGGTGCCGTCGGCGGCGGCCAGCGTCCGGTAGCCGTTCGACTCGAGGTAGTCGGCGAGCAGGCTCCGAATGTCGCGGTCGTCGTCGACGATCAGAATGGTTGAAGGATTGTCCATGACCGCAATTATCCGAGTTTATGACAAGCCCGGAAAAGCATTTTGTATCGCTGTGTATAAGCTAATCGGCCCGAAACATATTGATACAATGTACGCGACAGGGGAAACTCCATGGTTACAGTTTTTGCCGATGATGGGAACCGTGCAGCGAGCGTTTCGGATGCACGTCAACCAGACTCTCACAAAAGGAAGAACCATGAATACCCTCCGCAAGAACCTCGTGATCGCCCTCACTGCTGCCGGCCTGTTCGGCGCCACCATCGGCGCCCAGGCCCAGACCGCCGCCCCGGCGGACAGCCGCCCAGCCTTGACTGCCGAACAACGCCTGGCCAAGAAAGCCGAGTGGCAGGCGAAGGCCGGCGAGCGCCGCGCCAAGATGGAACAGCACCGCGCCGAACGCCAGGCCAAGCTGCGCGAGGCGCTCAAGCTCGATGCGAAACAGCAGCCAGCCTGGGATGCCTTCGTGGCAAGCCAGGCGCCGCAGAAGAAGGGTGAACGCGCCGCACGTCCCGACCGCGCCGCCTGGGCCAGCCTGACCGCCCCACAACGCATGGAAAAGCGGATCGCGATGCACAAGCAGCGTACCGCGCGCATGGAAGCGCGACTGGGCGCCCTGAACAGCTTCTACGCCCAGCTGACGCCCGAGCAGCGCAAGACCTTCGATGCGCAGGCACAGCACCGCAAGGGCCCGCGCCATCACGGCCATCACGGCCAGCGCGCGAATGCCTGAGCGTGTGATCGCCCGATCGCATTGACGTAGCGTGGGCGGCCTTGCCGCCCACGCGTCCGTTGGGCACGGACGTTACCGCTCCAGCCTCTTCAGCGAATTCAAGAACTTCTCGGCATTCTGGAAGCCGATCACCCGGCTATCCGCAATCTCTTGCCCCTGTCCGTCGAACAGGATGATCCCGGGCGGCCCGAACAGGCCGAAGCGCCTGAGCATGGCCTTGTCATCGGCATCGTTGGCCGTCACGTCGACCTGCAGCAGCACCGTATCGGCCAGCGCCCGCCGCACGCCCGGATCGATGAAAGTGAACTTCTCCATCTCGATGCACGACACGCACCAGTCGGCATAAAAATCGAGCATGACGGTCTTGCCGGCATTGGCCGCCAGCGCCGCGTCGAGCTGGTCGACCGTCTTGACGCGGGTGAACACCAGCCCATGATCCCGGGGCGCGCCACCCAGGTGCGCCAGCGGCGCCCAGGCGTCGCGCCCGCCGCTGGCAAGCCCCACCAGCTGCGTCGCGCCCAGTACGGCGAAGGCCGCGCAAGCGGCCATCGCGGCCCAGTGGCGGGTATGGCGCAACAGGTAGAAACCATAGCCGAGCAACAGCGCCGCCCACAGCAGCATCTGGGCGACTGGAGGCAGCACCGGCGACACCAGCCAGATCGCCATCGCCAGCATCAGCACGCCGAACAGGCGCTTGACCGACTCCATCCAGGGGCCCACGCGCGGCAGCAGCGAACCGGCCGACAGGCCCACCAGCAGCAGCGGGATGCTCATCCCGACCGCCATCGAAAACAGCGCCGCGCCGCCAATGAAGACGTCGCGCGTCTGGCTGATGTAGACCAGCGCCCCGGCCAGCGGCGCGGCTACGCACGGCCCCACGATCAGGGCTGAAATCGCCCCCATGACGAATACCCCGAGCAGCTTGCCGCCCGGCTGGCGGTTGCTCGCCTGCGCCAGACGGGTCTGCAAGGTGTTAGGAAGTTGTAACTCATAGAAACCGAACATCGACAGCGCCATGGCCACGATCAGCACCGCGAAGGCGCCCAGCACCCAGGGATTCTGCAGCGCCGCGGCCAGGCCTTCCCCGGCCAGGCCGGCGGCGATGCCCAGCAGCGTGTAGACGATCGCCATGCCCAGCGCATAGGCCAGTGACAGCACGAAGCCCCGCGAGCGGCTCACGCCCTTGCCTTCGCCGACGATGATCGAGGACAGGATCGGCACCATCGGCAGCACGCAGGGCGTGAACGCCAGGCCCAGGCCGAGCAGGATGAAGGCGGGTACGATGGCCAGCAGGCTGCCGGCGCCGAGCAGGCCGGCCAGGTCCGACATCTCGGAAGCGGCCGGCGCCGCAGCGGGTGCGGCCGGCGCGCGACCGGCCTGCGGCGGCGCCGACGGCGACGCGCCCGCCTGCCGGGCCTTGGCGCCGAAGGGCAAGCTTGTGGCAGCCTTCGCACCGCCGGCGCCGAGATTGACCGTGTGATCTTGCGGCGGATAGCACAGACCCGCGTCGGCGCAGCCCTGGCTGGTGGCCGTCAGCGTGAACGGACCAGCGCCTTCGACCGGGATGCGGATGACCAGCGTGCCCGTATGGGTTTCGACATCCTTTTCGAAAGTCGGGTCGTATTTCACCTTGCCCGGCGGGATCTGCGGCGCGCCGAGCTGGACACCTTCGCCGTTCGCCCTGAAGGCGAAACGCTCGCGGTACATATAGTACGCCGGTGCGATCGCGTAGGTGATCTCCGCCGTCTGCGGGTCGGCCATGCGCGCCTCGAAACGGAAAGCGACGGCCGGGTCGAGGAATTCCTCGGCGGCGCCGGCCGGCGTGGCGGCAAACAGCAAGCCCAGGGAAAACAGTGCCGCGAACAGCGACAGGAACGGCTGCGTCAGGCGACGAACGGTAGATCGGTGCATGGTATGGAGGGAAAGTTGCTGCACCGAATATGGTACACCTGCTTGGTGTTGCTCGTCCGCTGACAAGTACATTGCGTGTCGAAAAACTTTACAGTCGCATGCCGGCATTTGCCCAAGAGCAAGCTAACACGTTGATTTATAGGATTATTTATTTCCTGGCACAAACATTGCTTTATATATGGCATCCAACTTACACACTAAGAATGTCATGAAAAAAATCTACATCGCTACCTTCCTCGCCACCGCGTTCGCTGCTTCCTTCGCATCGGCCACGCCGGTCGCCTCGAATACCTTGACTGCGAACCTGCGCGTCGACAATCTTTACACCGTCTATCTGTCGACCGACGACAGCAAGGCGGGGACGGCTTTTGGCACGCTCAATAACTACAATGCCACCGAGGACTGGTCGACCGGCCTGGTCGAAGGCAAGGACTATTACCTGCACGTCTTTGCGCAGGATACCAACGGCATCGCCGGCATGCTGGGCCAGTTCTCGCTGACCGGCACCAACTTCCAGTTCGTGAACGGCACCCAGAACCTGCTCACCAATACCACAGACTGGAAAGCCAGCAAGACCGGTTTCGGCAAGGATTACATCACCCCATCCGCCGCCAGCGCGACGGACATCAAGAACTCTTGGGGCGAGACCAGCGGCATCTCGAAAGATGCGCAGTGGATCTGGGCTGGCCATAACTGGGACGTCAACCAGGCTTACTTCAGCACCAAGATCAGCGCCGTCAAGGCGCCGGCCGACGTTCCGGAACCAGGCTCGCTGGCACTGCTCGGCCTGGGCCTGGCAGGCCTCGCCGCTGCAGCACGCCGCCGCCGCGGCTGATCGATACTCAGCCCCAGGCAGCACGGCCCAACGGCCCGATCGCGACAGCGGCCGGGCCGTTTTTCTTTGCCCGGCCCGATTGCCATCACAAGGAAAAGGGCAAAAAAAATGCCGCTCAGTCAGACTGAACGGCATGCGGGCCGGAGCCCGTTTTTCCAGCAGGTGATACTGGATTACTCGGCGGTCGGTGCTTCTTCAGCCGAGGTGACTTCTGGACGGTCCAGCAGTTCGACGTAAGCCATCGGTGCATTGTCGCCAACGCGGAAGCCCATCTTCAGGATACGCAGGTAGCCGCCGTTGCGGTTTGCGTAGCGTGGACCCAGTTCAGCGAACAGCTTCTGGACCATTTCGCGGTCGCGCAGGCGAGCGAAGGCCAGGCGCTTGTTGGCCAGGGTGTCGGTCTTGCCCAGGGTCAGGATCGGTTCGATGACGCGACGCAGTTCCTTGGCTTTCGGGACGGTGGTCTTGATGGCTTCGTGACGCAGCAGCGAAACAGTCATGTTGCGCAGCATTGCCAGACGGTGGGACGAAGTACGGTTCAGTTTACGAAGGCCGTGACGGTGACGCATGGTATTTCCTTTCGGGTGTTTTCAAATCCAGTTCTTCGATCGTTCATGCTTGCACATGACCGCGGACCGGTTCGGTTTGGTTTTAACTACGGTTTACCATCCAAAAAGGATCCGGCTCTGCCGGTCCTTTTTGGCTGTTACCACCCGAAAGTAGAGTTCCACTTTCGGGTGAATTTCTTACTACGGTTTACCATCCAAAAAGGATCCGGCTCTGCCGGTCCTTTTTGGCTGTTACCACCCGAAAGTAGGGTTCCACTTTCGGGTGAATACTCTTACTACGGTTACCATCCAAAAAGGATCCGGCTCTGCCGGTCCTTTTTGGCTGTTACCACCCGAAAGTAGGGTTCCACTTTCGGGTGAATACTCTTACTACGGTTTACCATCCAAAAAGGATCCGGCTCTGTCGGTCCTTTTTGGCTGTTACCACCCGAAAGTAGGTGTGTACTTTCGGATGAGTATCTTATTTCTCAAGGCCGGCTGGCGGCCAGTTTTCCAGCTTCATGCCCAGGGTCAGGCCGCGCGAAGCCAAGACTTCCTTGATTTCGTTGAGCGACTTGCGACCCAGGTTCGGCGTCTTGAGCAGTTCGTTTTCCGAACGCTGGATCAGGTCGCCGATGTAGTAGATGTTTTCTGCTTTCAGGCAGTTGGCCGAGCGGACGGTCAGCTCCAGGTCGTCGACTGGACGCAGCAGGATCGGATCGACCAGCGGTGCGCGCGATGGCGCTTCGGCGGCGGCTTCGGTGCCTTCCAGAGCGGCGAACACGTTCAACTGGTCGACCAGGACGCGGGCCGACTGGCGGATCGCTTCTTCTGGCGTGATGACGCCGTTGGTTTCGATGTTGATGATCAGCTTGTCCAGGTCGGTACGCTGTTCGACACGGGCCGATTCCACGGCATACGACACGCGGCGCACTGGCGAGAACGAAGCGTCCAGGATGATGCGGCCGATGGTCTTGTTGGTGTCTTCCGACAGGCGACGGACGTTGCCCGGCACATAGCCGCGGCCTTTTTCGACCTTGATCTGCATGTCCAGCTTGCCGCCTGCGGTCAGGTGCGCGATGACATGGTCAGGGTTGATCAGTTCGACGTCGTGCGGCAGGTCGATGTCCGAAGCCAGGACGGCTCCTTCGCCTTCCTTCTTCAGGGTCAGCGTGACGGAATCGCGGTTGTGGACCTTGAAGACCACGCCCTTCAGGTTCAGCAGCAGGTCGACGACGTCTTCCTGCACGCCATCCAGCGACGAGTATTCATGCACGACACCAGCGATCGTCACTTCGGTCGGCGCATAGCCCACCATCGACGACAGCAGCACGCGGCGCAGTGCGTTGCCGAGCGTGTGACCATAGCCACGCTCGAACGGCTCCATCACGACTTTCGCGTGGCCGGCGCCCAGTGCTTCGACGTCGATGATACGTGGCTTCAACAAACTATTTTGCATGAATGAGTCCTTTTCAATACCCTCGGCTCGTTACACCGATAAGGCTGATGGCTTTAAAGAGAACGCCTGCACGAAGGCAGGCGGTAAAACGGATTCTGGTTCGATGTGATGATGGAAACCGGCGATGAATTGCTGTCTTGGTTTGCTGCGGGTGCCGACCTTGGGTCGCTGCGTCCGCACCACCACCACGTCGTTCCCGCGAAGGCGGAAATCCAAGTTTTTCGATGTAGCCGGCAAACCTGGATCCCCGCCTTCGCGGGGATGACAAATCGAGCGGCGCGCCGCTCGATTGTCAATTAACGCGAGTACAGTTCGACGATCAGCGCTTCGTTGACGTCAGCAGCGATTTCGTTACGCTCCGGGAACGAACGGAAGGTGCCTTCCAGCTTCTTCGCGTCGACCGAGACCCAGCTCGGGAAGCCGACTTGTTCAGCCAGCGACAGCGCTTCAGCGATACGCACTTGCTTCTTGGCCTTTTCGCGCACAGCGACGACGTCGCCGGTCTTGATCTGGTACGAAGCGATGTTCACGACGTTGCCGTTCACGGTGAAGGCCTTGTGGCTCACCAGCTGGCGTGCTTCGGCGCGGGTCGAGCCGAAGCCCATGCGGTAAGCGACGTTGTCCAGGCGCGATTCCAGCAGCTTCAGCAGGGTTTCGCCGGTGTTGCCCTTGCGGCGCGACGCTTCAGCGAAGTAGCGGCGGAACTGACGCTCGAGCACGCCGTAGATACGCTTGACCTTCTGCTTTTCGCGCAGCTGGTTGCCGTAGTCCGAGGTGCGGGCACCCGACTTGACACCGTGCTGGCCTGGCTTGACGTCCAGTTTGCACTTCGAATCGAGCGAACGACGTGCGCTCTTCAGGAACAGGTCGGTGCCTTCACGGCGCGACAGTTTTGCTTTTGGTCCGATATAACGTGCCACGTTAGATTTCCTTTAATATTTGATCACGCCCCAGCAGTGCACATGCACCCAGGCGCTAGTCCAGCTCTGCAGTCGATGGCGACTCAGGCCGGACGTGGCTTACAACATCGCCTGCGATCAAGGATGGCAGGCGACAAGAGCCGGGCAGTATAACCCATTTCTGGGCAACTGCACCGGCGATCTCGTAAAACACAACGGGGCTTGCGCCCCGTGCGTCGTGTTCAAGACACGGATCGGGCGGCGAAGCGCCAGAAGGCGCTCCGACAGTCCGACGTCTTAGATGCGACGACGCTTCGGCGGACGGCAGCCGTTGTGTGGAACTGGGGTCACGTCCTGGATCTCGGTGATCTTGATGCCGAGATTGTTCAGAGCGCGCACAGCCGATTCACGGCCTGGGCCTGGGCCCTTGATACGCACTTCCAGGTTCTTGACGCCCGATTCCTGAGCGACCTTGCCTGCAGCTTCGGCAGCGACCTGAGCCGCGAACGGGGTCGATTTGCGCGAACCCTTGAAGCCGGCGCCGCCGGAGGTTGCCCACGACAGAGCATTGCCCTGGCGGTCGGTGATGGTGATGATCGTGTTGTTGAACGAAGCGTGCACGTGGGCGATGCCCTCTGCAACGTTCTTCTTCACTTTCTTGCGCACGCGTGCTGCTGCTGCGCTGCTTTGTTGCTTGGCCATGGTCGGTTCCTAGATTATTTCTTGAGCGATTGAGCTGCCTTGCGCGGACCTTTACGGGTACGAGCATTGGTGCGGGTACGCTGACCGCGGACCGGCAGGCCCTTGCGGTGACGCATGCCGCGGTAGCAACCCAGGTCCATCAGACGCTTGATGTTCATGGACAGCTCGCGGCGCAGGTCACCTTCCACGACAAACTTGCCGACTTCGTCGCGCAGTTTCTCGAGTTCGTTATCGTCCAGGTCCTTGACCTTTTTATTGGTCGCGATACCGGTTGCGTCGCAAATCTTCTGCGAACGCGGACGGCCAATACCGTAGATAGCCGTCAGGCCGATAACGGTGTGCTGATGATTTGGGATGTTTACCCCTGCAATACGTGCCATTCGTTATTCCTCGATTAACCTTGACGCTGCTTGTGACGCGGCTCGACGCAGATCACACGGACCACGCCTTTGCGCTTGATGATCTTGCAGTTGCGGCAGATCCGCTTGACTGAAGCGTTAACTTTCATTTTGCACTCTCTTCGGTTCGTTTACTTGATGATGTTTTTACTTGGTGCGGAACACGATGCGGGCCCGGGACAGGTCATACGGAGTCAACTCCACCGTCACCTTGTCACCCGGGAGGATGCGGATATAGTTCATCCGCATTTTACCCGAGATATGCCCCAGGACCACATGGCCGTTTTCCAGCTTTACGCGGAACGTCGCGTTTGGGAGATTCTCGAGGATCTCCCCCTGCATTTGGATGACGTCGTCTTTTGCCATTCGCTCTATGCACTCCGTCGCTTATCGCGTCGGAACTCCACCCTTGAAGTTAGCCTTACGCAGCAGGGAATCATATTGCTGCGACATGACATAGTTCTGCACTTGTGCCATGAAGTCCATCGTCACCACCACGATGATCAGGAGCGACGTGCCACCGAAGTAGAAGGGAACCTTCCACTGGGCGGTCATGAACTCCGGCACCAGGCACACCAGGGTGATATAGACTGCACCGGCAAGGGTCAGGCGCATCAGGATCTTGTCGATATAACGTGCGGTCTGCTCGCCCGGACGGATGCCCGGAACAAACGCGCCGCTTTTCTTCAAGTTGTCCGCCGTTTCCTTGCTGTTGAAGACCAGCGCGGTATAGAAGAAGCAGAAGAACACGATCGCCACCGCATACAGCAACGCGTGGATTGGCTCGCCTGGCGCCATCGACGCCGCCAGATCCTTCAGGAACCCGATCACGGGGCCGCTGGAGTCCTTGCCGCGCGTGAACCAGTCGACGATCGTCGCCGGGAACAGAATGATCGACGAAGCGAAGATCGGCGGGATCACGCCTGCCATGTTCAGCTTCAAGGGCAGGTGGCTGGTTTGGCCACCGTAGATCTTGTTGCCGACCTGGCGTTTCGCGTAATTGACCAGGATCTTGCGCTGTCCGCGTTCCACGAACACCACCGCATACGTCACCGCAGCCACCAGGACCACGATCAGGATGGCCGAGAAGCTGCCGATCGAACCGTTCGAGACCAGGGTGAACAAGCCGCCCAGGGCCGAAGGCAGACCTGCTGCGATGCCGGCAAAGATGATGATCGAAATGCCGTTGCCAAGACCACGCTCGGTGATCTGCTCGCCCAGCCACATGAGGAACATGGTGCCGGTCAGGAGGGTAACGACGGTCACGAAGCGGAAGCCGAGGCCAGGATCGATGACCAGGCCAGGCTGCGCCTCGAGCGCGACTGCGATGCCGAACGCCTGGAACAACGCCAGCGCAACCGTGAAGTAACGGGTGTACTGGGTGATCTTGCGGCGGCCGGCTTCGCCCTCTTTCTTCAACGCCTCGAGTTGCGGCGAGACGATCGATGCAAGCTGCATGATGATCGAAGCCGAAATGTAAGGCATGATGCCGAGCGCGAACACGGTAAAGCGGGACAAGGCGCCACCCGAGAACATGTTGAACATGCCCAGGATGCCGCCCTCGTTCTGCTTGAACAGCGCAGCGAGCTGCACCGGGTCAATCCCGGGAACCGGGATGTGAGCACCGATGCGGTACACGACCAACGCGCCAAGCAAAAACCACAGCCGGCCCCAGGGGAATCCGGAAGCGGCGCTTTTACCAAGTTGTGAATTAGTCGCCAATTTTTGCTCCGATCAGGCAGCGGTCGCTTTACGCGACCGAGCCGCCAGCTGCTTCGATCGCTGCTTTCGCACCAGCGGTCGCTTTCAGGCCCTTGAGGTTCACCGCCTTGGTGATCTCGCCGGACAGGATGACGCGCACGTCGCGTGCCACGACCGGCAGGATGCCTGCCTGCTTGAGCACCAGGATGTCGACATCGCCGACAGCCAGGTTGTTCAGGTCGGACAGGCGGACTTCTGCCTTGAAGGTCGCGTTCAGCGATTTGAAGCCACGCTTCGGCAGACGGCGCTGCAGAGGCATCTGACCGCCTTCGAAGCCGACTTTGTGGAAGCCGCCCGAACGCGATTTCTGACCCTTGTGACCACGGCCGGCAGTCTTGCCCAGGCCGGAGCCAATGCCGCGACCAACGCGACGCTTGTAGTGCTTGGCGCCGTCAGCTGGTTGAATGGTATTGAGTTCCATTGATTTCTCCGTTCACAAGCCCGAGGGCTTACGAAACAACTTTCACGAGGTACGAGACTTTGTTGATCATGCCACGCACGGCTGGGGTGTCTTGCAGCTCGGAGACCGAGTTGACGCGACGCAGGCCCAGGCCGCGCACGGTGGCACGGTGGTCTTGACGGGTACCGATCAGGCCCTTGACGAGCTGAACTTTAACGGTGTTTGCCATGTTATTTCCCCTTAACCGACGATGTCTTCGACCGACTTGCCGCGCTTGGCAGCGATGTCAGCCGCGGTGCTCATCTTCGACAGGCCGTCGAGGGTTGCGCGCACCAGGTTGTAAGGATTCGACGAACCGGTCGACTTGGCGACCACGTCGGTCACGCCCATCACTTCGAAGATAGCGCGCATTGCGCCACCAGCGATCACGCCGGTACCAGGTTTCGCTGGCATCATCATGACGCGCGAGGCGCCGTGACGACCGGACACGGTGTGATGCAGGGTACCGTTCTTGAGTGGCACCTTGATCAGGTTGCGGCGGGCTTCTTCCATCGCTTTTTGCACGCCGACTGGAACTTCCTTCGACTTGCCCTTGCCCATGCCGATGCGGCCATCGCCGTCACCGACAACGGTCAGCGCTGCAAAACCCATGATACGACCACCCTTGACCACTTTGGTCACGCGGTTGATCGCGATCATTTTTTCGCGCATGCCATCATCCGGCTTGTCGCTTGCCATTTTCGCTTGCATTTTTGCCATGACGATTCTTCCTTAGAACTTCAGACCGGCTTCACGCGCGGCTTCCGCCAGCGCCTTCACACGGCCGTGGTAACGGAAACCCGAGCGATCGAACGCAACTTCGGTGATTCCTGCTTTCAGTGCCTTCTCTGCGACGCGCTTGCCGACCAGGGCAGCTGCAGCAGCGTTGCCGCCGGCGCCGGTCTGGCCAGCCAGTTCGGCGCGCACTTCCGCTTCCAGGGTCGAAGCCGACACCAGTACTTTTGCGTCCGGGCTGATCAGGTTTGCGTAGATGTGCAGGTTGGTGCGGTGAACCGACAGACGGTTCACGCCCAGCTGGGCAATCTTGATGCGGGTCTGACGGCCACGACGCAGACGGGATTGTTTCTTGTCCATGTCTGCTCCGATTATTTCTTCTTGGTTTCTTTAAGCTTGACCACTTCGTCCGAATAACGGACGCCCTTGCCCTTGTAAGGCTCAGGGGAGCGGTAAGCGCGCACTTCAGCGGCAACCTGGCCGACCTTCTGGCGATCGATACCCTTGATCACGATTTCGGTCGGGGTCGGGGTCACTGCGGTGACGCCTTCAGGCATCGCGTGCAGGACCGGGTGCGAGAAGCCCAGCGACAGGTTCAGGGCGTTGCCCTGCACTGCTGCCTTGTAGCCCACGCCGACCAGGTTCAGCTTGCGCTCGAAACCCTTGGTGACGCCGGTGACCATGTTGTTGACCAGGGCGCGCAGGGTGCCCGACATGGCGTTCGATTCACGCGAATCGTCGATCACGTCGAAGGTCAGCGTGCCATTGTTGTTTTCCACTTTGACCAGGCCGTTCAGGGCTTGGGTCAGGGTGCCCAGCGGGCCCTTGACGGTGATCGACGACGCGTTGATCGCGACTTCGGCACCGGCTGGGACTGCGATTGGCATCTTAGCTACTCGAGACATCGTCTACTCCTTAAGCCACGTAGCAAATCACTTCGCCACCGACACCGGTAGCACGTGCTTTGCGATCAGTCATGACGCCTTGCGGAGTCGACACGATTGCCACGCCCAGGCCGTTCATGACGGTTGGGATCTCGTCTTTGCCCTTGTAGATACGCAGGCCAGGACGCGACACGCGCTCGAGGCGCTCGATGACCGGACGGCCAGTGTAATACTTCAAACCGATTTTCAGTTCCGACTTGCCGTCAGCCGACGACACAGCGAAATCTTCAATGTAACCCTCGTCCTTCAGGACGTTGGCAATGGCAACCTTGACTTTCGACGACGGCATTGCGACCGAGGTTTTCTGAACAACTTGTGCGTTGCGAATGCGGGTCAGCATATCGGCGATAGGATCGCTCATACTCATTGCTTATTCTCCTATTACCAGCTAGCTTTGGTCATACCCGGAATTTCGCCCTTCATGGCGAACTCACGGAGTTTGGTACGTGCCAGACCGAATTTACGGAAAGTGCCACGTGGACGGCCGGTCATGGCGCAGCGGTTACGCTGGCGGGTCGGGGCCGAGTTACGCGGCAGCGCTTGCAGCTTCAGGCGCGCTTCGTAACGTTCTTCTTCCGACTTCGACTGGTCGTCGATGATTGCTTTCAGAGCTGCACGCTTCGGGGCGAATTTCGCCACCAAGTCTGCACGCTTCTGTTCGCGGTTAATCAGTGCAAGTTTTGCCATGCTCTTAGTTCCTGAACGGGAATTTGAAGGCGGCGAGCAGCGCTTTGGCTTCTTCGTCGGTCTTAGCAGTCGTGGTGATCGAGATGTTCATGCCGCGCAGTGCATCGATCTTGTCGTAGTCGATCTCTGGGAAGATGATCTGCTCTTTGACACCGATGTTGTAGTTGCCACGACCATCGAACGATTTGCCGCTGACGCCACGGAAGTCACGCACGCGCGGCAGGGCCACGGTGATGAAACGATCCAGGAATTCGTACATGCGGGCGCCGCGCAGGGTCACCATCGTGCCGATCGGGTAGCCTTCGCGGATCTTGAAACCTGCGATTGCCTTGCGAGCCTTGGTCACGACTGGCTTCTGGCCAGCGATCTTGGTCAGGTCGCCGGTTGCGTGCTCGATGATCTTCTTGTCGGCGACAGCTTCCGACAGACCCATGTTCAGGGTGATCTTGGTCAGGCGCGGCACTTCCATCACCGACTTGTAACCGAATTTCTCGGTCAGCTCGGCAACGACTTTGTCTTTGTAAATCTCTTGGAGACGGGCCATTTCTTATTACCCTTTCACTACTTCGCCGTTCGACTTGAAGACGCGGACTTTTTTGCCGTCCTGGTCTTTGAAGCCAACGCGATCTGCCTTGCCGGTCGCAGCGTTGAACAGCGCAACGTTCGACACGTGAATCGGCATAGTCTTGTCGACGATACCACCAGTAACACCGGTCATCGGGTTCGGCTTGGTCGCTTTCTTAGCGACGTTGACGCCTTCGACGATAACGTGTTCAGCGTCTACACGCTTTTGAACGACGCCACGCTTGCCCTTGTCCTTACCGGTCAGAACGATGACTTCGTCGTTTTTACGAATCTTATCCATGTCGAATCCTTACAGAACTTCAGGTGCCAGCGACACGATCTTCATGAACTTCTCGGTACGCAGTTCGCGCGTGACCGGTCCGAAGATACGGGTACCGATTGGCTCCAGCTTGGCGTTCAGCAGGACAGCGGCATTGCCGTCGAACTTGACCAGGGAACCATCCTGGCGGCGCACACCTTTGGCGGTACGCACAACCACGGCATTGTAAATTTCACCCTTTTTGACGCGGCCACGTGGGGCAGCGACTTTCACGGTGACCTTGATGATGTCGCCAATGCTCGCGTAACGGCGCTTCGAGCCGCCCAACACCTTGATGCACAGAACTTCCTTGGCACCGGTGTTGTCGGCTACTTCGAGCCGGCTTTCGGTTTGAATCATAGTATTTTCTTTCCCAACTTAAGCCGTAGAAAACCCCACGGAAAACCGTGGGCCTGCGGTCAGTCTTGGTCCCGCCATGACGCCCCTGCTGGAGCCCCATGTTTGGGTGATTGGACTTTCCAATAACACTTTCGTTACAGGCCGCTGTACCGCGGGGGATAACTGCGGCAACACATGAACGAAGCCCGCTAGTATCTCAGATACCAGCGGGCCACGCAAGACAAATTTTACGAGTACTTACAGTACCTGTGCGACTTGCAACACTTTGGTCACAGTCCACGCCTTCGTCTTCGAGATCGGGCGACCTTCTGCGATCTCGACGGTGTCACCGATTTTCGCTTCGTTCGCTTCGTCGTGCGCGTGATACTTGTTCGAGCGCACGATGATCTTGCCGTACAGCGGGTGCTTGACGTGACGCTCGATCAGGACGGTCACCGTCTTGTCCATTTTGTCGGACACGACCTTGCCGACCAGCGTACGCTTCAGCGCCGTTTTAGTGGTGTCGTTCATTTGGCTTCCTTCGAGTTCATCACAGTCTTCACACGCGCGATATCGCGACGTACTTTCTTCAGCTGCGCGGTGTTACCGAGCTGCTGGGTAGCGACTTGCATGCGCAGACCGAACTGGGCCTTCAGCAGCTCGTTCAGCTCCTTTTGCAGCGCTTCCTGGTCCTTGCCGCGGAGTTCCGATGCTTTCATATTCAACTCCTGTTATTGGCCAACTTGGCGAACCACGAAAGTGGTAGCCAGTGGCAGTTTGGCAGCGGCCAGGCGGAACGCTTCGCGCGCCAGTTCTTCAGCGACGCCGTCCATCTCGTACAGGACTTTGCCTGGCTGGATTTCAGCGACGTAGTACTCTGGGTTACCCTTACCGTTACCCATACGGACTTCGGCCGGCTTGTTCGAAATCGGCTTGTCCGGGAAGATACGGATCCAGATACGACCGCCACGCTTGATGTGACGGGTCATGGCACGACGGGCCGCCTCGATCTGGCGTGCGGTGATACGGCCGCGGGCAACTGCCTTCAGACCGAATTCGCCGAACGACACAGCGGTGCCGCGGGTGTGCGAAATGCCGGTGTTACGGCCTTTCTGCTCTTTACGATATTTCCTGCGCGATGGCTGCAGCATGCTTATTCTCCTGCTTTCTCAGCTGCCGGCTTGGCAGCGGCGCGGCGGCCCGCTGGAGCGGCACCTGGCTTCGCGCCTGGGCGTGGACGGCTGCCTGGCTTGCCGTCGTCACGACGTGGGCCGCGTGGCTTCTTCTCGTCCGGCGGGGTGTCGATCACTGGCGCTTCGCCCGTTGGGGAGCGGTCGCCCTTGTAGACCCAGACCTTGACGCCGATGATGCCGTAGGTGGTCGATGCTTCGCTGGTGCCGTAGTCGATATCGGCGCGCAGGGTGTGCAGAGGCACACGGCCTTCGCGGTACCATTCGGTACGTGCGATTTCGATGCCGTTCAGGCGGCCCGACGACATGATCTTGATGCCGACGGCGCCCAGGCGCATGGCGTTCTGCATCGCGCGCTTCATGGCGCGACGGAACATGATGCGCTTTTCGAGCTGCTGCGAGATCGAATCGGCGATCAGCTGCGAATCGATCTCTGGCTTGCGGATCTCTTCGATGTTGACGTGCACAGGCACGCCCATGATCTTCGTCAGCGACGACTTCAGCACTTCGATGTCTTCGCCTTTTTTACCGATCACGACACCAGGACGCGACGAGTAAATGGTGAAGCGTGCGTTCTTGGCAGGACGCTCGATGACAATGCGGCCGACCGAAGCGTTTTTCAGCTTCTTTTTCAGGAAAGCGCGCGCTTCCAGGTCTTCCTTCAGCATGTCAGCGAAGTTGCCGTTACCAGCATACCAGCGCGATGCCCAGTTACGGGTGACCGCCAGGCGGAAGCCGGTTGGGTGGATTTTCTGACCCATCGTATGACTCCTTAGTTACCGACAGTCACGTAAACGTGACAGGATTGTTTGGAAATGCGATCACCGCGGCCTTTTGCACGTGCAGTAAAGCGCTTCAGGATCGGGCCCTTTTCGACATAGATCTGAACCACTTTCAGTTCGTCGATGTCGGCGCCATCATTGTGTTCCGCGTTGGCGATTGCCGACTCGAGAACCTTCTTGATGATGGTGGCACCCTTTTTTGGGCTGAACTGCAGAATGTTGAGTGCTGCGTCAACTTTCTTGCCACGGATCATGTCGGCGACCAGGCGGCCTTTTTGTTCCGACAGACGCACGCCTTTGAGGATTGCTTTAGTTTCCATTATCGTTTCGCCTTCTTGTCAGCGGCGTGGCCCTTGAACGTACGGGTCAGCGCGAATTCGCCGAGCTTGTGGCCGACCATGTTCTCCGACACGTACACAGGCACGTGCACTTTGCCGTTGTGCACGGCGATCGTCAGACCGATGAAGTCTGGCGAGATCGTCGAGCGGCGCGACCAGGTTTTGACTGGCTTCTTGTCTTTGGTCGCTTGCGCGGCTTCGACTTTTTTCACCAGGTGGGCGTCAATGAACGGCCCTTTTTTCAATGAACGAGTCATTTTTTATCCTTATTTCTTGCCGCGGCGCGAAACGATCATCGACGACGTGCGCTTGTTCGAACGCGTACGCTTGCCCTTGGTCTGCTGGCCCCATGGCGACACTGGGTGACGGCCGGCTGCAGTTTTACCTTCACCACCACCGTGCGGGTGATCGACCGGGTTCATGACCACACCGCGGACGGTAGGACGAACACCGCGCCAGCGCATCGCGCCAGCCTTACCGATCTTGCGCAGGCTGTGTTCGGCATTGCCGACTTCGCCAACGGTCGCGCGGCACTCGATGTGCACGCGACGAACTTCACCCGAGCGCAGGCGGACCTGGGCGTAGGTGCCTTCACGGGCCATCAGCACGACGCCGGCGCCGGCGGTACGGGCCATCTGGGCACCCTTACCTGGCAGCATTTCGACGCAGTTCATCACGGTACCGACCGGGATGTTGCGGATTGGCAGGCAGTTACCGGCCTTGATCGGAGCTTCCGCGCCGTTCATGACCGCGTCGCCGACAGCCATGCCCTTGGTGGCGATGATGTACTGACGCTCGCCGTCCGCGTAGCACAGCAGTGCGATGTGCGCGGTACGGTTCGGGTCATATTCAATACGCTCGACCTTGGCAGGAATGCCGTCCTTCTGGCGCTTGAAGTCGACCAGACGGTAGTGCTGCTTGTGGCCACCGCCCTTGTGACGGGTGGTGATGTGACCGTTGTTGTTACGGCCGGCAGTTTTCGATTTCTTTTCAACCAGGGCTGCGAGCGGACGGCCTTTGTACAGGCCTTCGGTCACAACTTTCACCATGCCGCGACGGCCTGGGGAGGTTGGCTTCATCTTAACGAGTGCCATTATTTAGCCTCCTCGACAAAATTGATTTCCTGGCCTGGCTTCAGGCACACGAAAGCACGCTTGGTGTGGTTGCGACGGCCGGTGAAACGGCCCGAACGCTTTTGCTTGCCTTCGCGGTTCACGGTTTGCACCGATTCCACTTCGACCTTGAACAGCATCTCGACGGCAGCCTTGATTTCTGGCTTGGTCGCGTCAGGCAGGACCTTGAACACGATCTGCTCGTTCTTTTCCGCGACGAAGGTAGCCTTCTCGGAAATGATCGGAGCCAGCAGCACCTTCATCAGGCGCTCTTCGCTGAATTTGATTGCGGCGCTCATGCGTACATCTCCTCGATCTTGGCCAGAGCAGCTTTCGTGACCAGGACTTTTTTGTAGAACACCAGCGACATCGGATCAGCGTGCTTCGGCTCGACGACCAGCACGTGCGGCAGGTTGCGCGATGCCAGTTCGAGGTTCTCATCGATGGTGTCGGTGATCACCAGGACCGATTCCAGGCCCATGCTCTGCAGCTTTTGCGACAGCAGCTTGGTCTTTGGAGCTTCGATCGACAGGTTCTCGACCACGTTCAGGCGGTCTTCGCGAGCCAGTTGCGAGAAGATCGAGCAGATACCTGCACGGAACATCTTCTTGTTAACTTTGTGCGAGAAGTTCTCGTCCGGGGTGTTCGGGAAGATACGACCACCACCGCGCCACAGAGGCGACGACGACATACCAGCACGAGCGCGGCCGGTACCTTTTTGGCGCCATGGCTTCTTGGTCGTGTGGTGGACTTCTTCACGGTCCTTCTGCTTGCGGTTGCCGCTACGTGCGTTGGCGGCGTAGGCGACGACGATCTGGTGGATCAGGGCTTCGTTGTATTCACGACCGAACACTTCGTCGGTGGCTGCAACGTTGGCGCCAGCTTGACCTTGCTCATTCAGGAGCTTCAGTTCCATGCTTACGCTCCTTTCTTGGCTTTGGTTTTGACAGCTGGCTTGACGACCACTTGGCCGTTCTTCGCGCCAGGAACGGCACCCTTGATCAGCAGCAGCTGACGTTCGGTGTCGATGCGAGCGACTTCCAGGTTCTGGGTGGTGACGGTAACGTCGCCCATGTGACCGGTCATGCGCTTGCCTGGGAACACGCGGCCTGGATCCTGGGCCATACCGATCGAGCCAGGAACGTTGTGCGAACGCGAGTTACCGTGGGTCTGGCGACCCGAGGCGAAGTTGTGACGCTTGATGGTACCGGCGTAGCCCTTACCGATCGAGGTGCCCTGCACGTCGATTTTCTGGCCCACTTCGAACATCGAAGCATCGATGGTGTCACCGGCTTTGAGTTCGGCGGCTTTGGTGGAATCGATGCGGAATTCTTTCAGCATCGTACCGGCTTCGACGCCAGCTTTGGCGTAGTGGCCGGCGGCAGCCTTGTTCACGCGCGAGGCGCGACGCTGACCGTAGACGACCTGGACTGCGGTGTAGCCATCAGTTTCAGGGGTTTTGATTTGTGCGACACGGTTGTTCGACACATCCAGCACAGTGACAGGGATCGAATCGCCGTCATCCGTGAAGATACGCATCATGCCAACCTTGCGACCGAGAAGGCCCAAGCTCATTTTTTCTCCATTCCCACCTACGATTGGGCGGGGGTAGTTGAACTACTAAATAATATGGGCAATAAAAGAGGCACCCATACCGAAGCCGGCTAGTATAGCGCGCAAAAGGCTTCGGCGCAACAGGAAAAATCGGAGTCGAGACCGGCCTGTTGCGCATTTCGCAGTATCTGGAGAAAGAAGAATCCGTTCGAGCTGAACGGCACAGAAAAGGCGCACCGCTGCGCCTTTTCTCTACAGGCTACGACCATTACTGGGAGCCTGCGATCTGGAAGTCTGGTGGGCGGTGCAGGATTCGAACCTGCGACCCCTTGGATGTCGACCAAGTATTCTAACCAGCTGAACTAACCGCCCGGGGAGCCGAATTATACGAGGCCTGCTTGAAGTTTTGCAATAGCTTTTTTCGCCTGCCAGCAGATTGGTCGGCGTATTGATGGCGAGCCAAGGCTGGCCACGCTGGGAAATCATGGGTTGTCGATGCCGCCTTGAAATGCTATTGTACAAATGTACTTCGGAGACGAGAAACGTCGCGCGCACCTGGCGCACGTGGTTCTCCGGCAGCCATGCCGGCGTTTCCCGCCTTCTTCCGCCTGGCGGACACCGGTGTGTCGATCGCGTATTCCATATAGAACATGAGCGCCGATCCGCACCGCCCGCCTTTTCTCCGGCCCGCGCGCCTCCCCGGCCACCATCGCGAGCCCAGACCCGGTCCGTCACCCAGCCCCCGGCTGCAGTGGGCGGACGCATCGCTGCAAAGGATGAAGAATGACCGTCATCGAATCCCGACACTGGCCACGCCAGCTCGATCCCTCACGCCTGGTGCTCGCCACCGACCTCGACGGCACGCTGCTGGCCGGCACGCACGAGGCGCGGCGCCGCATCCGCGAACTGTTTTCCGGGGCGTTGCCGGATGCGAAGCTGGTATTCGTCACCGGCCGCGGCCTGGAAACCGTGATTCCCCTGCTGTCCGACCCGACCGTTCCCCGCCCCCACTACATCATCGCCGACGTCGGCGCCACCATCGTCGACGCCGACCTGCGGCCGGTGGAACCCCTGGCCCATGACATCGCGGCGCGCTGGCCGGGCAGCCAGGCGGTATTGAAAGCGCTGGCCGACTTCCCCGAACTGGTGCGCCAGTCGGTGCCGCAGGAACGCCGCGTGTCCTTCTACGCCACCGAAGAGGCGATCACGCCCGCGCTGCGCGCCGCCGTCGATGCGCTCGGCTGCGACCTGCTGTTCTCGGCCGGCCGCTACCTCGACGTGCTGCCGCGCGGCGTCGGCAAGGGCGTGGCGGTGCGCCGCCTGGCCGAGGTGGCCGGCTTCGATCCGGGCCATATCGTGGTCGCCGGCGACACCCTGAACGACCTGTCGATGTTCGAAGCGGGCTTTCGTGGCGTGGTGGTCGGCGCCGCCGAGCCGGCACTGGTACAGGCGGTGCGCAAGATGCCGCGCGTGGTGGTGGCCGACGCCGCCGGCTGCGGCGGCATCCTGCAGGCTTTTGATCGCCACGGCCTGCGCCTGGACGACGATGGCGCTGCGCTCGAGGCGACCTCCTATGGCGAGGCCGAGCTGGTCATGGTCTACCACCGCCTGCCCTACGATGAAGTCGTGGAAAACGGCGTCACCTGCCAGCGCCGTCCGAAAAGCCCGAACGGCATCATGCCGACGCTGCTCAGCTTCTTCGCCGGCGGGCGCAAGGGCTCGTGGGTGGCCTGGTCGCAGCAGGCCAGCCGAACGCCAGCCGGATTCATCCCCCATGTCGCGGTCGACGCGCAGCGCTACCCACAACTGAAAGCGGCGCGGATTGCGCTGACCGCGGACGACATCGACCAGTTCTACAAAAAATTCTCGAAAGAGGCGTTCTGGCCGATCATCTTCTCGTTCCCGGACAAAGCTGAATTCCGCCAGGACCACTGGGAGCGCTACCTTGAAGTGAACCGCCTGTTCGCCGAACAGACCGCGCGCGAAGCGGCGCCCGGCGCCACCGCCTGGATCCACGACTACAACCTGTGGATGGTGCCGGCCTTCCTGCGGCCGCTGAGGCCCGACCTGACGATCGCCTTCTTCCACCACACCGCCTTCCCGTCGAGCGACGTCTTCAACATCCTGCCGTGGAGGAACGACATCATCGGCAGCCTGCTGCAATGCGACTATGTGGGCTTCCATATCCCGCGCTATGTCGAGAACTTCGTCGACGCCGCCCGCTCCTGCGCGCCGGTCGAGGTGGGCTTTGCGGTGCCGTGCGCGCCGCGCTACCTCACCTTCGGCTGCGCGCTCGGTGTCGACCGCATGCACGGCGCGCTCGAAGTGGGCGGACGCCGGGTCACACTGGGCGCCCATCCGGTCGGTACCAACACGCAGCTGATCGACCACCTGGTCAAGAGCGACGACGTCCAGCGCCAGATCACCGAATGGGACGACTACCTGGACGGGCGCACCGGCATCATCTCGATCGAGCGCCTCGACTACGTGAAGGGGTCGCTGGAAAAACTGCAGGCCTACGAACGCATGCTGGAACAGCATCCTGAACTGCTGGGCAAGGTCATGCTGATCAATATCATCACGCCGGCGGCGTCGGGCATGGAGATCTATGACAGCCTGCGCGAGGAACTGGACCGCACCGTGGGCCGCATCAACGGCCGCTTCTCGACCCTGGACTGGGTGCCGGTGCGCTACTTCTACCGCTCGCTGCCCTTCGAAGAGG
The DNA here is from genome assembly GCF_059685725.1 of Telluria sp. RT2P19. NCBI lineage: Bacteria > Pseudomonadati > Pseudomonadota > Betaproteobacteria > Burkholderiales > Oxalobacteraceae > Telluria > Telluria sp. RT2P19. Next base: position 100,627 of record NZ_JCASIL010000020.1, read on the forward strand.
TCGTGGCACACTACGCCGCCTGCGATGTCGCCTGGATCACGCCGCTGCGCGACGGCCTGAACCTGGTGGCCAAGGAGTACGTCGCCACCCGCCACGCCGCCGGCCGTCCGGGCACGCTGGTGCTGTCCGAGTTCGCCGGCGCCGCGGTCGAGCTGCACGGCGCGCTGCTCGTCAACCCCTATGACCGCAACGCGATGAGCGCGACCCTGTACCAGGCGCTGACCATGGGCGCCGACGAGGTCGCCTACCGCTCCGGACGCATGGCCGCGATCGTCAACGACCGCGACGTGGCGCGCTGGGGCGACGACTTCCTGGCCGCGCTGGCGACGCTGCCATCCTCCGGCCAGGAGGATGCGCCGGCAGAACGCTCCGCCGCCTGAAGCTTGAATATTGATTGCAAAGGGAAATAGAACAGTGATGGAATACGTCATTCTCAAGAATCCGGTGGCCGACTGGCTGGTCGCGCTGGTCGTGGTCGTGGCCGTGGCGGCCGGGCTGGACGCCGTCAAGTCGATCCTGGCGCGGCGCCTGGGGGTACTGGCCGCGCGCACAGACGCCAAATGGGACGACATCGCGGTTGCCGCGCTGCGCTCGACCAAGCTGCTGGTGCTGGTCATCGTCGGCCTCTATGCCGGCGCCAGCTTCCTGGCCCTGCCCGACAAGGCGCATCTGTTCATCGGCCGCATCGCCATCACGGCGCTGCTGTTCCAGGTCGCGATCTGGGGCGACCGCGCGTTGCGCACCTGGCTGGCCGCCACGCGCGCCCAGCGCAACGAGGACCCGGACCGCATCACCTCCTCGGCCGCGATCGCCTTCCTGGTGCGAGTGGCCCTGTGGGCAGTAGTGGCCCTGATGGTGCTGGACAACCTGGGCGTCAACATCACCACCCTGGTGGCCAGCCTCGGCATCGGCGGTATCGCGATCGCGCTGGCGGTGCAAAGCATCCTGGGCGACCTGTTCGCGTCGCTCTCGATCGTGCTGGACAAGCCCTTCGTGGTGGGCGACTTCATCATCGTCGACAAGATGCTCGGCACGGTCGAGAAGATCGGCCTCAAGACCACCCGCGTGCGCAGCCTGAGCGGCGAGCAGATCGTGTTTTCCAACAACGACCTGCTCAAGAGCCGGGTCCAGAACCTGCGCCGCATGGAATCTCGCCGCGTCGTTTTCTCCTTCGGGGTGTCGCACGAGACCCCGGCTGCGGTGCTGCGCGAGCTGCCGGCCATGCTCAAGGAGATCGTCCTGGCCCAGCCCCAGGTGCGCTTCGATCGCGCCCACCTGAACAGCATCGCGGCGCCCGTCTTCAACTACGAGGTGGTGTACTACGTCGACAACGTCGACTATGGCGTGTACATGGATGTGCAGCAGGAAATCTACCTGAGCATCCTCGGCGGACTCGAGGGCCGTGGCGTGGCGCTGGCGCTGCCGGTGCAGGCGGTACGGCTGGCGCGCGAACCGGTCACGGCGGCGCGGCCGGCGGACCAGCCGGCCGCGCCGCCTCGGGCCGGAGAAGAGGCGAAGGCCGCCTGATCCCTCAGGCGGTTCTGGCCAGGACCGCCAGCACGCCGTCGGCGGTCGCCGCGCTCGACGCCGGGTTCTGGCCGGTGACCAGCCTGCCATCGGTGATCGCGAACGGGGCCCAGTCCGCGTTTCCGCGTTCATAGCGGGCGCCCAGCTCGCGCATCCGCGAGGCCAGCAGCCAGGGGGCGTTGTCTGCGGTGCCGAAGGCGATTTCTTCCTCGTCGCTGAAGCCGGTCAGGCGGCGGCCCGCGAACAGCCAGCCGCCGTCGTCCCTGATCGCGCTGAGCAGCGCCGCCGGGCCATGGCATACCGAGCCGATCACCTTGTCCGTCCGTTCGGCCTCGAACAGCACCCGCGCCATGTCGGCGTCGCGGTAAAGGTCCTCGGCCGGGCCGTGGCCGCCCGGGATCACCACCGCGACATAGCGCGACACGTCGACGTCGGCGAGGATCAAGGGCTGGGCCAGGCTGGCGCCGATCTCGTCCAGGTAGGCGGCGTAACGCGGCGCTTGCGGGCCGCCATACTGGACGTCGAGGCTGCGCCAGTCGGCGGTCGGCTCGACGCCGCCGGGCGTGGCCAACTCGACCCGGTAGCCGGCCTGCACGAATTTTTCGTGGATGACGACGAATTCCTCGGCCCAGTAGCCGGTGTCGTACGTGCTGCCATCAAGACGGGTCCAGTGATCGGCGGCCGAGAGGACGATCAGGATGGTGTCGTTGGTATGCATGGTCGGGCTCCTTGTTGTGGATTCAGGGGGATGGCGCCGTCGTGATGTTCTCCGCGCCGGTGATGCCATCTTCGCCGCCCCGGCCCTCCCCCCGTTACCGAAAACTGGGCAATCTTTGCCCAATCCTCCAAACGCGTTTTCAAGCGCGCAAAGCAGCGCTACTATTGGCGGCATGGCCCCCCAACTTCTCGATGCCGTGTCGCGCCATGCGCACGACAACGCCGATGCCGGCGGCATTGCCCGCACCCCCATCCCCGGCCTGATCACGATCCATTCGACCACCCGCACGGAACTGAGCTACCAGATCCCGCGGCCACTCGCCTGCCTGGTCCTGCAAGGCAGCAAGCACGTGACGATGGGCAGCCAGGCGTTTACTTTCAACGCCGGCGATTCGCTGCTGATCATGGCCGACGTCCCGACCGTCAGCCAGATCACGCAAGCCAGCGTCGCGGCGCCGTATTGCGCGCTGGCGCTGGACCTGTCGCCCGAAGTCATCGCCGGCCTGATGACCGACATCGCGGTGGTGGAAGCTGGCGACGACGCACCGGTGCGGCTGGAACCGACCGAGGGCCAGGTCGCGGACGTCGCGCTGCGCCTGATGCGCATGCTGGAACGGCCGGCATCGATCCCGGTGCTGAAGGGGGCCTTGATCAGGGAGTTCCATTACTGGCTGCTGGCCGGACGCCATGGGGCCGCGATCCGCCGCCTGGGACTGCCGGACAGCCAGGTGCGGCGCATCGCGCGCGCGGTGGCGCTGCTGCGCACGAACTATGCCCAGCGCATGCCGGTGGAGCAGCTGGCGACGCTGGCCGGCATGAGTCCTTCATCCTTCCACCAGCATTTCCGCGCCGTGACCTCGCTCACGCCGCTGCAGTTCCAGAAGCAGCTGCGCCTGATCGAGGCGCGGCGCCTGATGCTGGCCGAAGGCAAAAATGCGAGCAACGCCGCCCATGCGGTCGGCTATGAAAGCGTGCAGCAGTTTACCCGCGAGTACGGGCGCATGTTCGGCATGCCCCCGGTGCGCGAGGTCACGGCCCAGACCCGGCTGCACGCCGCGGCCTGAGCGCCGCCATCACTCGAAGCGCCGGTGCAGGCGCATCAGGGCCGTGCCCAGGGCGCTTTCGCGCAGAAAGGCGGCGATGGCGCCGACCAGCAGGCACAGGCCAAGCCCGCCGGCGACTACCATGACCTGGGCAGCCAGCGCAGCCGCGCCGGCATGGCTGGCGGCGATGAAGGCGCCGAGCAGCGCTGCGAAGCTGGTCAAGCCGAACAGGCCGACCGCCGCATACAGCAGGTTCAGGCCCCCGAGCAGCAGCGCGATGCGGCGCTCGGCCAGTTGCCCCGCCAGCGCGGTGTCGGCATACAGCCGGGTGAATCGCTCGTCGCCGGCCGCCAGCGAGGCACGGAACTCGCGCAGGTGGGTAATCGCCAGGCTGTAGCGGATGGCGGCGCCGTTCTGCATGATGGCGCAGGCATTGGTCAGGATTGCAGGCCCGGCGATCAAGGACAGGGGCAGGAAAGGGTTATCGGAGGTCATGGGCGCTCCTTGCATGGATGGTGAGTAGCCGGGGCCGGGGCCCCGGCGCGGCATTCAGATGACCTGGCCGCCCGAGACCTCGATGCGCTGGCCAGTGATCCAGCGGTTGTCCTCGCCCAGCAGGCTGGCGACCATCGGACCGATATCGTCCGGCACGCCGACCCGGCCGAGCGCGATCATGCCGGCGAACGCCGCGTTCATGGCCGGCGTGTCGCGCACGGCGCCCCCCAGGAAGTCGGTCTCGATCGCGCCCGGCGCCACTGTGTTGACCGCGATGCCGCGGCTACCCAGCTCCCTGGCCAGGTACACGCTCAGGATCTCGACCGCGCCCTTGACCGCGGCGTAGGCCGAAAAGCCCGGATAGGACACGCGGGTCAGGCCGCTCGACAGGTTGACGATGCGCCCGCCGTCGGCCAGCAGCGGCAACAGCGCCTGGGTCAAAAAGTACACGCCCTTGAAGTGGACGTCGACCAGGCGGTCGAACTGGGACTCGCGTGTTTCCTCGAAGGGCGCGGCGTCGCCGTGGCCGGCGTTGTTGACCAGATGGTCGAAGCTGTCGCGGCCCCAGGTTTGGCCAAGCGCGGCGCGCAGGTGTTCGACGAACAGCGGGAAGCCGCTCACGTCGCCCACATCGAGCCGCAGCGCCAGCGCCCGGCGGCCCATGGCGCGGATCTCGTCGACCACGGCCTGGGCGTCCCGCTCGCGGCTCTGGTAAGTAATGATGACATCACCGCCCTTTCTGGCGATGTGCAGGGCGGTGTTGCGGCCAAGGCCGCGGCTGGCGCCGGTAACGAGTGCGATCTTGTTCATGGGTGCTCCTTCAGGGTGGGGTGGAAGAGCACCCAGTATCAGGTTCGCCCATGCTCTTCCGTTGCCGGAAACCGGACAGTTTTTGCCTGATCCTCCAAATCGGGAAATGTGACATTCCTGGGCCTGGCTGCAGCGTAAGTACGTACATACCCCTATGAAAAATGTTGAAATCCGGCCAGCCCGGCCCCATGTACAATTGATCAATTACCGCCTATATTGGCGGATGCAATCCCGATGGCGGCACGCATATCGCCGTCCATTTCATCCCTCAACGGAAAAGGAGTTCGCATGGCAATCAGTCTGCAAAAAGGCGGCAACGTCAACCTGAGCAAGGAAGCACCGGGCCTGACCAAGGTCATCATCGGCCTCGGCTGGGATCCCCGCTCGACCGACGGTTCTGCCTTCGACCTGGACGGTAGCGCCTTCCTGCTGAAGGCCGACGCCAAGGTCCGCGGCGATACCGACTTTATCTTCTACAACAACTTGAAATCGAGCGACGGCTCGGTGGTCCACGCCGGCGACAACACCACCGGCCAGGGCGAGGGCGACGACGAGAAACTGACCGTCGACCTGGCGATGGTCCCGGCCGACATCGACAAGGTCTCGTTCTGCGTCACGATCCACGACGCCGAGGCGCGCCGCCAGAGCTTCGGCCAGGTGAGCAAGGCCTATATCCGCTGCCTGAACGCCGCCGGCGAAGCCGAGATCGCGCGCTACGACCTGTCCGAGGACAGCTCGACCGAAACCGCGATGATCTTCGGCGAGCTGTACCGCGCCGGCAGCGAGTGGAAGTTCCGCGCCGTCGGCCAGGGCTTCAAGGGCGGCCTCGGTCCGCTGGCCCGCTCGTTCGGCGTCAACGTCTAAGCCGCAGCAGGATACTCCCTGTGCCCGCGCCGCTTGTCGGCGCGGGCCGTACCACCCGGGCATGCCCGCCGCGGGACCACCCATCATTTACCTGAAAAGTCCCATGCGCGTCTGGTACAACAGAACCTTCTCGTCCGTCTACGCCGCGATCAAGCTGATCCGCGAGGCCGATACCGAAGGCCGCTACACGATCGTCCACAGCAGCCCTAACCGCCATGCGCCGGCCGCGCGCCTGGCCCATGAATTCCACGTCGAGCCGACCGGCCTGAAAGGTGACGCCTATATCGACTGGTGCCTCACTTTCTGCCGCGACCACAAGATCGACGTCTTCGTGCCGGGCCGTGAAGCGACCACGCTGGCCGCCGAACACGCGCGCTTCGCCGACGTGGGCACGCGCGTGCTCAGCGCCGCCCCGCCGGCGCAGCTGAAACGCATCCACGACAAGGCCGACTTCTATGCCGAGACCGTGCTGCGGGACGCGCCGGTGGCAGCCTTCCGCCCCTTCGAGACGCTGGAGGAATTCGACGCCGCCTATGCCGAGCTGCGCCCGCAATTCAAGAAGCTGTGCGTGAAGCCGGCGCACGGCATCTATGGCCTGGGCTTCGCCATCGTCGATGAGCAGCGCAGCAGCGCGGCGCTGCTGCTGGGCGGCGTGGAGTACCACATCGGCTACCAGGACCTGCGCCGCGGCCTGGGTGAACTCGGCACCTTCAAGACCATGCTGCTGATGGAGTTCCTGGACGGTTCAGAATACAGCGTCGACTGCGTCGGCGACCATGGCCGCCTGGTGGCCGCCGTGGTGCGCCGCAAGCTGGCGCAGGCCGGCAGCGGCCAGCTGATCGACATGCGCCAGGATATCCTGGACGCCACCGCGCGCCTATGCGCCGACTACCAGCTCAATGGCGTGTTCAACGTCCAGTTCCGCGAAGGCGGCGGACGCCCGCGCCTGCTGGAGATCAATCCGCGCATGTCGGGCGGGATCGGCATGGCCTGCCTTGCCGGCCCGAACCTGCCCTACATCGCACTGCGCGGCTTCGCCCACGGCTACGACGGCCTCGCGATCCCGGCGCCGCGCCACGGCATGCGGGTGGCCGAACTGAGCGTCGCGACGGAGCTGGCATGAACGCGCCGCATCCGACGCCTTGCCAGCGCATCGAGCTGCCGACCGGCACGCTCGACCTGCGCCTCGACAGCGGCGCCGCCGAACTCGACGCCCTGCTCGGCTTCGCCGCGCGCGCCAACGCCAAGCGCGGCTTCCTGTTCCTGAGCAAGGTGCTCGGCAAGCACTGGCCGGCGCGGCCGGCCGCCATGCTGATGGTGCACGAGCGCCTGGCGGCGACCGTGCCGCCGCTGGGTGGCGCGGTCCAGGGCCCGGTGGTCTTCATCGCCATGGCGGAAACCGCGATCGGCCTGGGCCAGGGCGTGTTCGAAGCCTGGCTGCGCGCCCATCCGGGCCAGCAGGCGCTGTTCCTGCACACCACCCGCTACCGGGTCGGCACTGGTGCGTTGATCGAATTCGAGGAAGCGCACAGCCATGCGCCGCGCCAGTTCCTGCACGAGCCGGTCGAGCCTGAGCTCCAGGCCCTGCTGCGTAAAGCGCGCACCCTGGTGCTGGTCGACGACGAGGCCAGCACTGGCAACACCTTCGTCAACCTGGCCGCCGCCTGCCGCCGCCTGAATCCGGGCCTCGAGCGCGTGCACCTGGCCACCATCACCAATTTCATGGGCCGCGCCGCGACCGGCGCGCTGGATGGCCGCTTCGGCATGCCGGTCACCAGCGGCGCGCTCATCGAAGGTGAATTCACTTTCGCGCAAGGTGCGCTGCCGCCCGACCAGGGCGCGGCCCAGCGTTACGAAGAAGGCGCCGACCGCGGCGCCAGCACTGCCTTCGGGCGCCTCGGCAGCGCGCGCGCCCTGCGGTCGCCCGAAGCGCTGGCAGCGCGCCTGGCCGGCGAGTTCGCCCCTGGCAGCCGGGTGCTGGTGCTGGGCACCGGAGAATTCATGCACGCCTCGACCCTGCTCGGCGCCGCGCTGCAGCGCCACGGCGTGGACGTGGTCGTGCAGTCGACCACGCGCTCGCCGATCCTTACCTGGGGCGCGGTGGACCATGTCTTGCGCTTCCCTGATAACTACGGCGAAGGCATCGCCAACTACCTGTACAACGTCGCGCCAGGCCACTACGACCACGTGCTGGCCTGCCACGAGACCGCGCCCGGCCCCGCGCTGCACCAGCTGGCGCGCCTGCTCGATGCGCGCCTGTTCCACTTCCAGTCCGAGGACCACGTTGAAGAAGTTCCTGTTCGCTGACCTGGACGACACGCTGTTCCAGACCTTCGGCAAATGCGGCGCGCACGCGCCGGACCGGCTGGAGCCGGCCGCCTATTACAAGGACGGCAGTATCTGTTCGTACACCACGCCCGCCCAGCGCTCCTTCCTGGCGCTGCTGCAGGATGGGATGACGATGATCCCGACCACCGCGCGCGACCTCGACGGCCTGCGCCGCGTCTCGCTGCCGTTCGCCAGCTACGCCGTCATCAATTATGGCGGCGTGGTGCTGGAGCCGGGCGGCGCGCTCGACCAGCCGTGGCTGGACGGCATGCGCACGGCCATGCATGCCGCCCTGCCCGGCCTGCAGGAGCTGGCGGTCCACATCGACGACCATGGCAAGCGCACCGGCTATGGCGGCCGCGCGCGCATGATCGAGGATTTCGCGACCCCGTTCTTTTTGGTGGTGAAGGATCCGGACAAGCAGGCCGAGCGCCTGGCGCCGCTCGAGGAAGACGTCGTACGGCCGTGGATCGAGGATGGCGATCGCGACTACTTCATCCACCGCAACGGCAACAATCTTGCGATCCTGCCGAAGGCGCTGAACAAGGCCAATGCGGTGGCCCACATCACCGCGCGCCTGCGCGCCGAGCATGGCGAGATCGTCACCTTCGGCATGGGCGACAGCCGCTCGGACGCGCGCTTCATGGCCGCCTGCGATTACGCCATCATCCCGCGCGGCACCCAGCTCGCCGGCATCACCGTGGGGGCGCTGTGAGCGACTGGCAAGACTTCTCCGGCAGCTACCGCGCGGGCGAGGTCAGCTTCCTGCTGCGGCGCCTGCCGCAAGGCGATTTCGTCGACGTGGCCGAGAAGGAAGCGCTGATCCAGAGCGGCCGCCGCCACTACAGCCAGATGCTGTCGCCCGAGTCCAAGCCGTCGGAACGCTATATGCGGTTGTTCGACGAGGCCTGCAGCGCCAACAATGCGCGCATGGCGCGCGACTGCCTGCGCCTGGCGCACCTGATAGCGGCCCGCAGCCATCACCGCCTGGCGCTCGTGTCGCTGGCGCGCGGCGGCACCCCGGTTGGCGTTGTGGTCACGCGCCTGCTGCGCGAGCTGTTCGGGCGCGACGCCGTGCATTACTCGGTATCGATCGTGCGCGACCGCGGCATCGACGCCGCCGCCCTGCGCCATATCCTGGCGCGTGGGCACCGCCCGGACGGCATCGTCTTCGTGGACGGCTGGACCGGCAAGGGCGTGATCGCACGCGAGCTGGCCAGCTCGATCGACGTGTTCAACGTACGCCACGGAACGCACATCGACGCCGGCCTGCACGTCTTGTCCGACCTGGCCGGCGCCGCCGCCTGCGCCGCCTCGTGCGACGACTACCTGATCCCGTCGAGCATCCTGAACGCCACGGTGTCGGGCCTGGTGAGCCGCACCGTGATGAACGACGACATGCGCGCCGACGACTTCCATGGCTGCGTCCATTACGCGCAGTTCGCGGACGTGGACCGCTCGCAATCGTTCGTCGACGAACTGGTGCGGCTGGCAATGTCGCTGGCGCTGGCGCAACCGGACCAGCTGCCGCGCGCCGCGCCGATCGACGCGCTGGCTGCGCGCGCGCGTTCGCAAACCTATATCGCCGCCGCCATGCGGCGCTACGGCGTGGCCGACGTCAACCTGGTCAAGCCGGGCATCGGCGAAGCCACGCGCGTGCTGCTGCGCCGCGTGCCGCGCCTGGTCGTACTGCGTGACCCGGCGGCCGCCGAAGTGGCGCACCTGGCCGTGCTGGCCAAAGAAAAACGGGTGCCGGTCGAGATCGACCCGCACCTGCCCTACCACGCAGTATCGCTGATCAGGAGTGCATCGGATGGCTAAATCACTGGGCGCGTCGCTGTACGTGCCGGCCAATCACAAGAACCTGACCGAGATCGCCAACGGCGACCGGTTGCCGCATGCGCGCTCGCTGATCTTCTGCACCGAGGATTCGATCTCCGACCGGGAGCTCAGCTGGTCGCTGTTCAACCTGTCGGTGGTGCTGGCGAACATGCGCCTGGACGTGGCGGCCGACCGCTTCGTGCGGGTGCGCAATCCAGAAGTCCTGGCGCGCGTGCTCGCCATGCCCGGCGCCGAAAAGCTGACCGGCTTCGTGCTGCCGAAGATCACGCGCCACAATTTCGACAACTACTTCAAGCTGGTGCGCCACACCGAACACGTCTTGATGCCGACGCTGGAAACGGCCGAAGCGTTCGACGACCACGAGATGCAGGGCCTGCGCGCGGCACTGGAAGCGCCGGGCGTACGCCACCGCATCCTGGCGCTGCGTATCGGCGGCAACGACTTGCTGGCCCTGCTCGGCCTGCGCCGTCCGCGCGGCATGACCTTGTATCGCACGCCGCTCGGCCCGGTCATCTCGCGGCTGGTGACGACTTTCCGTCCCTACGGCTTCCTGCTGACCGCGCCGGTATTCGAATACCTCGACCTGCCCCAGCTGCTGGACCAGGAAGTGATCGAAGACCTGGCCCACGGCATGGTCGGCAAGACCGCCATTCATCCCACCCAGATCGCCGCGATCGAGCAGCATTTCAAGGTGACGCCGCAAGACCTGGCGGTGGCGCGCGCCATCCTCGACGCCTCGAGCCCGGCGGTATTTCGCATGGACGACGCGATGCAGGAAGTCGCCACCCACCGTGCCTGGGCCGAGCGCACCCTCGAGCAATCGCGCCTGTTCGGCTCGCGCGCCGACCTGGGCCACAAACCATTCCTGGAAGGAGAACCCTCATGACTACCTTTGGACGCGGACAAAAGGGCAAGCTGGCCGACCTCGGCGCCGGCCACGTCTTCAACGTCGACGTCGAGATCGCCGCCAACGGCGCCTCGGTCGACGTTTCCTGTTTCGGCCTGGACGCCAACGACAAGCTGTCGGACGACCGCTATATGGTGTTCTACAACCAGCTCGCCAGCCCCGAGGGCGCCGTGCGCCTGGAGCTGGGCGGCGGGCGTGCGCGCTTCGCGGTCAACCTCGACCAGCTGCCACCCTCGATCGCGAAACTCGTGTTCGTCGCGGCGATCGACGGCGCGGCCACCATGCGCACGCTCGGCGCCAGCTCGCTGGCCCTGGGCAGCGCGGTGCGCTTCCCGTGGTCGGGCGCCGACTTCGGCGACGAAAAGGCCCTGATCGTGGCCGAGATCTACCGCCGCGACGGCCAGTGGCGCTTCGGCGCCGTGGGCCAGGGCTTCAATGGCGGGCTGTCGGCGCTGCTGGCGCATTTCGGCGGCACCGAGGCGGGGTCGAAACAGCCGGCCGCGCCGGCTGCCACGCCGGCGCCGACCACGGCGCCCGCGGCACGGCCGGTCTCGCTGTCCAAGGTCACGCTCGACAAGCGTGGCGACAAGGTCTCGCTCGACAAGCGCCCAGGCGGCGGCTATGGCCGCATCCACGTCAACCTGAACTGGAACCAGGCCGCCATCGCGCCACCGCCGGCATCGCCGCCGCCTGCATCCTCGGCCGCCCGCGGCGGCGGCTTCCTCGACCGCCTGACCAGCATGGCGGGCGACCTCGCCAACAAGGCCGGCGAGATGGCCAACAAGGCCGGTGCGGCGCGCAAGGGCCGTAGCGGCATCGACCTCGATCTGGGCTGCATGTACGAGCTGGCGGACGGCCGCCGCGGCCTGGTGCAGGCGCTGGGCAATACCTTCGGCGACTACGAGCGCGAGCCCTTCATCCAGCTCGACGCCGACGACCGCACCGGCGCCGCCGCCAATGGCGAAAACCTGTTCATCAATGGCGAGCGCTTCGACCAGATCAAGCGCGCGGTGATCTTTTCCTTCATCTACGAAGGCGCGGCCAACTGGGGCGTGACCAATGGCGTGGTGACGGTGACGGCGCCGGGCCAGGCGCCGGTCGAGGTCAGGCTCGATGGCGGCGACCGCCAGATCATGTGCGCGATCGCGCTGATCGAGAACCGCGGCGGCAACCTGGTGATCACCAAGCTGGCCGAGTACTTCCAGCAGCAGGGCATGACCAGCGCGCACGAGCTGATGGACCGTCATTACGGCTTCGGCATGCGCTGGAAGACGGGCTCGAAGTAACGCCGGAGTCTTCTTGTCCAGGCAGGCGCCCCGTCGTCGCCGTGCACCATGATGGTGTCGATATGGGTGATCGCCCCGCTATACATGTCGACATAGGTACGGTACGGGTTGGCGCTGGCGCGGCGGCGCAGCTTGAATGCGAGCTGCCGCGCGACTTCTTCGCCCCACGCCAGGGCACGCGCGCCCAGATCCAGGTGTTCAGGATCCGCGGCCAGCATCACCTCGACGGTGCGCAACGAACTGCCGGCGTAGCGGTTGTTCAGTTCCCGGGTCTGCTCGAACAAGCGGTTGCCCTCGTCCTTCAAAGACAGCGGGATCAGCTGGGTCAATGCCAGCGGCAGTGTCCTGGGCGGTTGCACGCGGATGGTCCAGTCGCCGTCACGCACGGTTTTCTCCGCATACTGGTCCTGGGCGCTCGCAGGGCGGCGACGAAGCGATTTTTCCATCTCGTCGTCGAGACGGCGACGGAGGATTTGCTGGTGAACGGTCAGTGGAGCAGGCGCGGAATTGGTCATTTGCTTGGGCAAGAGTAGAAATAGTGGATGGCTTGCATGCCTGTAATGCGATGCAATGCGGCCATCAGACCATGTCACTCCATTCGTCGAAACCGATGACTGCGCAGTATCGGTATTCGCTACCCTGCGTCTCGTCCCGCTGACTAGTCGACCTGCGCCCGGCGCAGCCGCGCCGCCAGCAGCTCGGGCCGGTCCAGGTACAGGAACACGTAGCGCGGCAGGCGCTTCCTGGCCTGCCAGTGCAGGATGTCGACCCGCGCATCGTCGGCGAGCACCAGCACGCAGTTCGGCTTGTCGAACGGCGTCACCAGCAGCGTGTCCTGGCGCGCCACGCCGTGATGCCGGCGCCAGATCGGCGGCGGCACTTCCACCTTCTCCATGCGGGCGATCGCCGCCAGCGGCAGCACGCCTTCGGCGCGGGCGCCCACGCGCAGGTGCAGCGCCTCGTCCGTCATGACATGGTGACCCGCCCCGAGATGCCAGCGGTCGCCCAGCACCCATGCCAGCGTGTACACCATGGCGACGGCGCCGAGGACGTGCAATATGGCGAGCTTGCCGGCATCCTCGACGAACAGATTCAGCAGCACGACGTGCACCGGCAGCTCTAGCAGCATGCTGACGAAGACGACGGCGGTCGCGGTGCCATAGGCGCCGCGCTCCAGATACGTCAGCGCGACGCCGTCCGGCAGCGTGCGGGAAATGCTTTGGCGCCGCAGGCGCCTGAGGCAGCCGATCCACAGCAGGCGGTCGAGCTTGAGCATCCCCACCAGTTCGGGCGGCAGCAGCGCCGTCCCCCGCGCATGCCATGGCGCACGCGCGGCATGCGCACTGCGCAGGCGCTGCCAGGCTTCGGGCGCATGGGCGATGTCCTTCGCTACCAGCATCAGCAGCGGCAGGGACAACCCGAGGCTGCGCAGGAAAGGCCTGGCCGCATCGGGCGCAAGCGCCTTGATCATCGAAACGATGAAGAGCGAGGCAAGGCCCCACCCCGCAAGGTCGCGCCAGGACGTCGCGCGCAGGGTGGAGGCGAATGAAAGCTGCATGATGGGCAATCGTGAGAATGAACCGGTCGATTACAGCATGCGCGAGGACGGTGGGCAATGCTCCGCGGTTCGCTCTGGCGCAGGTCATGCACGCCGCATGGGTTGACGGCGCCGGCGCCACAAACGACAAGGGCCGGATCGTCCGCGAACGGTCGATCCGGCCCTTGCAGCGCTGGCGGTCGATGCCGCCAACACTTGATCTGGTATTACTGCAGCTTGATTTCGACGTCGACGCCAGCTGGCAGGTCGAGCTTCATCAGTGCGTCAACGGTCTTGTCGGTCGGGTCCACGATGTCCATCAGACGCTGGTGCGTACGGATTTCGAACTGGTCGCGCGAGGTCTTGTTCACGTGTGGGGAACGCAGCACGTCGAAACGCTGGATGCGGGTCGGCAGTGGGACTGGGCCCTTGACGACGGCGCCGGTGCGCTTGGCGGTGTCGACGATTTCCAGTGCGGACTGGTCGATCAGCTTGTAGTCGAACGCTTTCAGGCGGATACGGATTTTCTGGTTTGGAGCGGACATGCTAATTCCTTTAAAAGAACGTTCCGGCTTGCTGCCGGCAATGTGGTAAAGGTACTTCGGTACTGCTCAAGAGGCGGGAGTATATCATCGTTCCCGCTCAAACAGATGGGGACAGACCAAAAAGTCTGTCCCCATCGTTGTGCCGGTCAGACGCCCGCAAGGGGCATCGACCGACGATCAGGGCCTGATGAATCAGGCGATGATCTTGGCAACCACGCCGGCGCCGACGGTACGGCCACCTTCGCGGATCGCGAAGCGCAGACCTTCTTCCATCGCGATCGGAGCGATCAGCTTGACGGTGATCGAGACGT
>NZ_JCASIL010000021.1:0-113472 GCF_059685725.1 Telluria sp. RT2P19
GGCGCCTGCCGAATTACCTGGGTTGGCTGTGGGCCCTCGATGGTGGGCGAGTTACTTCTGTCGAGCAATTGCTACGCATCGCGATCGGATTCATCCATAGGTAACGGTGACATCGCCTAATTGTTTGTATTTGACATGCAGCCCAACGGACGGCATACTTGATAAAGATGTTAGCGCTCACATAACGACTTACAAAATCTGGAGACAAGCATGTTCAAGCGCGGGCCCGAGACACCTGCAGCAGCGAACGCCTCCCTTGGCTGGCGCGAAAAGCTCAGCTATGGCGTGGCCGATATGGGCTTTAATTTTTATTGGGCCAATATCGCGACCTTCCTGCTCATCTTCTACACCGATACCTTCGGCATCTCGGCGGCCCAGGCGGCCACCCTGCTCGCCTCGATCAAGCTGATCAACGCCTTCACCGACCCGCTGATCGGCGCCGTGGCCGACCGCACCAGCACGCGCTTCGGCAAGTTCCGTCCCTACCTGGTGTGGATGTCGATCCCGCTCGGCGCCGCCGCCGTGCTGACCTACACCACCCCCGACCTCGACGCCGACGGCAAGCTGATCTGGGCCTATGCCAGCTACCTGGCAATGATGGTGTTCTACACCTGCGTCAACATCCCGTACAACGCGCTGTCGGGCGTGATGTCGGCCGACCCGCAGGAACGCTCGACCATCAATGGCCTGCGCTTCATCTTCGCCTTCGCCGGCGGCACCCTGGTGACCGCCGCCACCCCGGCCATGGTGGAGAAGCTCGGCAACGGCGACAACGAACTTGGCTGGCAGCTGACCATGGTCGCCTGGAGCGTGGCGGCAGCGCTCATGTTCCTCATTACCTTCGCAGGCACACGCGAGCGCATCACCCCGCCATCGGGCCAGAAGAGCAACGTGATCCGCGACATCCGCGACCTCGCCGGCAACCGTCCCTGGGTCGTGCTGTTCGTGCTGGCCCTGGTGATCATGGTGACCATCACCCTGCGCACCACCACCTCGGCCTATTACTTCAAGTACGTGGTCGAGCGCCCCGAGCTGATGGCGAGCTTCGTGCCGACCTACATGATCTTCGCCGCCATCGGCGCGGCCTGCACGCCGCTCATGACGCGCTTCGTCGACAAGAAGCTGCTCATGATTATCCTGATGAGCGCGACCGCGGTGCTATCGAGCGCATTCTTCCTGATCCCGACCGACCGCATCGACCTGATGTTCGTGCTGCAGGCGGCCACCGGCTTCGTGCTCGGCCCCAAGTCGCCGCTGGCGTTCTCGATGTATGCCGACACCGCCGACTACAACGAATGGACCACCGGCCGCCGCGCCACCGCCATGACCTTCGCCGCCGCGACCTTCTCGCAAAAGCTCGGCACCGCGGTGGCGGTGAGCGTGATCGGCGCCGTCTTCACCTCGCTCGGCTACGTGCCCAATGCGGCCCAGACCACCGGCTCGCAGGCCGGCATCGTGTGGCTGATGTCCTTCGTGCCGGCTTCGTTCGCCCTGCTGGCGGTGCTGGTCATGTGCTTCTACAACCTCGACGGCAAGCTGCTGGCGCGCATCCAGCTCGAGCTGTCGGCGCGCAAGGCCGCGCCATGAAATCATTGGAGACCCGATCCATGCTGTATCCGCAAGACGACCGCTATGTGCTGACCAGCCCCACCGCGATGCCGCAGGCCGGCGGCTTCCTGTGGAACCGCCGGATGATGATCCAGTCGACCTGCCGCGGCTACGCCACCGCCCAGTTCATGCAACCGGAACCGAGCAAGTATTCGCACGCGCCGAACATCCAGGCCAAGTCCTTCATGCAGCCGGAGCAGCATTACTACGCCCACCATCCGGGCCGCTTCTTCTACGTGAAGGACGAAGAGTCGGGCGAGCTGTTCTCGGCGCCCTACGAGCCGGTGCGCGGCGGCGTCGACCTGTTCGCGTTCTCGGTCGGCCGCACCGACCTGCGCTGGACCGTCGAGAAGTTCGGCATCCGCATCGAGCTCGTGCTCGGCCTGCCGGTCGACGACGTCGCCGAGCTGTGGTCGATGCAGGTGACGAACCTGTCGGACCGTCCGCGCCGCATCAGCGTCTATCCTTATTTCACGATCGGCTATATGTCGTGGATGAACCAGTCGGCCGAGTACCGGCATGACCTTGGCGGCATCGTGGCGTCGAGCATCACGCCGTACCAGAAACTGGAAGACTACTTCAAGAATCGCCTGTTCAAGGACCGCACCGTGCTGCTGTGCGAGCAGGCGCCGGACGCCTGGGAGACCGGCCAGATCGCCTTCGAAGGCGAAGGCGGCCTGCATGCGCCGTCCGGCCTGGCGGGCGAGCGCCTGGGCTGCGGCGATGCGCGCTACGAGACGCCGGCGGCCGTGGTCCAGTACCGGCTGGCGCTGGCGCCCGGCAACGCCGTCACGCGCCGCTTCCTGTTCGGGCCCGCCTTCGACGACGCCGAGACCGCATCGCTGCGCCAGCGCTACCTGAGCGAGGAAGGCTTCGCCGCCGCCGCGCGCGACTACGCGGCGTATATCGCGCAGGGCGAAGGCGTCATCCAGGTCACGACACCGGACCGCGAACTCGATAACTTCGTCAACACCTGGCTGGCGCGCCAGGTCTATTACCACGGCGACGTCAACCGCCTGAGCACCGACCCGCAGACCCGCAACTACCTGCAGGACAATATGGGCATGGCCTTCGTCAAGCCGGCGGCGGCGCGCGCCGCCTTCCTGCACTCGCTGAGCCAGCAGGAGGCCAATGGCGCGATGCCCGACGGGATCCTGCTGTTCGAAGGCGCTGAACTCAAGTACATCAACCAGATCCCGCACACCGACCACTGCGTCTGGCTGCCGGTATGCCTGCGCGCCTACCTCGATGAAACGGGCGACGCCGCCATCCTCGACGCGCCGGTCACGACGCACGACGGCCAGGTGAAAAGCGCGTTCGAGCGCATCTCGCTGGCAATGGACTGGCTGCTGCAGCGGCGCGATGCGCGCGGCCTCTCGTACATCGAGCAGGGCGACTGGTGCGATCCGATGAATATGGTCGGCTACAAGGGCCGCGGCGTCTCGGGCTGGCTGACGGTGGCGGCGGCCTATGCGCTGAACCTGTGGGCCGACGTGTGCGCGGCGCGTGGCGACGCTGCCCGCGAGGCGCACTACCGCGCCGGCGCCGGCGAGATGAATGGCGCCGCCAACACCCACCTGTGGGACGGCGCCTGGTTCGCGCGCGGCATCACCGACGACGACGTCAAGTTCGGCGTGGCCAGCGATACCGAGGGCCGCATCTACCTCAATCCCCAGAGCTGGGCCTTCCTGTCCGGCGCGGCCAGCGCCGAACAGCGCGCCAGGATGCTCGGCGAGATCGACGAGCAGCTGCGCACGCCGTACGGGGTGCAGATGTTCGCGCCGCCCTACAGCGCCATGCGCGAAGACGTCGGCCGCGTCACGCAAAAGCATCCCGGTTCGGCCGAGAACGGCGCGGTGTACAACCACGCCTCGGTGTTCTACATCTACAGCCTGTACACGATCGGCGAGGCCGACCGCGCCTTCGATGCGCTGCGCAAGATGATCCCCGGCCCGGGCCAGGACGACTACCTGCAGCGCGGCCAGCTGCCGGTGTTCATTCCCAATTACTACCGCGGCGCGTACAAGGAGTATCCGCGCACCGCCGGGCGTTCGAGCCAGCTGTTCAACACAGGCACCGTGGCCTGGGTCTATCGCTGCCTGATCGAGGGGCTGTGCGGCTTGAAGGGCGATATGCAGGGCTTGACGGTAGCGCCGCAACTGCCGTCGGGGTGGGATGGGATGTCGGTCACGCGGCGCTTCCGTGGTGCGACTTTCGAGGTCGAGATCAAACGGGGCGCGGTGCGACAGGTCGAGGTGATCTGCGACGGCGTCGCCCTGCCTGCGGCGCGCATCGACAAGGTCGAAGCGGGTCGCAGCTACAAGCTCGAGGTGACGGTTCCCTGATGGCCGGACGCCAGGAGGGCTTCCCCACTCCTGGCGCCATTGCCGAGGCCCTCAGCCCCGGACGCTGGCAAGAATCTGCCCGACCAGCTGTTCCGGGAGGTCGCGGATATCCAGGGTAATGCCGGCTTCGTCCGGCTGCAGGGGTTCGAGCGTGCTCAGCTGGCTGTCGAGCAGCGACGGCGGCATGTAGTGACCGGGGCGGTTGCTCACGCGCTCCAGCAGCAGGCCGCGCTCGCCCGCCAGGTGGGCGAAGCGCACGTCGCCGCCGGCGCTGCGCAGCAGGTCGCGATAGGTACGCTTGAGCGAGGAGCACGACAGCACCGCCCCGCCCTCGCGCGCGGCAAGCTTGTCGCGCAGGCTCAGGAGCCAGTCGCGGCGGTCGTCGTCGGTCAGCGCGACGCCGGCCGACATCTTGGCCACATTCGCCTCGGAATGGAAGGCATCCCCCTCGATGAAGGGCGCACCGAGCCTGGTGGCCAGCGCCGCGCCGATGCTGCTCTTGCCGCAACCGCTCACGCCCATCACTACCCAGGCGGTTCCCTTGTCGTCGTCTCGCGCTTCTGTCGTCATGTCGTCCATGTTAACGCTAACATCAATAAGGTCGATTGTAGCCGCTGCGCGGTAAGGATGTAAACCCATCACGCACCACGAGCGGGCAGATGCGCGCAATAGGTGCTCCGGCGCCTGCCGATGGCGAGCGCCGTCACGGTTCCTGCACGATACCCGGGCGCGACCCAAAGCGTCGTTTTCGCTCTGGGAAGGAGGTGATGTCCCTACCCGATGCCATATGGCACAGGTCTTGCTGGTGACAAAGTATGGGCAGGTCAACGCCGGTCGCGCCGTTTCATTTTTTGCGTCATCACCACTACCAGGGATCTTCGCCAATGAAAGATGAGAATCTGTACCGCCCCTATTCGACCGAGTCCAGCCTGAGTGGTTGCGCCTGCGGCAGGCATGGCTCCCAGGCCGAGCACGAGCGCCAGGCGCAAGCCGCGCGGCTGCGGCGCGCGGGTGACGCCGAAGCGCTGTCGGGCGACTTCATCGAGGCCGCTGCGGTACGCGCCTTGTTCCCCCATGAAGTGACGCGCCGCAACCTGATCAAGGCCGTGGGCGCGCCGACGCTGATGGCGGCGGTCGGCGCGGTGCTGCCGCTGGCCAGCCTGCAGGCCAATGCACAGGAAAAAGCCGGCGCGCTCGAGAAGAAGGACCTCAAGATCGGCTTCATTCCGATCAACTGCGCCACGCCCCTGATCATGGCCGACCCGATGGGCATGTACAAGGCGCAGGGGCTGAACGTCACCCTCAGCAAGACCGCCGGCTGGGCGCTGGTGCGCGACCAGATGATCAACCGCGAACTCGATGCGTCGCACTTCCTCGCGCCGATGCCGCTGGCGATGTCGGCCGGCCAGGGCGGCACGCCGCAGCCGATGCGCGTCGCCACCATCCAGAACATCAACGGGCAGGCGATCACGCTCGCGCTCAAGCACAAGGACAATCGCGACCCGCGCAACTGGAAGGGCTTCAAGTTCGCGATTCCGTTCGAGTACTCGGTCCACAACTTCCTGCTGCGCTACTACCTGGCCGAGCACGGGCTCGACCCCGACCGCGACGTGCAGCTGCGCGTGACGCCGCCACCCGAGATGGTCGCCAACCTGCGCGCCGGGAATATCGACGGCTTCCTCGGTCCCGATCCGTTCAACCAGCGCGCCGTGTTCGACCAGGTCGGCTTCATCCACATCCTGACCAAGGACATCTGGAACGGCCATCCCTGCTGCGCCTTCGGCGCCTCGCAAGCCTTCATCGACCAGAACCCGAACACCTTCGCCGCGCTGTACCGTGCCATCCTGAACGCCACCGCGATGGCGCACAAGCACGAGAACCGGGCCGAGATCGCCAAGGCCATCTGCAAACCCGCGTACCTGAACCAGCCCGAGACCGTCGTGCTGCAGGCGCTCTCGGGCCGCTTCGCCGATGGCCTGGGCAAGGTGCGCAACGAACCGGACCGCGCCGACTTCGACGCCTTGCCGTGGTATTCGATGGCGACCTGGATGCTGACGCAGATGAAGCGCTGGGGCTACCTGAAGGGCGACGTCAACTACAAGGCGCTGGCCGAACAGGTCTTCCTGCTCACCGATGCGCGCAAGCAGATGGCGGCCCTCGGCATGCAGGCGCCTGCCGCCGCCGCCAGCGGCTACCGCCCGTTCACGATCATGGGCAAGACCTACGATCCGGCCAGGCCGCAGGCCTACCTGGACAGCTTCGCCATCAAGCGCGCCTGACAGGAAAAGCCCATGCACAAGCAACTCAGGTTGAAGGCGGCGCTGCTGTCGCTGGCGCTGCTGCTGGTCCTGCTCGGGGTCTGGCATATCGCCACCGCGCCGCGCGCCGCGGCGCCGGTGGCCGCCATGAGCGCCGAGCAAGCCGAGTACGCGGCCCTGATGGGACAAGCGCCGGCGGCCGGCGCGGCTCCGGCGCCGGCCGCCGGCGGGGGCTTCCCGACGCCGGCCGGGTTCGCGCTGGTGGCGGTAGGCCACCTGGCCGATCCGTTCTATGATCGCGGCCCGAACGACCGCGGCATCGGCATCCAGCTGGGGCATTCGCTGGTGCGCGTCGGCCTGGGCTACCTGCTGGCGATGCTGGTGGCGATCCCGCTGGGTTTCGCGATCGGCATGTCGCCCCTGCTGTACCGCGCGATCGATCCTTTCATCCAGGTGCTCAAGCCGATCTCGCCGCTGGCCTGGATGCCGATCGCCCTGTACACGATCAAGGATTCATCGATCTCGGGGATCTTCGTGATCTTCATCTGCTCGATCTGGCCCATGCTGATCAACACCGCGTTCGGCGTGGCCGGCGTGCGCAAGGACTGGCTCAATGTCGCGCGCACGCTCGAAGTGTCGCCGCTGCGCAAGGCTTTCCTGGTGATCCTGCCGGCGGCGGCGCCGACCATCATCACCGGCATGCGCATCTCGATGGGGATCGCCTGGCTCGTGATCGTGGCCGCCGAAATGCTGATCGGCGGGAACGGCATCGGCTACTTCCTGTGGAACGAGTGGAACAACCTGTCGCTGGCGAACGTGATCTTCGCCGTGCTCATGATCGGCATCGTGGGCATGGCGCTGGACCTCATGTTCGCCGCCCTGCAAGGGAAGGTGACCTATGCCGAATGACCGTTTCGTCCAGGTCGACGGCCTGGCCAAGACCTATCGCGCCGGCCAGGCGCCGGTGTTCGAGGGGGTGACGTTCGCGATCGAGCGCGGAGAGTTCATCTGCATCATCGGCCACTCGGGCTGCGGCAAGAGCACCATCCTCAACGTGCTCGCCGGCCTCGAAGAAGCCAGCGCCGGCACCGTGATCATGGACGGCCGCGAAGTGACCGGCCCTGGCCTGGACCGTGGCGTGGTGTTCCAGAGCCACGCCCTGCTGCCCTGGCTGAGCGTGGAAGACAATATCGGCTTCGCCGTGCGCTCGCGCCATCCCGGCTGGCCGCGCGAGAAGGTGCGCGAACACGGCGCGCGCTTCATCGAGATGGTCGGCCTGGGCGGCGCGGCGCGCAAGAAGCCGGCCGAACTGTCGGGCGGCATGAAGCAGCGCGTGGGCATCGCGCGCGCCTTCGCGGTCGAACCCAAGATGCTGCTGCTGGACGAACCGTTCGGCGCGCTCGACGCGCTTACCCGCGGCACGATCCAGGACGAGCTGCTCGGCATCTGCGCGGCGACGCGGCAGACCGTCTTCATGATCACCCACGACGTCGACGAAGCGATCCTGCTGGCCGACCGCATTTTCTTGATGAGCAACGGTCCCCGGGCGCGCATCGCCGAGATCGTCGTCAACACGCTGCCGGCCGAGCGCACGCGCGCGACGATCCACCGCGATCCCCAGTTCTACAAGATCCGCAATCACCTGGTCGATTTCCTGGTGCGCCGGTCGAAGATGCTGCAGCAGTCGGGCGCCGAGATCGCGGACGTGCCGGCGACACGCATCGTGCATCCCGGCCTGGAACCCGACGCGGCGCAGGCCGCGCCCGACGACTACGGCGCCAGGGCTTCGGCCTGAACGTCCCCCCTTACCCACCCATGGAGCAGAGAATGATTTCAAGCCGCGAAGACGTCACCAGGATGATCGTGTCCGCCAAGGTCCGCAAGGGCATCAAATGGCGCGACGTGACCGAGGCCACCGGCCTGTCGAAGGAATGGACCACGGCCGCCTGCCTGGGCCAGATGACCCTGACCAAGTCGCAGGCCGAGGCGGTCGGCAAGATCTTCGAGCTGTCCGACGAAGCCATCGCCTGGCTGCAGATCGTGCCCTATAAAGGTTCGCTGCAGACCGCGGTACCGACCGATCCGCTGATCTACCGCTGGTACGAGCTGGTGAACGTGTACGGCACCACGATCAAGGAACTGATCCACGAGGAGTTCGGCGACGGCATCATGAGCGCCATCGATTTTTCGATGGACATCCAGCGCACCGACGACCCGAAAGGCGATCGCGTCAACGTGGTCTTGTCGGGCAAGTTCCTGCCCTACAAGACCTACTGAAGGCGCTACCGGGGCGCGGCCGGGTCAGGCGCTCTCGCGCTCGCGCAAGGTGAAGCCGAGGTCGATCCGCTTGCGCTCGGGCTCCTTGCCCTTGATCACCTGCAGCAGCAGGCCGGCCGCCTCGAAGCCGATCTGGTAGCGCGGCGTGTCGATGGTCGTCAGCGACGGCATCATCCATGCCGACGCCGGCAAGTCGTTGAAGCCGCAGACGGCGATGTCTTGCGGAATACGGATGCCGTGACGCTGGCAGTGGTAGACGGCGCCGTGGGCCAGGTCGTCGTTACAGCAGAAGACGGCGTCGCAGTCGGGCATGCGCGCCATGATCTGCCCCATCAGCTCGGCGCCGAGCGCGATCGTGGAGCGTTCCGGCACCATCATCTCGAGCCGGGGGTCGGCCAGGCCCGCCTCGACCATCGCGGCGCGGTAGCCGTCGGCGCGGCGCAAGGTGCGTTCGTCGAGCTGGGCGCCCATGAAGCCGATGCGGCGGTAGCCCTTCTTGAGCAGGTGGCGCGTCATTTCCATGCCGGCCTCGAACTGCGAGAAACCGACCGACAGGTCGCCGGGAGCGTCGGACAAGTCCATCATCGACACCGCCGGCACCTGCGAGGCTTCGAGCATCTTGACCACGGCCGGGCTGTGCGCCTGGCTCGAGAACAGGATGCCGTCCGGGCTCGATTGCAGGTAGGTGCGCAGCAGTTTTTCTTCCTCGGCCTGCGAGTAATAGGTATTGCCGATCAGGAGCTGGTACTGGCCCGGCGCCACGGCGTCGTGGATGCCTTCGAGGACGGCGGTGAACACGGCATTGGAAAACGACGGCACCAGCACCACGATCACGTGCGACTGCGCCGAGGCCAGCGCACGCGCGGCGCGGTTGGGCACATAGCCCAGCTCCGCCACCGCCTGCTCGACCTTGGCGCGGGTGACTTCGGAAACCATCTGCGGCTGGCTCAGCGCGCGCGAGGCGGTCATGATCGACACGCCGGCCATGCCCGCCACCTGCTCGAGCGTCGCCCGCCCCGTTCCCCTGCCCTTGCTTCGGCCTGTTTTTTCCATTGTCATCCTGTGTCGATCGGCTTGCCCTGTCCATTCTATCAACAATGGCGCCAATCTCCGACCGCTACCCGCAAGACATGCGCCATGCGTGACCCGGGAACCTGGCGCTCAGCAAAAATCCCTGCTGCGCGCATCCAGTCCACCCAGCAGGTGCGACAGATCGACCAGCCGCTTGGCGACCAGGTGGCGCACCTCTCCCTGGCGCTGCCAGACGCCGTATACCCCCAGCAGCGGCGCACCCAGCACCTCGCGCCGCTGCTGCTCGACCAGGGTCGGCCACACGATCACATTGATGTTGCCGGTTTCGTCTTCCAGCGTCATGAACAGCACGCCCTTGGCCGTGCCGGGACGCTGGCGCACCGTGACCAGGCCGCAGGCGCGCGCCAGCTGGCCGTCCTGGAAATCCATCAGGCTTGACGCCGGCATGAAGCGCTGCTTGAGCAGGCGCTCGCGCAGCAGCGCCAGCGGGTGGCGGCCCAGGGTCAGGCCCTGGGCGCGGTAGTCGCCCACGATCTCTTCGCCCTCGCTCGGCGCGGCGAGCAGGGGCGTGTCTTCGCGCGGCACGGTCGGGCGGAGCAGATCCTTGTCGGGAGCGGCGCCCGAGGCCTGCCACAAGGCTTCGCGCCGGTGCCCGGCCAGCGAGCGCAGCGCGTTGGCGGCGGCCAGCACCTGCAGGTCGCTCCGGTCGAGATGCGCGCGCCGCGCCAGGTCGGCCACGTTCTCGAATGGCCGCACGGCGCGCGCCTGTTCGATGCGCTCGGCCGCTTCCTGCTTCAATCCGCGCTGCAGCGAGAAGCCCAGCCGCACCGCCGGCTGGCGCGAACGGTCCTGCGGGTCATGTTCTTCCAGCGTCGAATCCCAGCCGCTGACGGCGACGTCGACCGGCCGCACCTCGATGCCGTGGCGGCGCGCATCCTGCACCAGCTGCGAAGGGCTGTAAAAGCCCATCGGCTGGCTGTTGAGCAGCGCGCACAGGAAGGCGGCCGGCTCGTGGCGCTTGAGCCAGGAGCTGGCATAGGCCAGCAGCGCGAAGCTGGCCGCGTGCGATTCGGGGAAGCCGTATTCGCCGAAGCCCTGGATCTGGCTGAAGATCGCCTCGGCGAATTCCAGCGTATAGCCGCGTTCGAGCATGCCGCCCACGATGCGCTCGTAGTATTTCTCGAGGCCGCCCTTGCGCTTCCAGGCCGCCATCGCGCGCCGCAGCTGGTCGGCCTCGCCCGGCGTGAAACCGGCGCCCAGGATCGCCACCTGCATCACCTGCTCCTGGAAGATCGGCACACCCAGCGTGCGCCCGAGCGCGGTCTCCATGTCGGGACTCGGATAGACGATCGGCTCGAGTCCCTGGCGCCGGCGCAGGTAGGGGTGGACCATGCCGCCCTGGATCGGGCCGGGACGCACCACCGCCACCTCGATCACCAGGTCATAGAAGCGGCGCGGCCGCATGCGCGGCAACATGCTCATCTGCGCGCGCGATTCGATCTGGAATACGCCGACGGTGTCGGCCTGGCAGATCATGTCGTAGGTGGCGCCATCGTCCGCCGGGATGTCCTGCATCTCGAACACCTGGCCATGGCGCTGGCCGACCAGCTCCAGGCCGCGCCGCATCATCGACAGCATGCCCAGCGCCAGCACGTCGACCTTCATCAGGCCCAGCTCTTCGAGGTCGTTCTTGTCCCACTGGATCACGCTGCGGTCAAGCATGGTCGCGTTCTCGATCGGCACCAGGCGCGAGAGCTTGCCCCTGGCGATCACGAAGCCGCCCGGATGCTGGGACAGGTGGCGCGGGAAGTTCAGCAGCGACTGCGCCAGCGTGGCCCACTGGCGCGACAGCGGCGCCTCGGGATCGAGACCGCTTTCGGCCAGGCGCCCCAGCAGATCGGCGCGGCTGTCGAACCAGTGGTGGGTCTTGGCCACCTTCTCGACGATGGCGAGGTCGATGCCCAGCGCCCGGCCGCTGTCGCGCAGCGCGCTCTTGGGGCGGTAGCTGATCACCACCGCCGCCAGCGCCGCGCGCTCGCGGCCGTACTTGTTGTAGATGTACTGGATGACCTCTTCGCGCCGCTGGTGCTCGAAGTCGACGTCGATGTCGGGCGGCTCGTTGCGCTCGCGCGAGATGAAGCGCTCGAACAGCAGGCTGGCGCGGGCCGGGTCGACCTCGGTGATGCCGAGGCAGTAGCACACCGCCGAGTTGGCGGCCGAGCCGCGGCCCTGGCACAGGATGTGCTGCGAGCGCGCGAAGCGCACGATGTCATATACCGTCAAGAAGTAGTGTTCGTAGCCCATCTCGGCGATCAGTTCGAGCTCGTACTCGAT
This sequence comes from Telluria sp. RT2P19, assembly GCF_059685725.1. NCBI lineage: Bacteria > Pseudomonadati > Pseudomonadota > Betaproteobacteria > Burkholderiales > Oxalobacteraceae > Telluria > Telluria sp. RT2P19. The sequence goes on from NZ_JCASIL010000021.1 coordinate 11,855, forward strand.
CTGTGCCTGCACCTTGGCCGGCACGCCGTCGCGAAAGCGCCGGTGCGCGCCGATCCAGGTTTCGCTGCGCAGGTAGCTGGTGGCGTCGTGGCCTTCGGGGACCACTTCGTCCGGGTATTCGTAGCGCAGCTCGTCGAGCGAGAAGGTGCACAGGCGCGCGATGCGCACCGTCTCGGCCAGCGCCTCGCGCGAATACAGGTTGGCCAGGCGCAGGCGCGCGCGCAGGTGCTGCTCGGCGTTCTGCGCCAGGCCGTAGCCGCAGGCCGCCACCGGCTTGCCCAGGCGGGTCGCGCTCAAGGTGTCCTGCAAGGGCTTGCGGGAGCGCACGTGCATGCACACATGGCCCAGCGCGACGATCGGCAGGCCATGCTGCCAGCCCACCTCTTCCACCGTGGCGCGGTGGGCGTCGTCGAAGGCGCGGTGCAGCAGCGTCAGGCCGAGCCAGGCGCGGCCCGGGAAGGTGGTCGCCATCCACGCGGCCTGCGCGTGCAGGCGGTCGACGTCCTGGGCTTCGTGGCCGGGGTATGGCGGCAGCAGGATCGCCAGGCAGTCGGGCATGTGCTGCAGGTGCGCGTAGTTCGGCGCGGGATTGGCCAGGTCGTCGGGCGTGAGCAGGTAGGTGCCCTTCTCGCTGCGCGTGCGGCCGACCGTGATCAGTTCGGACAGGTTGCCGTAGCCGTTGCGGTTTTGCGCCAGCAGGATCAGGGACGGGGCTGGCGCCAGGGCGTCGCCGGGGTTCCTGAGGTGGAAGTGGGCGCCGATGATCAGGGGCAGGCCGGCGTTCCTGGCTTCGGCGTGGGCGCGCACGACCCCGGCCAGCGAGCATTCGTCGGTGAGGGCCAGCGCGAAGTACCCGAGCTGCACCGCGCGCGCGACCAGCTCCTCGGCATGCGAGGCCCCTTGCAGGAACGAGAAGTTCGACAGGCAGAACAATTCGGCGTAGGGAGGCAGCGCCTGCGGAGCTGGGGGCTGGGCGGTGTGGGCGGTCATGCGGAGAAGCTGTCAAACAGCCAATACTGTATAAAAACACAGTATAACCCAGCTGGCCGCCGCGGCAAGCTGCCGACCTGTCAGACGTGTGTCGGAAACGGACGTGGCAAAGGGCCGAGGGACGAATCGGCGGGATCCTGGCGACTCATCCGCGCACGCAGGCTGGAGACGCCGCCGCCCTGGGCACGGCGCAGGGCCGGCTGGTCGGCGCCGATCATGCGTTCATACGCGAGCATCAGCGCGGCGCCGCCGGTCGAGTTGATATAGTCGAGCATCTCCATCGTGGTTTCGTAGGCCCAGCCGGAGAAACTCTCGCCCAACTCGGCCCCTGCCGCCGCACCCGCCGTCATCACACCGCCCCGCACTTTCGTGAGGATCGTGACGACGGCCCACGAAATCCCCATCCATCCGGTCGTCGACAGCGTCATGCGCAGCACCGGCATGAGGATGCCCGCCTCATGGATCCCCCGCAGCACCGACAGCAGGACGCCGGCCGGCATCGCCCGGTTGCAGTCGATGGTCGCGATCAGGATCGCGATCTTGTTCATCACGCCCGGATAGCGCCGCAGGAAACGGTACAAGGCGGGGCCGACCTGCTCCCGGTCGCCGAGCAGCGGGCCCAGGCCGGTCGCCAGAAAGCAGCCTCCGGTCAGCTTCCACACCACTTTCACCAGCTTCATGTCAACCGGGCCATCGAGCATCGTCGTGCTGGAAAATGCCTGAAAATGGCTGGCGTTGCCGGCCCGGGTGGGGTTCAGCAGCAGGTTGAAGCAGGTGGAAAAATTGGTGTCGTAGCTGCCGTCCAGCGCGATGGCGCCGCCCTCGGCGACCGCGATGAAGGGCGCGCACGCGCCGCCGACGACGCCGATATTGATGGCGCCGTTGGCCTGGAGCGACGCCATGAGCTGGACTGCGTCCTCCGCGCCGCCACCCGCACGCAAGGTGCCGTCGGCGCCCGCGATGACGTAGCTGCCGTCACGGCAGCGCAAGGTGATGGCGGCCGGCTCGGCCGAACCGGTCACGCCGATGGTAAACACCTCGGCCGCATCGCTCGAGGTACCGAGCGCCGTCACCTGGCCGCCGGCGGCGCGCGACCAGTAGCCGCCGGCGGCGCTCTGGAGCTTGATCTCGTCGCCGGCGGCGAACAGGCCGGCCAGCGAGACGAAAGTACGGTCCACGCCAAAGGCAGGTTCGGGCTGCGTGATCGAGACCGGCGTCTCTTCGGGTACGTTGAGGTGTGATACCGCCGTCGTGCCCCAGGCATACACCAGCGAGAACGACTTGACGGCGGCCGGCCAGGTGTCGCCGAAGGTCATGCTGTCGGCCGTGAACGACAGGCTGCCGTTCTTCACCAGCGCCGCCACCCTGGCCGTGACGTCGACCGGTCCGTAGGCGGCCGCGATGATGTTCAGGGCGCGCGGGTCGAGCGACGCCTGCCCGGCGGGTGCGGCCGGGTCGTAGTCGATGTGCAGAAGCTGGTTCTCGGTCGTCGCGGCCATTTGCGGCTTGCGGTCGCCGTACTGGTAGACCACGTGCAGGGTCTTGCGCATGGCTGGCCAGCCATCGCCGAACACGCTGCTCGATGCGCCGACCGACAACCTGCGCCGGCTGACGCTGGCGCGGACGATGTCGGTGACGTCCTTCAGGCCGTAGAAGGCGCCCAGGATGTGCAGCGGCGGACGGTAGCCGAGTGCATACGGATTGCCCTCGACGACGATGTCGATGAACGGCACCTGGCCGGTATAGCTGGCCACGATGACGAAGGCGTTGCGCCGGCTGTCGCCCGTGTCGCCGAGGGTGGCGCGGTCGGCGACCAGCGACAGGGCGCCGGCCGGTCCTTCGACCAGGCCGCGCACTGTCGCGCTGATGTCGGCAGGGCCGAAACTCGCGCCCCATACCGTCAATGCCGGCTGTTCGGTGTCGTTCTCCAACGCTGGAGCAGGCGCCCGGGCGGCTTGTTCGAACTGCGGCACGCCAATGTTCAGCGTCTGGCCTTCCCAGGCGGTTGCCACATGCGTCGGGCCGCCGTCATAGCGATAGACGACGGTCAGCATCTTTTCATGGCCGACCCAGGTGTCGCCGAACGCCTGGTTGCTTGCCGAGACAGTCAGCGATTCTGGAAACGCCTGACGGTTGACCAGCTTGATGACCTGGGCGGTAACCTGCTTGAGTCCGTACGCTGCGCCAACGATCTGCAGAGTGCCTGTGTTTTGGGTAGCCATACTTGAATGTTCTTTCCAGAATGAATAACATGCTTTGCGTCAATGGCGAAGGCCGTAACCATTGTTCTGTTACGTCTTGTCTTGCCATGCGCGATAGTTGCAAGCTCTGTGCCAGCTTGAAACAATGGCGTTGCAGCAACAATTCAAGGATTTGGTCGACTATGTATGCCGATCGGGTGTAAAACAGCGGATGTTTTTACACGTCAACGAAAGCGTTGACACGCTGGTTGGCTGGATCACGCATTAAATTATGTGTATTTGGCAAGTTTCTTTCTGCAGTATGTATGGCGCCTGTGCCGACCAAACGAGCCGCACATGACTTCATCGCCTGATTTGATCGCCACTCCCGATACCGGGCGCTACCGCCTCGGCAAACTGCTCGGCAATGGCGGGTTCGGCGACGTGCACGAGGCGTGGGATCCGGCACTGCAGCGCAGCGTCGCCATCAAGCGCCTGAAGGCCAACCTGGTGCGCGACCAGCCGGACAATCTTCTACAGGAAGCCCGTCTCGCGGCATCACTGCGGCATCCTGCCTTCATCCAGATTTATTCGCTGGAAGACGATGGCCATAGCAAATCGATCGTGATGGAGCTGGTTGGCGGGAAAACCCTGCACCAGCTGCTGTCCACGACGAAGCTGTCGCGCGATCGGATACTCGATATCGTTTGCCAGTTGGCGGACGCGATGGCGCAGGCGCATGCGGCGGGGTTGATCCATGGCGACCTGAAGCCGGCCAATCTGATGATCGAGCCATCGGGCCAGTTGCGCATCATGGATTTTGGTCTGGCGCGCAAGATCGATCCGCTTGCCACCGAGTCAGGGGATGTATTGCAAACCCAGGGCACCATCGCCTATCTGGCGCCTGAAATCTTGAACGGCAAGCATCCGAATACCCTCAGCGATATTTATGCGGTCGGTGTGCTGATGTACGAGATGATGCAGGGTGAGCGGCCATTTGCGCATTTGCATGGGCTGGCATTGGCTGCAGCGCAGGTGCAATCGTCCTGTTCCCAATGGACCTTTGCCCCGGACGCCGATCAAGACATGGTCGCCCTGGTGCGAGCGATGTGCGCACCGGCTCCGTCCATGCGCATACCGACGATGGACGCCGTCAGGGAGACTGCGCGCGCATTGCAAGAACCCGAGGCGACAGTGACCGTATCGCCCAGGCGGTTTTCGGCATTTTCCATTTCCAGACGTACTGCGCGCACTGCCGCATGCTGCGCCCTGATAGCCGCGCTTGGGTTGGCCGCGATGAGGTATTTCCCGCTGTCGAGTGATCTGGCGCGCCAGTGGGCGCCGCCAGTCTCCGAGACGGCCCGAATATCGACTGGCATGGCGGTATTGCGACAATTCGATCGGGACGGCAGCCTGGATATCGCGCTCGAAAATTTCAACGCAATTCTTGAAAAACAACCCAACCATGCAGCCGCGGTCGCCGGCATGTCGTTGGCTTATGCACTGCGCTATGCGGGCGACCGCGGCGACGCAACCTGGTTGCAACGTGCTGACGCCAGCGCCCAAAAGGCGCTCGAACTGGACGACCAGCTAGCCCTCGCTTATGCCGCCCAATCATTCGTTCGCCAACAGCAAAGCCGGAACGAGGAAAGCTTGCAGTTCGCTCAACAAGCATTGCAGCTGGATCCTTCGAACCTGTTTGCACTCAGTACCAGAAGCGGCGTCCTCACGCGCATGCAGCGCTACGCCGAGGCCGAGCGCAGCATTGAGGCTGCGCGCGCGCTGCATCCACGAGAGCGCCTGTTCATCGATCAATTAGGGACGCTTCGCTTCCGGCAGAACGATCATGCAGGAGCCGAACAGGCTTTTCGTGAGAGCATTCGGGTTGAGCCGGACGCTGTATTCGCCTATGCGAACCTGAGCGGTACGCTCTCGGCGCAAGGACGCAATGACGCAGCGTTACAGGTCTTGCAACAAGGACTGCAAGTGCGTCCCAATGGTCATCTGTATAGCAATCTGGGTTACGCCCTGTTCAATCGCGGCGACTATATCGGCTCGGCCAAGGCATTCGAGCATGCCGTGTCAGCCTCCAAGGGAAACAGCATCGCGTATTTGCGATGGGCTAATCTGGGCGATACATTACGCTGGATTCCAGGCCGTCAAGCCGATTCGCAACATGCCTATCGCAAGGCATCGGGCCTGCTAAAACCCTTGTTGGAGCGGAATCCACACGATGCCACTTTGAACTCACGCATGGGGCTTTACGCAGCCAAACTGGGCGACATGACTACAGCAGCAGAGCTCAGCCGACAGGCCGTTGCGGCCAAGCCGGATAATCCGGACATCCGTTTTCGTGCCGCCGTGGCATACGAACTCACCGGGCAACGTGATGCGGCGTTGGCCGAACTGGGCAAGGCGCAACAGCTGGGCTACTCGAGAGGATTGATCGGGACCGAGCCCGACTTACTAGCGCTGCGGAGTGATCCGCGGTTTGATTTATTTCAAATGGAAAGGAAACAATGACACAAGCATTGATGGCCTTGTCAGCAAGATTTGACGTCAACCAGGTAGACGACGGTATTGATTGGCTGTTTGACGATATTAATTCGCTAGGGGTCGCTGAGCGTTCTCAAGAAGATATGCGCTGGAACCGCGATATCGACTTCTCGGTTGGTCAGGAATTCCGGATTGCGATCACCGCGAGCGATAAGGAAAAAACCGGCTTTGAATCGCTTGAGGTGGTCGACTGCTGCGTGATCACGCGTCCGCAGATCTTATGTTGTGGAAAAGGTGTACGCACCCGTTATGCTCCTCCTTCGCTGTTTACAGACGGCAGTGGCGCCCGGCTGGGTGCGCTGTACCGGATTGATCCCTCGGCATTCTCGGTGCACAGCACCGGCATCGATCCCGAAAAGGGGCGGCGTGTCACGCTCCTGTGGGACGGCCATCTGACCGTGGGGGCCTTCAACGGTTTTTGGGAGCTTGCGTTCTACGTCACAGTGGCGATCAAGCGCGTCCATGAAGAAGCGGCGCAATTGCGAGTGTTCTACTTTGATCCCGAAGCTGAAATCAGCAACGGCATGGATCCTCCATGAGGCTTCGCTGTTTCAGACAGCGGCGCTTAGTCCCAACAACCCCACATGACGCCTCAATGCCTCTGCAGGCGTCATGAGCCGCGAAGCACACCGCTGGAGATCACCGTCGCAAGCGATCCAGGCGGCGCGAATTTCTTCCTCTGAAATATTGGCAGGAAAACGAATCGCCGGGTGAGCTTCCAGCAGCTTATACACTGTCGGCCGCGAAATCCCCAGCGCCCTGGACGCCGCCAGAATCTGCCACTGACTCTTCTCCATCGCCTCCACGAGGTCGTCATCGCGCAATTCGGACACCTTGCGCCGCACCGGACGTGAAGCACAGGCCACAGCGGTGTCATCGGCAGGGCCAGGCAGCGGCACCGGCACGGCCACCGGCATCATCACCGACTGATCCAGCACCGGCAACATCCCCGCCTGCAAATCCAGCGCCACCCGCCGCATCGCATCCGCCAGCTGCCGCACATTCCCCGGCCAGTCCCCATTGAACACCTGGCTCAGCAACTCGAACGGCAGGTTCCACGCATCCTGCGCCACCTCGGCATCGAGGAAATGCCGCACCAACACGCCGATATCCTCACGCCGCTCACGTAACGCCGGCACCCGGATCACGAACGCCTCGAGACGCCGCCGCAGCGCCTGATTGAACCCACCCGCCCCCAGGTCCTGGTCGGTCGCCGCAACGATCCGCGCGCTCGACCGCGCATCCGTACCCGCCCCGAGCGGCCGGTACTCGCCGCTCTCGAGCACGCGCAACAGCATGGCCTGCACCGACGCCGGCGTATCCGCGATCTCGTCCAGGAACAAGGTACCGCCGTCTGCCTCGGCGAACCAGCCGCGCCGGCTGGTCGCCGCGCCGGTGTACGCCCCCTTGACCGCACCAAACAGTTCGGCCGCCGCAAGCGACTCGCTCAGGGTCGCCATATTGATCGCGACGAAGCGCTCGCTTCGACGCCCACCGAGCGCATGAATCGCCTGCGCCGCGACCTCCTTGCCGCTGCCGGTCTCGCCCAGCAGCAGTACCGGCATCGTCGTCCCGGCCACCTGCGCGATCGCTTCGCGCATCTTGATCGCCCCATCGCCGACGCCGATCAGCCCCGGCACGTTTGCCGCGCGCGGCAGGCTGCGCATCAGGTGCAGGCACACGAACACCTGGCTCCCGAGCCCGATCACGATGCCGCGATCGAGCTCGCCGGCCGTGAACCGGTCGGTCCCGTTCGATGGCAGCCCATTGAGCTCGAGGCCCATCTTGCCGCGCACATGGTCGACCTGGATGCCGCCTTCGGTGACGAAACGGATGTGCACCGGCTCGCGCGTGATCGAGCGCTCGCCCAGCGGCGCCCCGTCATGCCCGGCGCCCGCACGCGCGAACAGGGGCGCGAACCGGTTCAAAGCGATCGCGCCGCCGGCGGCCGGGCCAAGCATCTGTTCGCCGATCCGTTCGCGCTGGGGGTGCCACAGGATCGTGATGCCGAGCACCGGCGCCGACGCGAAGTCCTCGGCCATTCCATAGCTTGTCAGTGTGGCGTCGGGATCGCTCACGCTTGTCCGCTCGCGAAGTGGGCTGCGAAGTGCGCGGCGAAGTGGGCTGCGAAGTGCGCGGCGAAGTGCGCTGCGAAGTGCGCTCCTGCGGCATCGGGATATTCGTGAAACATGGGCAATGTCGGCGCTATCGGTCCGATAAGAAATGTACACAAATTCTACCCGATCGGAAGGCCGTGGCGAATGCCTTCGGGTCCATCAAATTGTCTGGCCTGGTCAGCACGACCAGGCCAATCCCGCTATGCTGCATCCGCACCGACCCACGCCACACAGGAAGGAAAAACCATGCACGTCCACGCCCTGCGCTGCTTCGGCGCCACCCCAGGCGCCGGCAATCCGGCCCTCGTCATCGAAAACGATCGATCGCACCCGGATGCGCGCCAGGCCTTTGCCCGCGAGCGCAACATTACCTGCGTGTGGATCGATCCGCCGCGCGCGGACGGCGTGACGGCAACCGTGGACTTCTACTACCCGCATACGCGCAGCCCCTTGTGCCTGCACGCCACGCTGGCCGCCGCCGAACGCCTGTTTGCCCGCCCCGATGCCCATCCACCCTTGACAGTGACGTCCGCCACGCACCGCCAGCGGCTCGCATTGACGCGCGAAGGCGACCACCTGTTCGTGCGCCTGGCGCCGCAAAACGCGCCGCAGCCGGCATTCGCACCCGAGTTGCCGGCGCGCCTGCTCGGCATCCCCACGACAGCCATCGTCGCAGCGCCGCAAGTTGCCTCGGTCGGCAGCCCGAAACTGCTGGTCGAAGTGCGCGACGCGGCCACGCTGCAGGCGCTGGCGCCGGACCTTGAAGCGATCGCGCAATGGGGCAGGCAAAACGGCGTGAATGGCCTGTACGCCTACCGCCGCATCCCCGATGATTCGAACGCGCAGTTCGAAGGCCGCAACTTCAATCACCTCGACCCGCGACTCGAAGACAGCGCCACCGGCGTCGCGGCCGGCGCGCTTACCGCCCTGCTCGGCCACGGACTGACGCTGCACCAGGGCCGCGCGACCGGCCACGATTGCCTGATCCGCACCCGCCTGGACGACAGCGCCATATTGGTCGGGGGCCGGGTCGAGGCGACATGACACGCGTCTTTGTCTCGCTTTGTCACCACTTGGCTGAATAAGCTCAAGCTATAGCAATACACCGTTGTGTTATTGCGACATTACGATGGTTACCGAAGAGACAATTGAGTAATATCCGAATTTCCTTCGGAGAAAATTGTGATTAAACTCAAAATAATGTCTGGTTCGGTGCTGTTTGCCTTATATGGTAGCGCCATCCTCGCCGCCCTTGTCCCCGCTACCGCCCGCGCCCAAACCGCGCCGGCCGTCAGCGGCGACGTGATCCCCAGCGTCAGCGTGGTCGGCTCGCGCCGCGTCGGCGCCGCATCGAGCACCGACACTCCGGTGGCGATCGACTTCATTCCCATGACGAAGGCGGCCGAGCAAAGCGGCCAGTTCGACCTGGCGCAAGTGCTGTCCAACCTGTCGCCCTCGTTCAACTCGACGCGCCAGACCGGCGCCGACGGCGCCGACCTGATCGACTCGGCCGCGCTGCGCGGCCTGGGTTCGGACCAGACCCTGGTGCTGGTCAACGGCAAGCGCCGCCACACGGTGGCGCTGGTGAACCTGTTTGGCGCGCGCAACCGCGGCAATACCGGCACCGACATGAACGCGATCCCCGTGATGGCGATCCGCGAAGTGCAGGTGCTGCGCGACGGCGCCGCCGCCCAGTACGGCTCGGACGCGATCGCCGGCGTGATCAACATCGACCTCAAACGCAGCCTGGGCTGCGAATCGGTGCTCGGCTACGGCAAGTACACCGCGGGCGACGGCGAGAACTGGCTGGCCTCGGCCTATTGCGGCGTGGCGGTGGCCGGCGGCGTGCTGGGCATCACCGGCGAATACTACGATCGCGGCCGCTCGAACCGCGCCGATCCGGACAGCCTGCGCATCATCGGCGACACCAAGTCCGAGAACCAGACCGTCTACCTGAACGGCGAATTCCCCACCGGCCCCGGCAAGCTGTATTTCACGGCCGGCGCGCAAAAGCGCGAAGCCTCCTCGGCCGCCTTCGGTCGCGAAGGCGTCGGTTCGGAGGATATCCCGTCGCGCAACTCGGCGGCGATGTACCCGAACGGCTTCGTTCCCTTCATCGGCGGCGACGTCGACGACCGCTGGGGCACCGTCGGCTACCGCTGGGCGGTCGGTGAATGGAACGCCGATGTCTCGCAGACCTATGGCTACAACCGCCTCAAGTACGACATCAACAACACGCTCAACGCCTCGATCGCCAACCTCGACCTGATCAATGGCGGCCCTGGCGTCAGCGCCAGCAGCTTCTACGCCGGCGGCTTCTCGTTCCAGCAGTCGACCACCAATCTCGACATCAGCCGCTTCTACGGCGATATCGCGAAAGGCATGAACGTCGCCTTCGGCCTCGAACACCGCCGCGAGAACTACAAGATCTTCGCCGGCGAGACGGGATCGTGGATCGACGCCGACGGCGTGGGCGAAGGCGGCAATGCCGGCAGCCAGGGCTTCCCTGGCTTCCAGCCGGGTGACGAGACCGACAGCGACCGTCACAGCAACGCCGCCTATCTCGACGTCGAGCTTGACGCCACCGACCGCTTCAAGGTCCAGGCCGCGCTGCGCCACGAGCGCTATTCGGACTTCGGCTCGACGACCACGGGCAAACTGGCCGGCGCATACCGCCTGGCGCCGAACGTGCTGCTGCGCGGCTCGGCCAGCACGGGCTTTCGCGCGCCGTCGCTGCAGCAGGTGTACTTCTCGTCGACCTTCACCGACTTCGTCAGCGGCCAGCCGCTGGACGTCGTGCTGGCGCCGAACGGCGGCCCGGTCGCCAACGCCGCCGGCATTCCGCAGCTGAAGGACGAGGAATCGAAGAGCTATACGCTGGGCCTGACCTGGTCGCCGACCGCCTCGACGTCGGTGACGGCCGACCTGTACCGCATCGACATCGACGACCGCATCGTGCTGTCGGGCCGTTTCGACGCCGACAACTACCCGGCGCTGGGCGCCACCCTGCAGCAGCTGGGCGTGGGCCAGGCGCAGCTCTTCGTCAACTCGGTCGACACCAAGACGCAGGGCCTCGACCTGACCGTGTCCAACCGCGCCAAGGTGGGCGCGGGCAACCTGACCACCTTCCTGGCTGTAAACTTCAGCAAGACCGAAGTGCAGCGGGTGAAGGCGCCGGCCGCGCTGGCAGGTTTCGAGGACGTGCTGTTGTCGGAACGCGAGCGCCTGTTCATCGAGGAAGGCGCGCCGCGCCGCAAGGCCACGCTGGGCCTCGACTGGGCGCAAGGCCAGCTCGAGACCTCGCTGCGCGTGATCCATTTCGGTCCTCAGACCCTGGGCACCTTCTCGGGCTCGCCGGTGCCGAACCAGAAGTACGAAGCCAAGACCTCGGCCGACCTGTCGTTCACCTGGGCCTTCACCGAGAAGACCCGCCTGACCGTGGGCGGCACCAACATCTTCGACGTCAAGCCCACCCGCCAGGACGCGAACGAGACCGACAACGGCTTCAAGTACGAGAGCGTGCAGTTCGGCCTGAACGGCGCGGCGATGTTCGCGCGCCTGGCGCACAAGTTCTGATCGGGCTCATCGATTCAAGCACAGCGCGAACGGCCCGCGATCATCGCGGGCCGTTTTTTATTGGCGCTGTTCGCGTTAATTATGCGAACCTTTCCCATTTGCGCCGGTCTCAGCCACTGTCGAGTTAACTCATCAGATGGCAATGATGCAGGGCGCAGCGCATCCCGGGCCGCGCCGCGCTGTGTCAAAATACCGCCTTCACGCGAGCGCCACGGACCGAGACCACCATGCAAAAACTGATTGCCGAACTGATGCGGCTTTATCTTCCCGCCGACGCCCTGCCGCCCGACGTGCTGGCGCTACACCTGCTCGGCCAGCGGAACGTGCCCATCAGCCTGACGGGCGGCGACGGCCTGACGCGCGCGATGATGATCCCGTTCCGCAAGGCCAAGGGTCTCGAGGGCGACGCCCACTGGCTGCGGCTGTGCGAGGTCGCCAATACGCTGCAGGGGACGCTCGGCCTGCCCGCGCCGGCGGTAAGCATCTCGGGCGGCGATGCGTATTACCTGTGGCTGTCGCTGGCGACGCCGGTGCCGGCCGACCGTGCCCAGACCTTCCTCGAACGCCTGCGCGACGCGCACTTCGCCGAGATCGAGCTGGCGCCGGACGCCGTGCGCGCGCCGGTCGCGCTGCCGCCCTGCCTGCACCCGCGCACCGGCAAGTGGGCCGCCTTCATCCACCCGGGCATGGGCGCCTCGTTCGCCGACGAGCCGGGGCTGGACATGTCGCCGCCGCCCTTGGGCCAGGCGGCCTTTCTCGAAGGATTGGAGAGCATCGGCGAGGAGCAGTTCGAGCGGGTGTTCCTTGCCCTCGAAGCCGCGCACGACAGCGCCGCGGCGGCAAGGCCCACGGTGACGGTCGCACCGGCGCCGACCATCCCATGCCATGCGCCCGAGCCAGGTCTGCTGCTGAAGGACGCGACGCTGGAAGACATCGTCCGTCACCTGCATGCGCGCAATATCGAACCGACCTTCCGCCATGTGATTGCGCCGGCATAGCGGGACTAGCGGCGCGCCAACGAGACGCCGCCCGAGCGGCGGTCATGCGACACTGGCCTTCTCGAATCCCGCATATGAAGGAGCTCATCATGACGACACGTGAACAGCAGCAGCCCGAACAGCCGGCAACCGCCCAGCCGGACGAAGCCGATGGGTTGAAGGACAAGAAGCCCGAGGAGTTGACGCCGGAAGAGCTGCGGTTGATGGCGGATACGATGCCGGGCGAGGGGCCGGGCGATTGAAGCAGGACAGGCCCGCTGCATTGCGCAGCAGGCCTGGTAGCGTTTACTTCGTCACGGCGATCATCGAGCGCTTGCCGCCCTTGAAGGTATACAAGGTGATGGTGCCATCCTTGATATCGCCGCGCTGGTCGAAAGCGATCGGCCCGGTAACACCCTTGTACTGGATCTTGGCCAGCACCGGCAGGTACCTGGCCGGCGCCGACGAGCCGGCCTTCACCATGGCCTCGGCCATGGCCATCGTTGCGTCGTAGGCATACGGCGCATTGATCTGCACATCGATGCCGAAGCGCTTCTTGTAGTCGGCCCGGAACTTGTCCATGCCGGCCTTGGCGTTGCCTTCCACGCCGCCCGCTTCCGCACACACGACCTGGCCGTCGGCCATGGTGCCGCCCGACAGCTTGTGGATCTCGTCCGAGCAGATACCGTCGCCGCCCATCATGCGCACGTTCATGCCCAGCTGCTTCATCTGGCGCAGCATCGGGCCGGCGGTCGCGTTCATTCCACCGAAGAACACCAGGTCGGGCTTGGTGGCGCGGATACGGGTGACGATGGCGCTGAAATCGGTCGCCTTGTCGTTGGTGAACTCGCGCGCGACGACGCTGCCGCCCTGCTTTTGCAGGCTGCGCGAGAATTCGGTTGCCAGACCCTGGCCGTAGGCGGTGCGGTCGTCCACCACTGCCACGCGCCTGGCTTTCATGGCGCCGGTGGCGTAGCGGCCCAGCGCCTGGCCCAGCTGCACGTCGTTGGCGATCACGCGAAACGCCGTGCTGAAGCCCTGCTGGGTGTATTTGGGGCTGGTGCTCGAGTGCGAGATCTGCGGGATGCCGGCGGTGTTGTAGATCTTGGACGCCGGGATCGTGGTGCCCGAGGTCTGGTGGCCGATCACGCCGTTGACCTTGGCGTCGACCAGCTTCTGGGCCACCGCGGTGGCCTGCTTCGGATCGGCCGCGTCGTCCTCGGCCACCAGCTCGAAGGTGACCTTCTTGCCGCCGATGGTCACGCCGCGGGCATTGAGCGCCTCGATCGCCATGCGGGCGCCGTTCTCGGTGTCCTTGCCAAAATAGGCGACCGGGCCGGTCAAGCCGGCCACGTGGGCGATCCTGACCACTTCCTGGCTCGATGCCACGCCGGCCAGCGCCGACAGCACGGCTGCCATGATTATCTTCTTGTTCATCGATTCCTCATCCATTGCAAAGGGGGCCGCGCGTGGCCCGCCGAACCAGGCATTTTACCGCGAGCGCAAGCTCGGCGTGATAGTGGACATTGGTGAGGTTTGCCTCTGGGCTGCCGGGTTATGCTGTTGCACTTTGCGCGCACGAACGCCCAGGCGGCGCGGACGAGCGTAGCCCAAACCACCACCGCGAGCGGAGAACATCATCGTCAGTCCAGCCAGAACCTGGGTTTCCTGCCTTGGCGGCGCCGGCCTGCTGCTGGCGCTGTCCGCCCATGCACAGTTGCCGGCCCCGGGCCGCACGATCTACAAGTGCCAGGTGGAAGGCAAGATCGCCTATACCGACGAACCGTGCCTGGGCGCGCAGCGACTCGATGTGATACCAACCCGGGGCGTGAACAAATTGTCGGGACAGGTACGCACGGGCGCCGATGTCGCACGCGAGCAGCGCCAGGAAACCCTCGCGCGCGCGGTGCAACCCCTGGTGGGCATGAGCGAACAGCAGTTCTCGACGCACGTCCGGCGCCATCGGCTCGATGCAGGCGCGCAGCGCGAGTGTCGCACGCTTGAATCGGCCATCCTCGACAATGAACAGCTCGAACAGCGCGGTGGGGCTCGCGCCACGATGGTATCGCTGCAGCAGGAAACCCTCGGCCTTCGCAAGCGCTACCACAAGCTTGGCTGTTAGGAAGACTCAGGTCTTGCTGGCCGTGGCAACCAAGGCCGGCGCCTTGAACGTCACGATCGCCTTCAAGCCGCCCAGGCGCCGTGAGGCGTCCAGCGCCAGCGTCGCGCCATGGCGTTCGGCGATCGCCTTGATGATCGCCAGTCCGAGGCCGCTGCCGGCGGCTTCGCTGCCGGCCACGCGGTAGAAGCGGTCGAACACGCGTTCGCGCTCGTCGGGCGGGATGCCCGGTCCGCTGTCCTCGACCTGCACCACGATTGTTTCACCCTCGTGCTGGACCGAGATGTCGACCGTGCCGCCGCCCGGCGTGTACTTGACCGCATTGTCCACCAGGTTGCGCAGCAGGATCTGCAGCGCGTCGGGCTGGCCGTAGGCGGTGGCCGGGTCGGCCTGCTGCACGCCCAGGTCGACGCCCTTGGCCGCGGCCACGCCGGCCAGGTCGGCCACGGTGCGGCGCGCCAGGTCGGCCAGGTCGACCGGACGCGACACCGCGCCTTCGGCCGCCGTCGCCTCTTGCCGTGCCAGGACCAGCAATTGCTCGACCAGGCGCGTGGCGCGGTCGATGCCGGCCGTCAGGCGCCCCACCGCGACGCGGCGCGCTTCCGGGCTCTCGGCGCGGTCCAGGCTCTGCGCCTGCAGGCGCAGGGCCGCGAGCGGCGTGCGCAGCTCGTGCGCGGCGTCGGCCACGAAATGCTGCTGGGCGTCGAAGGCCGTCTTGACGCGCCCGAACAGCAGGTTCAGCTCTTGCACCAGCGGGCGTACCTCGTCGGGCAAGCCGTTGTCGGACACCGGCGACAGGTCGTCGGCCTGGCGCGAGGCCACTTGCGAGCGCACCCGCGCCACCGGCTGCAGCGAGCCGCTCACGACCCACCACACCACCAGCATCAGGATCGGCATCATGACCGCGATCGGGCCCAGCGTGCGCAGCGCCAGGTTGCCCGCCATATTGCGGCGCACGGCCAGGTCTTGCGCGACCTGCACGGTCTGGTTCGAGGTCTGGATCGAGAACACGCGGTAGGTGGTGCCGTTGGCGCGGACATTCGAAAAGCCCAGCACCGCACGCTGCGGCAGGCGCGCGCGCGAGACGCTGTGGAACATCTGGACGCCGTCCGGGGACCACATCTGCACGACCATGTCGTCGTTGCCGCTGGCGCTGCTCTCGGCTTCCAGGCGCGCGCGCGCCTCGTCGTTCGAGAGCGGGGTGCTGGAACGCAGCGACAGCGCCATCTGCTGCATGTGGTAGTCGAAGATCTGGTCGGCGTCATGCAATGCGGTGCGGTAGGCGATCGTCGCCTGCGCCACCGCCGCCAGGGTAATCGCCGCGAGCAGGAACCAGAGCAGGCGCCCGCGCAGCGAGTGCGTCATTTTCATGCCTTGGGCACCATATAGCCGACGCCGCGCACGTTCTGGATCAGGTCACTGCCCAGTTTCTTGCGCAGGCCGTGGATATAGACTTCGACCGCATTGCTCGACACTTCGTCGCGCCAGCTGTACAGTTTTTCTTCCAGCTGCGCGCGCGACAGCACCGCGCCGGGACGCGCCACCAGCGCCTCGAGCACCGCCCACTCGCGCGCCGACAGCGATACCTGCGTGCCGTCGACCAGCACTTCGCGGGTGGCGGGATTGATGGTGATGTTACGGTATTCGAAGATCGGCTCGGCGCGGCCGGCGGCGCGCCGCAGCAGCGCACGGATGCGCGCCAGCAGCTCGTCGAGGTCATAGGGCTTGAGGACATAGTCGTCGGCGCCGGCATCCAGGCCGGCGATGCGCTGCTGGACCGAGTCGCGCGCGGTGGCGACCAGCACCGGGGTGCGGTCCTTGCGCGTGCGCATCGAGCGCAGCACTTCGAGGCCGTCCTTGCGCGGCAGGCCCAGGTCGAGCAGCACCAGGTCGTAGTTCTGGTTCTGCAGCAGGGCCGTGTCGGCCATCTCGCCGTCCTTGACCCAGTCGACGGCGTAATGCTCGGCCCTGAGCAGGTCGAGCACCACTTCGCCGATCATCGTATCGTCTTCTACCAGCAGTAGCCGCATGTGTTTCCCCGTTATGAAGGCCGTGCGGGTCGAGGACGCTATGCCTTCTTAGCCAATCCGCACCGGAAGGAAGATTTTGTCATTACCGCGCTGGATCAGCAAGGCCACCGATTTGCTGGCCTTGGACACCATGTCGCGCACCTGCTCGACCGAGGTCACCGGACGGCCGTTGACCGAGATGAGCACGTCGCCCGGCTCGACCCCGGCAATCATGGCGGCGCCGGACACGTCCTCGATCACCAGGCCGTTGGCAATGCCGCTGCGGCGGCGCTCGACCGACTCGAGCGGACGCAGGGTCAGGCCCAGCTTGGCGCTATTGTCGGCCATCTCGGCGAGTTCCTGGTCCTGGCCGCGGCGCGGGCGGTCGGCGGCATCGCCCAGGATCGCATCGAGACGCACCAGCTTGCCATCGCGCCAGACATCGAGCGCCACCTTGTCGCCAGGCTTGGACACGGTCATCATGGCCGGCAGCTCACCCGACGAGCCGATGGTCTTGCCATTGGCGCGGCGGATCACGTCGCCCGACTTCAGGCCGGCGCGTTCGGCCGGGCTGCCGCGTTCGACGCTCGAGACCAGCGCGCCTTCGACCGTCTCGAGCTTGAACGAATCGGCGAAGGCCTGGCCGACTTCCTGCACCTGCACGCCCAGCTTGGCATGCTGGACCTTGCCGGTAGCGACGATCTGGTCCTTGATGCGCACCGCGAGATCGATCGGGATCGAGAACGACAGGCCCTGGTAGCCGCCGGTCATGCTGTAGATCTGCGAATTGATGCCGACCACTTCGCCGCGGGTATTGAACAGCGGACCGCCCGAGTTGCCGGGGTTGACCGCGACGTCGGTCTGGATGAACGGCACGGTGGCGTCCGCGATCGTGCGGCCGGTGGCGCTGACCACGCCGGCGGTGACGGTGCTCTCGAGGCCGAACGGCGAACCGATGGCCAGCACCCACTCGCCCACCAGCAGCGACTGCGATTTGCCGAGCGGCGCCACGGGCAAGCCCTTGGCGTCGATCTTGAGAACGGCCACGTCGGTGCGCGGGTCGGAACCCAGGACCTTGGCGCGGAATTCGCGGCGGTCCTGCAGCTTGACGGTCACTTCGTCGGCGCCTTGCACGACGTGGGCGTTCGTAAGGATGACGCCGTCCGGGCTTACGATGAAGCCCGATCCGGCGCCGGAAACGGGAGCTTCACGACCGCCGCGCTCGGCGTAGCGCGGGTCCTGAAACTGCTTGAAGAATTCGTAGAAGGGATGGCTCGGGTCGAGGTTCGGCAGGCCGCCACGATTGTTGGCCGTCTTGGTGCCGCCGACGACGCGGATATTGACCACCGCCTTGCCCTGCTGGGCGGCGATGCGGGTAAAGTCTGGCAGGGCCACGGTCGACGCTGGAGCGCCCGCGGCGGCGGCCGGCGCGGGTGCGGGGGCCGGTGCGGCTGCAACGGCAGGCGCGCTTTCGGCCGCGACATTGGCGACGGCGTTATTGTGAGTTACGGCGATGGCACCGACCGCGCCACCGATGACGCCCGCGGCACACAGGGCCAGCGTGAGGCGTTTGGCAGTGATGGCAGTAACGGCGCTTTGGTTCGACATGGTGTGTGCTCCTGGTGAAAATGTGTTGAATCGATGTTGAGTATCGATGGACGTATCTTCGCGCAGCCGCCTTAGATCATGCTTAAGTTGACAAGGCGATGGGCTTAGGGGCGTCTTAAGAATGCGCCATGGCGCCAGTAGGCCAGACGTACGAAGGGCGCCCAAACCGCGAGCGCCCTTCTTTCAAACGACTACCGGGCCGTTACCGTTGCCGGCATTGCCAAGCCTCAGGCGGCTTCGCGCTGCTCCAGGGTCTTGACGTTGTCGCCGCTGATGGTGCCGGTCGCGTCGCCGATGGCGATCTTGCGTGGCTTCAGGGCTTCGGGCACTTCGCGCACCAGTTCGATGGTGAGCATGCCGTTGTCGAACGACGCGCTGGTGACCTTCACGTGGTTGGCCAGCTGGAAGCGCTGCTCGAAATCGCGCGCGGCGATACCGCGGTGCAGGAAGGTGCGCTGGACGTCGTCCTTCTGCTTGCGGCCGGTGACGTGCAGGCTGTCACGCTCGGTGATGATCTCGACCTCGTCGCGCGAGAAGCCGGCGAGCGCCATCACGATGCGGTATTGGTCTTCGCTCACCAGTTCGATGTTGTACGGCGGGTAGCTCGGCTGCGCTTCGGCGCGTTGCTCGAGCAGGCTGGCCAGACGATCGAAACCGATGGCGGAACGGTACAGGGGAGTCAGGTCGAAAGTACGCATGATGTCATATCCTTGTAGAAGTTAAGCGATAAGTGACGGACCTCAGTTGAGCATCCGTTGGGACCAATCTAATGTCGTGGTAAACGATTTTCAAGCAATATAAAACACGGATTTTTAGATATTTTTGCAAATTTTATTTGCATGATGTATCAAGGAAAATTCGAGTTGCCAGGCGGTGCTACACTCGCCCGCTTCTCTTCGCTTCCCGTTTCACCATGACCGCATCCCGCTTCCTGGCCCGCGCCGCCCGTCCGGCCAGCGCCCTCGCCCTCGCCCTTGCACTCGCACTGCCTGCTTCGGCCCAGGTCCCCGCCGTCGGCAACGACCCGTATCCGGGCACGATCGCGCTGCATGTCGACGCGAGCAAGCTGTCGCAGCAGATCTTCCGCATGCGCCTGTCGATGCCCGCGCGTCCGGGGCCCATGACCCTGCTCTATCCACAGTGGGCGCCGGGTAACCACGGCCCGAACATTCCGCTGACCCAGCTGGCCGGCCTGAAGTTCAGCGCGGGCGGCAAGCCCATCGAGTGGACGCGCGACCCGGTACAGGTCCACGCCTTCCACGTCACCGTGCCCGAAGGCGCCGCGACCCTGGAAGCCGAATACCAGTTCCTGTCGCCGCTGGACACCAGCCAGGGCCGCATCACGATGACCGACGACATCCTCGGCGTGCAGTGGCAGTCGGTCGCGCTGTACCCGGCCGGCTACCACGCGCGCCGCATCACGGTGCAGCCGACGCTCACCCTGCCGGCCGGCTGGCAGTTCGCCAGTTCGCTGGCGGTCGAGTCCCGCACGGGCGACGAGGTGCGCTTCAAGCCGCACGACCTCGACACCCTGGTCGATTCGCCGCTGTTCGCCGGCCGCTACTTCAAGCGCATCGACCTGGCGCCCGGCGCCAGGAACCCGGTAATGCTGAACGTCGTGGCCGACAATCCCGAGAACCTCGAGGCCAAGCCCGAGCAGATCGCGCTGCACCGGGCGATGGTCGACCAGGCCATCAAGCTGTTCGGCTCGCGCCACTACAGGCAATACGATTTCCTGTTCGCGATCTCGGACGAATTCGGCGGCATCGGCCGCGAGCACCAGCAGTCGAGCGAGAACGGCGTGCGGCTCGGCTACTTCACGGACTGGGACCGCACCGAAGCCGGCCGCGAACTGCTGCCGCACGAATTCGTGCATTCGTGGAACGGCAAGTTCCGCCGGCCCGCGGGCCAGGACGTGGCCAACTTCAACACCCCGCTGCAGAACGAGCTGCTGTGGGTGTATGAAGGCCAGACCCAGTTCTGGGGCAAGGTGCTGGCCGCGCGCTCCGGTCTGGTGTCGCAGGGCCATGCGCGCGAAGCGCTGGCGATCGACGCGGCGCGCTACGACAAGACCCAGGGCCGCGACTGGCGCACGGTGCAGGACACGGTCAACGACCCGATCATCAACGGCCGCAAGCCGATCGGCTGGGGCAACTGGCAGCGCAGCGAGGACTACTACACCGAGGGCATGCTGATCTGGCTCGACGTCGATACCAGGATCCGCGAACTCTCGGGCGACAAGCGCAGCCTGGAAGACTTCGCGCGCGCCTTCTTCGGCATCCAGGACGGCCGCACCGACGCGGTGTACTACACCTTTGACGACGTGGTGACCGCATTGACCAAGGTGCAGAAGTTCGACTGGGCGCCCTTCCTGCGCGCGCGCCTGGACGGCCACGGCCCCGGCGCGCCGCTCGACGGCCTGGCCCGCGCCGGCTGGAAGCTGGTCTACGACGAGACGCCGGGCAACGCGATCCGCGCGGCCGAGGAGCGCAGCCGCAGCACCGACTTTACCTATTCGCTCGGCTTCTCGGTGCGCAGCGACGGCAGCGTCACCGGCGTGGTGTGGGACGGCGTGGGCTTCCGTGCCGGCCTCGCGGCCAACACCACCATTGTCGCCGTCAATCACCGCGTTTACCGCGGCGACGTGCTGAAGGCGGCGGTACGTGCGAACAAGGAGGGCAAGGCGCCGATCGAGCTCCTGGTCCGCAAGGGGAACAACCTGCGCACCATCACGCTCGACTATCGCGACGGCCTGCGTTATCCGAAGCTGGAACGCATCGCGGGCACGAAGGATCGCCTCGAAGCCTTGTTCAAGGCGGTCAAGTAATCCCAACCGGGAACTGACAATCGGCGGCGGTCTTCGGGCCGCCGTTTTTTTGTGCGCGTGCAGCCTTGACCGGCGCGCGACGCTCCGGCCAAGATGGTCTGATCGGCGGCGCCACTACCCGCATCGGCGACCCGAGCTTTCGCGACACCTCGCGCCCGGTGCTGGACGCCGCCGCGATCGACGCCAATATCGCCGGCATCCACAGCGCCTTCACGCGCTACCTCGGCGCGGATGTCACCGTGGTCGACAATGCCGAGTGGCTCGACGGGGTGGGCTACCTCGATTTCCTGGCGACGGTCGGGCGCCACTTCAGCGTCAACCGCATGCTCACGTTCGACGCGATCCGCTCGCGCCTGGAGCACTCGCTGTCCTTCCTCGAATTCGGCTACCCCCTGCTGCAGGCCTACGACTTCGTCGAGCTTGCGCGCCGCCACGGCTGCACCCTGCAGATCGGCGGCGCCGACCAGTGGGCCAACATCATCAACGGGATCGATCTCGGGCGACGTTGCGCCGGGCTGGACCTGTACGGCCTGACCATGCCGCTGCTGGCTACCAGCGACGGCAAGAAGATGGGCAAGTCGGCCGACGGTGCGGTGTGGCTGAACGCCGATCGCCTGTCGCCCTACGGCTTCTGGCAGTTCTGGCGCAATGTGGACGATCGCGACGTCGAACGCTTCCTGGCGCTGTTTACCGAGTTGCCGATGGATGAGGTGCGCAAGCTCGGCGCGCTGCAGGGGGTGGAGCTGAACGAGGCCAAGATCGTGCTGGCCGACGAGACGACGCGGCTGGCGCACGGGCAGGACGCGCTCGAGGCCGCGCAGCGTGCTGCGGCGGCGGCCTTTGGCGGCGCGGATCGGGGCGACATGCCGACGCACGCGATCGCTGCGGCGCGCCGCAGCGCGGGTGTGACGCTGGCGCAACTGGCCGTGGAAGCCGGACTGGCGCACTCGCGCAGCGAGGCGCCTCGCTGCCGGCGGCGGCCTGCGGCTGGACGGCGTGGCGACGATGGATGCCGACCTGCCGCTGGGAGGCGAGCGCGCCGAATGGGTGTTGTCCGCGGGCCGCAAGCAGCACGTGCGCATCGTGATCGCCGCCAGAAAGCAGGAACTCTGCTAGGTAGCCCGGCCGGGCATGCTGTGGCACACTGGCGGCATCCATTGCCAGCCGTCCGCCATGAACAAGTTTGCCGCCAAGCCCTACCTGCAGCGCGTCTGGCCCGACTTCGGAAACGACGTCGACCTCGACGACTTTCCGTTCAACATCCCGGCCGTGCGCGAACTGCAATCGATCGAGTTCCACGCCGACGTGACCTTCTTCGTCGGCGAGAACGGCAGCGGCAAGTCGACGATATTGGAAGCGATCGCGCTGGCGCTCGGCTTCGGGGTCGAGGGCGGTCCGCTGAGCATCCAGCTGCTGGACACGCTGGGCGAACGCTCGCTGCTCGCCCGGCACCTGCGCATGTCGCGCAGCGTGCGGCGTCCGAAATACGGTTACTTCCTGCGCGCCGAAAGCTTCTACAACGTCGCGACCTACATGGACAAGGAAATCGGCCTTCCGTATGGCGGCAGGCAGCTGCATGCGCGCTCGCACGGCGAAGCCTTCATGAGCGTCCTGCTCGACAAGTTCAGGAGCGGCGGCCTGTACTTGCTGGACGAACCCGAGGCGGCGCTGTCGCCCAACCGCCAGCTGGCCGCCCTGCGCGCGATCCACCAGCTGGTACAGCAGCAGTCTCAATTCATCATCGTGACCCATTCGCCGATCCTGCTGGCCTATCCGGGCGCGAAAATCCTCGCGTTCGACGCATCCGGGATCACCGAGATGGCCTACGAGGACACCGAGCACTATGCGGTAACGCGCGACTTCCTGAACCACTATCCCCGCCGGCTGGAGCAGTTGCTGGCGCCGGACTGAGTCCGGCGAGTCAATTCAAGGCGCGCGCAGGCGTCCGATCAGGGGCAGCAGTTGCTCGTGCAACGCCGGGTCGCCGCAGGCGATCACCGAGCCGCCATGCTGCGGATCGCCGCGGTCCCAGGTCGTGATCACGCCGCCCGCTCCTTCGACCACGGGGATCGGCGCCTGCACGTCGTGGATGTCGAGGTGCGCTTTTAGCACCAGGTCGACCAGGCCATGGGCCAGCAAGCCGTAGGCGTAGCAGTCGCCGCCGAAGCGCACGATCTGCGCGCGCGAGGCGATGGCGTCGAACACGGCCTGCTCCCTGGCTTTCGCGCCGGCCGCGGGCACGGTCAGCATCACGCGCGCCTGCGCGAGGGTCGTACAGCGGCGCGTGCGGATCGGCGCGTCATTGCACCAGGCGCCGTCGGGCGTGCCGACGAAGCGCTCGCGCGTGAATGGCTGGTCGATGACGCCGATCACCGGACGCCGGCCGTCGTCGAGGGCGATCAGGGTGCCCCAGATCGGCAGGCCGGTGACGAAGGCGCGGGTGCCGTCGATCGGATCGAGGACCCATTTCAACGCGCTGGCGCCATCGACGCTGGCTTCTTCTTCGCCGACGATGCCGTGCTCGGAATAGCGCGCCGCGATCAGCTCGCGCATTGCGCGCTCGGCGGTGCGGTCGGCCACGGTGACGGGGTCGAACACCGTCCCGCCGACCTGCTCGGCCTTGTCGTCGACGACGAGATCGGCGCGAAAGTGCGGCAGGATGGCGGCGCCGGCAGCATCGGCCAGTTCTTCCGCGAAGGCGCGCAGCACCTTCATGCGCGCGGCGCCGATCTCCATGCTCACCTCATTGCTTCCATTCGCCGCGCTGGTTGACCAGCGTCTTCTTGCCTTCGGTGACCACCAGGCGGCCGTCGGCGAACACGGTATAGGTCACGCGGCCGGACTTGAATACATAGCCCTGGAAGGCGCCCGGCGTCACGCCGTCGGCGCTGGTCGAGTGCATGGTCTGGCCGCGCAAGGTGATGGCCTTGCCGGACTTCTTGCTGGTGCCGACATAACGCACGTCGTTGCAGGTGACATTGCCTTCTTCGCATTGCTGCGTGATCTTGACGGTGTAGCCCGGCGTTTCGAGGGTTTCCTGCGCCTGGGCGTGGGCGGATGCAGCCATCGTCAGGGCAGCCAGGGCTGCCAGGTTCATTGCGTGCTTCATGGATTCTCCTGTCGCTGCGATGGGCGGATTATGCCCGATCGAAGCGGACCGACTGTTCGCTGGCGCGCTTATGGCTCGGCGCGTCCCAGGTCGAGGTAGCGCGACGCCCAGGCCGCGATGACGTCGGCGATATAGACGGCGTCGTGGCGGCGCCGCAGCAGATGGTCGGCATCGTCGAGCGAGACATAGCTCTTTGGGTGGCGCGCGGCCTGGAATATCTGGAGCGCGTTGGTAACGGCGACGGTGTCGTCCTGCGGCGAATGCATCACCAGCAGCGCGCGGCCGAGGTCACGGATTTTCTGTTCGAGGCGCTGCTCGGCGACGTCTTCCAGGAACTGGCGCTTGATCGTGAACGGGCGTCCCGCCAGCTGGACGTGGGCGAGGCCATGCGTGGCAATGGTGTCGAGGTGTTCGCGGAACATGCCCGTGACGTGGTGCGGGTCGCTCGGCGCGGCGATGGTGGCGACGGCGCGCACCTCGGGTATGCTGGAGGCCGCGGCCAGCACCGCCGCGCCGCCCAGGCTGTGGCCCACCAGCAGTTGCGGCGCCGCGTACTCGGTGCGCAGGAAGTCGCTTGCTGCCACCAGGTCGGACAAGTTGGACGAGAAATTCGTATTGGCGAATTCGCCTTCGCTGGCGCCGATGCCGGTGAAGTCGAAGCGCAGCACGGCGATGCCGTGGCGCGTCAGGCCCTGCGCGATGCGGGCCGCGGCGAAGACGTCCTTGCCGCAGCTGAAGCAGTGGGCGAACAGGGCGTAGGCCTTGACCAGGCCCTCGGGCGCGTCGAGCCGCGCGGCCAGCAGCTGGCCGTCGGCGCCTCTGAAGTGGACTGCTTCGCCTGCCATGCATGTCTCCTTGTCGTCGTGATCCGCCGTCGGACGGACGGTTGCGGGGCAACGATAGCATGGGGGTTAGCGGCGGCGGCATCTGTCATCTGGCATACCGATGCGGGGATGGTGGTCCAAAGTGCGAAAAACGCGTAGCTGTCACGGAGGCGGGAGCCCCAGTGCGGGTTACCACGGACGTCGTGCAGCATTGCGGCTTGTGAAAAACTGGGCGCTGTTCGCGTTAGTTATGCGAACCTTTCCCATTCGCGCCGGTCTCAGCCACTGTCGAGTTAACTCATCAGGTGGCAATGATGCAAGGCTTGGTCTTCGAAGAAGTATTTGCCGCGCTGACCTCCCTGCACCTGCATACCGATGAGGTGGCCAGGTTGCGCGCCTGGATCGCGGCGATCGTCCACCCTGGCGAGTGCCTGCACCTCGTCGCCCAGGCGGCGGCCACCCCATGCTGCCCGCATTGCCAATGTCCGCGTGTCCATCGGTGCGGTGCGGCCAGCGGCCTGCAGCGCTGGCGCTGCCTGGCTTGCCGGCGCAGCTTCAATGCGCTGACGAACACGCCGCTGGCGCGCCTGCGCAAAAAGGCCGCCTGGCTATCGTACCTGCAATGCGTGCTCGATTCGCGCACGGTCCGCGCAGCAGCCGAGCTCGTTGGCGTGCACCGCAGCACCAGTTTCCGCTGGCGCCACCGTTTCGTGCCGGGGGCCGCGTGCAAGCGTCCAGATCGCCTTGAAGGCATGGTCGAGGCGGACGAAACGTTTATGCTCGAATCGCAGAAGGGTTCGCGCCACCTGACGCGTCCTGCGCGGCGGCGCGGCGGCGTGGCGACGCGGCGCGGCATCAGCCGCGAGCACGAGTGCCTGCTCGTCGCACGCGACCGGGGCCGGCGGACACTGGATTTTCATACTGGCCGCGGGCCGGTCAGCGCCGTGAAGCTCATCGCCTGCCTGCGGCCGGTGCTGGCGCCGGACGCGGTGTTGATCAGCGATTCGGCGGCCGCTTACCGGGTCTTTGCCGACCATGCCGGGGTCGCGCACGAGGCCGTCAATCTGCGCGCCGGGGTCAAGGCCCGGGGCGCGATCCACCTGAATAACGTCAACGGCTGGCATGCCCGCTTCAAGAACTGGATCAAGCGCTTCAATGGCATCGCCAGTCGCTACCTGGTGAACTATTCGGGCTGGCAGCGCTTCCTGGATGACGGCGCTTTGCATACGCCAGCGCAATTGCTGGTCGCAATCATCCAGTGCGCAACGTGCCGTCGGAAAGAAACGAATTAACGCACACAGCGCCAACTTGGGCTTGCGCCTTCGCGGGAGCGACGGTAGTTGGATGCGGCCGCACGAGATGGTGGGATGCGTCTGCATGAGATGGTGGGGTGCGGATATGCAAGATGGTGCATGCGGTTGCTGGGCAGCCTTCCCGCGCCATTAGCCGAACAAGCCATGCAGGAACCAGCGCGGCGCCGCATCCTCGCCCGTACCGTTGATGCGCTCGCGGTAGATCCAGTACAGCGCATGGTCCTGGCCTTCGGCGATGAAATAGTCGCGCGTTTGCGTCTGGCTCCACCAGCCGGCCTCGATGCGTTCTGGATTGGACGCCACCCGCAAGGGCGAACCGTAGAACGGCCGGTGGTCGCGTATCAGCAGCGCAATCGGCTTGGCCAGCAGCCAGCTCGGACGCGGCAGGCTGTGCACGTCGGGCGGCATTTGCGCCGCGCGGGCCGATGCGCTCACTTTTTGCTGCACCGGCACCCAGGCGTTGGCCACCTCTGGACGGTAGTCGGCCAGCGGCAGCGCCTGCAGGACGTTCTCGGGCCCCAGGCGCGCCACCAGCAGCTCGATCATGCGCATCCGGTCTTCCTCGCTGCCGCCGGGATCGGGGAACAGCGAACCGGTCGGCGGCGCCATCGCCTGCAATTGCTGCGCTTCGAGCCCGATGCCGATCACCGGTGCGGCGAGTTCCAGCTTGGCCAGGCGCTCGCGCAGCAGCCGCAGCAGGTGTTCGTCGCGCCAGGTGGGCTCGGCCAGCGCGACGTCGACCAGGGTCGGCGGACGCGCCAGGCGGCCGCGCTCGTGCTCGAGCGACAGCCGGATGCGCTCCACCGCCAGTTGGCGCGCGCACAGCCAGCCGGTCATCTGCAGCACCAGGCGGTGGGCGCCGGCCAGCAGCAGGTCGGCCTGTTCGAGCCGGTCGAACAGCTCGAGCCGCGCCTGGAAACGCTCGGGCGGCGCAACCCACTGGAACAACTCGGTGTTCAAGCCATAGGCGGCATCGAGCATGTCGAGCAACTCGCGGCCGCAGCGCCGCTGCAGGCCGGGCCGCGGCAGGCGCCGCAGCTCATCCAGGCGGCGGCAGCCGATGCCCTCGAACCAGCCGGCGAATGGCCGCGCCGGCGGCAGCAGGCTCACCGGCAAGCGGTCGAGGCGCCGCACCAGTGTAGCCATTTTCAAGGCGCGGCCCGCATTGCGGCGCGCCAGCAGCCAGGCCCCGCGCGCAGTCGGTGCGCAGGCGATGCAGGCCGTGAAGCCGAGCGCCGCCATATTGGCGCGTATCCGCTCGCACAGGCGCCGGATGCCGCCGAACAGGCGCAGGCTGGCGCCGATATCGAGCAGCAAGGTCGCCTCTGCGGCCAGGGCCACTTGCGGCGTGTACTGCAGCATCGTCATGGCCACCGCCCCCATGGCTTCGGCCTCGCGCTCGTGGCTGCGCAGCTCGATGCGCGCCTCGGGCATCAGCATCAGCACGCCGCCGCGGCGCATGCCGATCTGCACGCCGGCAGCGCGCGCCGCCGGCGACAGGGCCATCACCCGCTCCTGCTCGAGGACGACGCTGCCGCGGCCGCGGCTTATTTCGCCATTGCCGCCATTGCCGCCATTGTCATCGCCGCCTTTGCCATCGCCGCCGGCCGCACTGCCGGCCGCACCGCCGATGGCGCCGCCAGCTGCATTGCCTGCTTCGCTGCCGGGCCCGCTGCGCGACGCTCTGCCGGCGTCATTGCCGGCGTCACTGCCGGCATCACTGCACCAGCGTGGGCTGAAGACCTCGAGCGGTAGCTGGGGCAAATACAGGCCGATCCAGAGGCGCATGACGTTGCAATAGTGAAGAACCAAGAGGAAGGAACAGCGGCGCCTCGCGCTGCGGTCCCCGACGTTTGACGAAGTCGATGTTCATGCCGCCGGCCGCCGGCCGCAGCGCAAGACGCAAAGGCGCGGGAGATGCGTCTTGCGCCGCGGCCAGCGGGCGGAGCATGAAAAACAGCGTTTCGCCACCTTGCGCCGCCAGGTGCAGGCGGCGCAGGCTGTCGTTGCGCACCTGGTTGGTCCAGAACAGCAAGGCGCCGCAACTGCCGCTACGCAATACCTGCTCGGCCGCCCATAGCGAATCTGCGGTGCGCGTCGTGCGCAGCCATAACAACTGGGACGGCTCCAGGCCGAGCGCGGCAAGCGCCAGGGCCTGGGGTGGATGGGGCGGCTGCAGCAGCACGATGCGGCGCTCGGCGCAGGCGGCCAGGGCCGGACGCAGCAGGCGCATTTCGCCGATGCCGGGTTGCTGCAGGTGCAGGTCGATCAGCGTGCCGCTGGGCCAGCCGCCGTCGGGAAGCTGGCTCGAGAGCGTCGCGTGGCCGGTGTCGATGCAGCGCGTGTCGGCATGGGCCAGCTGCGACGCGCGCCACAGCGATGGGTGCACTGCCTCTGGTGCGGCAAGAATGGCTGAGTGATTCATAGGCCTTATCAAACAAATACTGTATAAACGTACAGTACTATCTGAATCCGGGTTTGGCAAGATCTATTCAATTTGGCTATACCAGTTGGGGGATTGGTATTGACTAAAATTAAAGGTGTCCAGAAAGCCATACAATGCAGGAGAAGCGCTTGTTTATTGGCGTTCAGGCGCCATCTGATTTGCTTGCACAGGACGACAACCACGAGGACGCCATGGACGACGACATCCTGGTCGGCAAGGCCGCCATCATTGAACGCTGCTGCCGGCGCGCCCGCGACGAATACGAAAAGGACCCGAACACCTTCCCCGACGACGTCACGCGCCAGGACGCGGCCACGCTCAACGTACTGCGCGCCTGGGAAGCGGCGATCGAGATGGGCGACCATGTGATCGGCACCGCCCGCCTTGGCCTGCCGCAGGACGAGCGCGACGTTATCACCTTGCTGGCCGAACATGGCTGGATTGCCCCCGTGCTGGCCGAAGACCTCAAGCGCACCGGCGAATTCTGCCGCGCCGAATGGGACTACCAGGCGGCCCCATTGCCGGCCCTGGTGACGATCATCAAGCGCGGCCTCGACGATTTCACCGATTATTCGGCCGCCCTGCTGGGTGGTGCGCGCGAGGTCGGCTCAGAGGCCACCCGCGCGCCATCCGTTCGCTAACTGGTATCATGCGCCATTTTCCGGGGATGGTCCCGCCAGTCGTCCGACACGACAGGCAGCCATCCCGCACCTGATCACGAAGAAAAAATGACCCAACCTTCCAATCTGCCCGGCTTCTTCAGCCGTCTTTCGATCGCCTTCGGCGCCCTGTTCAAGTCGCTGGGCGACGCCGAATTCGCCGCCCGCGTGCGCGACGACGGCGTCGGCCCGACCGCTACCGCCGTCCCGACGCCACCGCCGGCCCCTGCTCCCGCGCCAACGCCGGCCCCGACGCCCGCGCCCACCGCGGCCCCGCTGCGCGCCCCGACGCCGGATTCGGCCCTGCAACTGCTGAGCCTATTCCAGCGCGAAGCGCGCCTGATCGACTTCGCCCATGAAAACCTCTCCGGCTATTCGGACGCCGACATCGGCGCCGCCGCCCGCGTCGTGCACGAAGGCTGCGCGCGCGTGCTGCGCGAGCACTTCACGATCGAACCGGTACGCCTCGAATCCGAAGGCAGCCGCGTCACCCTGGCCGAAGGCTTCGACGCCGCCAGCGTGCGCCTGACCGGCAACGTGGTCGGCAAGGCGCCGTTCACCGGCACCCTGAGCCACCGCGGCTGGCGCGCGGCCACGGTCACCCTGCCGCAACTGGCCGAGAGCCACGACGCGCGCGTGCTGGCCCCGGCGGAGGTGGAACTGTGAGCAATCCAAACGATCCACGCTACGCCATCGGCATCGACCTCGGCACCACGCACAGCGCCCTGTCCTATGTCGACCTGCAGGCCAGCGACGGCGAAAAGGCGGTCGACGCCGTGCTGCCGATCCCGCAGCTGACCGCCCCCGGCACGATCGAGGCGCTGCCGCTGCTGCCGTCCTTTCTCTACCTGCCGCACCCCGACGAGATGCCGGCCGGCGAACGCGCCCTGCCGTGGAGCGTCAACGACGAACCCGCGGTCGCCGGCGAAATGGCAAGGAGCCGCGGTGCGACCACGCCGATCCGCCTGGTGTCGTCGGCCAAGAGCTGGCTGTGCCACCCGGGCGTGGACCGCCGCGCCGCGATCCTGCCGCAGGACGCGCCCGAAGAAGTGCCGCGCGTTTCTCCATTGGCCGCCTCGACCCGCTACCTGGAACACCTGCGCCAGGCCTGGAACGCGGCGCACCCCGAGGCGCCGTTCGACCAGCAATCGGTCACGGTCACCATCCCCGCCTCGTTCGATCCGGCCGCGCGCGAACTGACCGCCGAAACGGCGCGCCAGGCCGGTTTCGCCCCGACCTTGCTCGAAGAGCCGCAAGCGGCCCTGTACAGCTGGATCCAGGGCAGCGGCGGCCGCTGGCGCAAGCAAGTGCAGCCGGGCGACATCATCCTGGTGGTCGACGTCGGTGGCGGCACCAGCGACTTCTCGCTGATCGCGATCCTCGAGCGCGACGGCAAGCTCGAACCGCACCGCGTGGCGGTGGGCGACCATATCCTGCTGGGCGGCGACAATATGGACCTGGCGCTGGCCCACTTCGTGGCGCGCAAACTCGCCACCAACGGCACGCAACTCGACGCCTGGCAGATGCGCTCCCTCACCTACGGCTGCCGCAGCGCCAAGGAACACCTGCTGGCCGACCCCAACGCGACCACCTGGCCGATCGTGGTGCCAAGCCGCGGCTCGAAGCTGATCGGCGGTTCGATCCGCACCGAACTCACGCGCGAGGAAGTCACGTCCTTCATCACGGACGGTTTCTTCCCGCGCGTGGAAGCGTCCGCACGCCCTGCCGTGCGCGCCCGCGCCGGCCTGACCCAGCTCGGCCTGCCGTATGCGCAGGACGCGGCGATCACGCGCCACCTGGCCGCCTTCCTGGCGCGCCAGGCCGGCGCCACCGCCGAACTCGAAGGTTTCCAGGGCCGCGTCAATGCGGAACACACCTTCCTGCATCCGAGCGCGGTGCTGTTCAACGGCGGCGTGTTCAAATCGAGCATCCTGGCCCAGCGCGTGATGGACACCATCAACGACTGGCTGTACATGGAAGGCGCTGAACCGGCGCGCATGCTCGAAGGCGCCGATCTCGATCTGGCCGTCGCCCGCGGCGCCGCCTATTTCAGCTACGCGCGGCGCGGCGGCGGCGTGCGCATCCGCGGCGGCACGGCGCGCTCCTATTATGTCGGCGTCGAGTCGTCGATGCCGGCGATTCCCGGCATGGAGCCGCCGCTGGAAGCGCTGTGCGTGGCGCCGTTCGGCATGGAAGAAGGCAGCGAACTCGAACTGCCGGGCCAGGAATTCGGCCTGGTGATCGGCGAACCCGTCACCTTCCGCTTCTTCGGTTCGACCGTGCGTCGCCAGGACCGTATCGGCGAGGTGCTCGAATTCTGGGGCCCTGACGAGCTGCAGGAGCTCAACGAGATCCAGGCCACGCTGCCGGCCGAAGGCCGCGTCGCCGGCGACGTCGTGCAGGTCAAGCTGCACGCGCTGGCAACCGATGCCGGCACGCTGGAGCTGGCCGCTGTCGCCCGTGACGGCCAGCGCTGGAAGGTCGAGTTCGACGTTCGTACTGCTTCCGACGTACAGTGACGTACCTGGTAGGCATCGATCTTGGCACCACGAATACGGTGCTGGCCTTTGCCCGCGATGGCAAGGGCGCGATCGAGCTGTTCCCGATCGACCAGCTGGTGGCCCCCGGCGAAGTCGCCGGCGCGCCGCTGCTGCCATCGATGCGCTACCACCCGGGCGCGGATGAACTCGCGCCCGGTGAACTGCAACTACCCTGGAATACACCAGACGTCGCCGGCATCGAGCACGTCGCGCTCGGCCGCCTGGCGCGCGTGCTCGGCGCGGCCACGCCGGGACGCCTGGTGGCCAGCGCCAAGAGCTGGCTGTCGCATACCGGCGTCGACCGCATGGCGCCGATCCTGCCCTGGGGCGCCGATAGCGAGGTGCCCAAGGTGTCGCCGGTGGTGGCCAGCGCCAGCTACCTGGCGCACCTGCGCGCCGCCTGGAACACCCGCTTCCCCAAGCAGCCGCTGGAGCGCCAGCAGATCGTGCTCACGGTCCCCGCCTCGTTCGACGAAGGCGCGCGTGCGCTGACGCTGGAGGCGGCGAAGCAGGCCGGCCTGCCGGACGTGCGCCTGCTCGAAGAACCGCAGGCCGCGCTGTACGACTGGCTGTACCGCCATCGCGCGAATTTGCAGCAAGACCTGGGTGACGCGCGCCTGGTGCTGGTGGCCGACGTCGGCGGCGGCACCACCGACTTCAGCCTGGTCAAGGTCGAAGCCAGGGATGGCGAGCCGACGCTGACCCGCATCGGCGTGGGCAACCACCTGATCCTGGGCGGCGACAATATGGACCTGGCGCTGGCCCACCTGGTCGAAGCGCGCATGGCCGAACAAGCCGGCGAAGACGCCACGCGCACCCGCCTGTCGAGCGCGCGCCTGGCCCAGCTCACCGAACGCTGCCGCGCCGCGAAAGAACGGCTGCTGGCCGACGATGCACCTGGCCACGTCAGCGTCACCCTGCTCGGCGCCGGCAGCCGCCTGATCGGTGCCAGCCGCAAGGCCGACTTGCGGCGCGAGGACATCGAACGCATCGTGCTGGACGGCTTCTTCCCGCTCAACGCGGCGCGCGAGGAGGCGAAACGCGCGCGCGCGGGGATCGTCGAATTCGGCCTGCCGTATGCGAGCGACCCGGCCGTCACGCGCCACCTGGCGGGCTTCCTGCGCCAGCACGCCGCCGCCGCGCGCTCGGCGCTCGGCCTGCCTGACGACGGCATGCCGCCGGTACCCGACACCATCCTGCTCAACGGCGGCGTATTTCGCGGCGCGGCATTGGCGCAGCGGCTGGTCGATACCTTGACGGCATGGCGCAAGGAGGACAATAGCCAGCCAGTGCGCGTCCTGCACAACGAGAACCCCGACATCGCCGTCGCCCGCGGCGCCGTCGCCTATACGCTGGCGCGCCAGGGCCTGGCCCCGGCCATCGAGAGCGGCGCCGCGCGCAGCTACTATCTGCTGCTCGATGGCGAGGCCCGGACAGACCGGCTGCGCACCGTGTGCCTGCTCCCGCGCGGCACACCCGCCGCGGTCGAGGTGGCGCTGGCCGATCGCAGCTTCGCGCTGCGCGTGGGCCGACCGGTGCGCTTCCACCTGGTATCGACCATCGCCGACAGCGGCGCCCCGCCGCAAGCTGGCGACCTGGTCGACCTGGACACCTCCGACGTGGTGCGCCTGCCGGCAATCGCCACCGTGCTGCGCGCCGCGCGCGGCGCCCCGACCGAGGTCCCGGTGCGACTGGTGACGACCCTGAGCGAAGTCGGCACGCTCGACGTGCATTGCGTCGCCGAGGACGGGAGCCGGCGCTGGCAGCTCGCCTTCCAGCTGCGCAGCAATGACAACGACGACGAAGGCAGCGAGGCGCAGGACGAAGCGCTGCCACTCGAACTCGACGCCGCGATCGACAAGATCGAGCGCGTGTTCGGCGCCCGCTCGAAACAGGTCGACCCGAAGGAAGTCAAGCAATTGCGCGCCGGCCTGGAACACCTGCTGGGCGCGCGCGAACGCTGGACCACGCCCCTTCTGCGGCGCCTGTTCGACGCGCTGCTGGCGCGCGCGAAGGGCCGGCGCCGCTCGGTCGAGCACGAGCGCGCCTGGCTGAACCTGGCCGGCTACAGCCTGCGTCCCGGCTTCGGCCATCCGCTCGACGAATGGCGCATGGAACAGTTGTGGGCGATGTTCGAGGGCGGCGTCCAGCACCACAAGGACAGCCAGGTGCGCGCCGAGTGGTGGACCTTGTGGCGGCGCGTCGCGGGCGGCCTGTCGCTTGAGGCGCAACTGCGCGTGCTGGACGATTTCGCCTTCAACCTGCAGGCCGATGAATCCGAACGCGGACGCCGTCCCGTCACCCTGGTCGACGGCAGCGAAGAGGACATGCTGCGCGTCGGCGCCTCGCTCGAGCGCATCCCGTCGGCCTACAAGGCGGAAATCGGCGCATGGCTGCTGGGCCAGATCGACGACATCCCTTCCACCGGCAAGCTCGATGCGCGCGCCATGGCGCGCCATGGCCGCTACCTGTGGGCCCTGGGCCGCGTCGGCGCGCGCCAGTCGTTCCAGTCGAGCGCCCACGAAGTGGCGCCGCCCGACGTGGCCGAGACCTGGCTGCGCACCCTCCTGCAACTCGACTGGCGCAAGGTGGAACCGGCCGGCTTCGCCGCCGCCCACATTGCGCGCATGACGGGCGACCGCTCGCGCGATATCAGCGAGGAAATGCGCGCGGACGTGCTGCGGCGCCTGGCCGCGAGCGGCGCGCCGCCGATGTGGACGGCGATGGTGCGCGAAGTGGTGGAGCTGGACCAGGCCGTCGAGACGCGCCTGCTGGGCGATGCGCTGCCGCCGGGGCTCAAGCTGCTGCGCTGACCGGCGCCTGTTCGGATAGTTCCCCCACCAGGATCAGCGACACCGGCTTGCCGGTGCGCGGATGCAGCGGCTCGCGCATCTCGAGAACGCGCAGGCAGTGCGTCTCGAACAGCGCGATCCAGCTCGAGATCGTGCGGAAGTACCAGGGCGGCGCATCCTGGAAGTCGTCGCTGAAACCGGCCCAGCTGCCGGCGCGCCAGCCATCGGCATAGGGCGCGTCGCCGCAAGCCATCACGGGATGCACGGTTTGCACGACCAGCTTCCCGCCCTTGCGCAGATAGCTCGGCGCGGCGGCGAACAGGCCCTCGACCGCTTCCTTGCCGATCAACGAGAAATTGGCGATGGCGACGTCGACCGACAGCGCCAGTTCGCCGGCCGCGATCTGTTCGTACGACAGCACGCGGAAGTCACCGCCGCCGGCGGCGCGCGCCTGCTCGACGAGGCCATCGACCGCATCCACCCCGACCATCCGCACTTCTGGCAGCGCGCGCACCAGCCAGCCTTCGCCGCAGCCGAGATCGACGCCGGTACGTGGCGTATGCGCGCGCACCGCATCGACGATGGCCGCGTTGGTCACCAAGGTGCGGCTTTCGATATCGCCGCCGCGCACTGCGCTGGTCCATGGATTCGCGTTGCGCGACCAGGATGCGAGGATTGCTGCATCGGTAAGAACGCTCATGATGCCTCCTTTGGCGAGCATTATGCCCGAGGCGACCATGCATTGCGCAGGCTGGCGGCGGCCGGCGCGATCATCCAGTAGACTTGCCGGGTTTTCAGCCCATGTAAGCGACCGCCGTCCATGAA
Organism: Telluria sp. RT2P19; assembly: GCF_059685725.1. Lineage (NCBI taxonomy): Bacteria > Pseudomonadati > Pseudomonadota > Betaproteobacteria > Burkholderiales > Oxalobacteraceae > Telluria > Telluria sp. RT2P19. The sequence continues at coordinate 47,322 of NZ_JCASIL010000021.1, forward strand.
ATCACCGCAACACCTGCCGATCCTGCTCGTCGCCGTCATGGCAGCCGCCATCACCTTTGCCTTCATCAAGAAGCCGGCCGAGCAGGAGACGCCCCCGCCGCCGCTGGTGTCGCTGGAAAAGATGGGCCACCTGGTCTCGCTCAGGATGAACTATTCGGACGTCATCGAGTTCACGCAGCCCAACGCCGTCGACATCCCGTGGTCGCAATGGGAGGTGCGCCTGGGCAGCACCCGCGTGCTGCTGGTCGCGCGCGGCGATTGCACGGTCGCGACCGACCTGCGCCAGGCGCGCTACGAAGACATCGACGAACGCGCGCGCACCTTGAGCATCGTGCTGCCGCCGCCCGCCCCGCTGCAGGCACGCCTCAATCACGAAACGCGCGCCCGCGGCGGCTCGTACTTCTACGCGGTTACCGAGCAGGGACTGCAAGCCTTCATCCCTTCGGCCCAGACCCGCACCACGGCGATGAACAACGCGCTGGCGTCGGCGCAAAAGGCGGTGCAGGCGGCCTGCAGCCAGCCCAGCGTACTCAATACGGCGAAAGAGAACGCGGCCGCCGTCATGCAGGCGACCTTGAGCGCCACCGGATGGACGCCCCATATCGTGTGGGAAGCGCTGTCTCGCGCCAGCCCGTGAGCGCTCAAGCCGTTGCCGCGGCTGGCCGGACAGGATGGCGCCAGCCACGAAAAAGCCTGTATATTCCATTTCAGCCTTCGGACGCAAAGACCGGCGGCACCTATGGGGCAGGCGCGCTGCACGTACTACTACGTACGCAATCCGCATGACCATTCGTGTAAAATCGCTTCGGCAGGTTATCTAAAATTCGCGAATAATTCGCAACATAATCAACTATATAGGTGACAAAACCATGCGAGTCTTCCCGTCCAAAGGAAAATCCCTCGTCTTCGCCCTCGCAGCAACCGTTCTCTCCACCAGCGCCTTCGCCCAGAACTGGCCGACCGGCAACGTGACCGTGGTCGTGCCATGGCCGGCCGGCGGCCCGTCCGACATCGCGGCGCGTCCGCTGGCGAAAGGCCTGACCGAAGGCCTGAAACAATCGTTCGTGATCGATAACCGCGGCGGCGGCGGCGGCAATATCGGCACCCTGGCCGTGACCCGCGCCAAACCAGACGGCCAGACCCTCCTGATCACCTCGAGCGCGCCGATCGTGATCAACCCGAGCCTGTACAAGAAGATGGCCTTCGAGCCGTCGAAAGACCTGATTCCGGTCACCAACCTGCTGCGCGCGCCGCTGGTGCTGGTCGCCCACCCATCGGTCCCTGCCAAGAACGTCAAGGAACTGCTGGCCCACATCAAGTCGAAGAACGGCCAGTTCTCGTATGCGTCGGCCGGCAACGGCACCCCGCAGCACCTGACCGGCGAACTGTTCCGCGGCGTGACCAAGCTCGACATGGTGCACGTGCCGTACAAGGGCTCGGCCCCGGCGATTTCCGACCTGCTGGGCGGCCATATCCCGGTCATGTTCGACTCCACCATCGCGATCATGCCGCACATCAAGAGCGGCAAGGTGAAGCCGATCGCCATCTCGGGCAACAAGCGCTCGCCGCTGCTGCCGGACGTGCCGACCTTCGCCGAAGCGGGCCTGAACATCGAGTCCTACGCCTGGTACGGCCTGTTCGTGCCGGCCAAGACCCCGAAGGCCATCGTCGACAAGATCAATGCCGAATCGCAGAAAGTCATGAAGCAGCCCGACTTCCAGCGCGTGCTGGCCGACACCGGCACCGAGTTCGTGGGCGATTCGCCTGAGAACTTCGCCAAGTTCGTCCAGGCCGAAAGCGCCAAGTGGTCGAAGATCGTCAAGGACAGCGGCGCGACCGTCGACTGATCCAGGCGAACTGGCAGTACCAGCAAGAACGGGTGATCCGGCATGGCCGGTCACCCGTTTTTTGCATCAGGCCAGCCTTTCCGTCACGGTAACGCGATGGAAGTGCGACGACGTCAGCCCGACACCGGCCGCATCGAACACGTCCAGCACGCTCTGGTGCAGGCTGTTGCGCACCTCGGCCCGCGCACGCGGGCTGGCCGCCGGCGAATGGGCGCACAGCCGGTACTCGATGTAGAAATCCGACAGCGCCGACTGCACGATGAAAGGCTTCGGGTCGGCTGCGATCCCTGGCGTTGCCGCGGCCGCTTGCTCCAGCAACCCGTGCACCGTGCGCCACGGCGTCTCGTAGGCGAGCGTCACCTTGACCTCGGTGACGAAACCGTCGTCGCCCACCCCATCGCGCGAAAAATTGCTGGTGGTGTTCGACAGCACCCAGGCGTTCGGCATCAGGACCTCTTCGCCGCTGCCGGTGCGCAGGCGCGTCTCGAACATGCCCATGTCGACCACCGTGCCCTCCTTGTCGCCCACGCGCACATATTCTCCCTTGCGCAGCGAGCGGGTGTACATCAGGATCAGGCCCGCCGCGCCCTGGGCGACGATGCTCGAGGCGCCGATCGACACCATCAGGCCGGCCAGCACCGTCACGCCCTGGAAGGCGGCGGTGTGCGATCCCGGCAGGTAGGGATAGGACATCGCCAGCGCGAACAGCCCGATCACCAGGTTGACCAGGCGCCGGGTCGGCGCCGCCGTGTCCCGGTCCAGCCAGCCGACCTGCAGTTCGCCGCTCTCGACCCGCTTGAACACCGAGGCCGCGGTCAGCATCACCAGGCGCGCCAGCGCCGCGATCACCAGCACCACCAGCAGGCCGGGAATCGCGGCCGCCATCGACTGGCCGATCCCGACCGCCAGCTCGACCAGGTAGCCCTTGAGCCACTCGCCCCAGCTGCGGGTGTAGGCGAATTCACCGAGCAGGAAGCTGATCCAGATATAGGTGGCCAGCAGGCGCAGGCTCCACACCACCGCCATCGTCACCTGGCGCAGGAAGCCGACGTAGAGCTGGGCGTCGAGCAGGCGCACATTGCGAAAGCTCACCCGCGCCAGCCGCACGCCGAGCAGGCGCTCGAAGCGGCTCTTGACGGCGCTGCGCAAGGCCACCAGCGCGCGCAGCACGAACACATACGCCAGGGTGGCGGCGACGCACAGCGCCGCCGCTTCGACCAGCACGCGCGGGTCGCCCGCCTCGCGGCGCGCGGCCAGGGCGCGCTCCAGTTTTTGCGCGCTGTCCTCGGCCACGTCCTGCGGCGTGTCGCCGGCCAGCGCGTTGATGTCGCCCGGCGTCACCAGGAACAGCGGCGCGCCGTCGAGCAGCACCTGGCTGCCCTCCGCCAACCGCCTGACCGCCGTACGCTGCGGGCCCTTGCCTGCCAGGACCCGGTCCAGGCGCCGCTGGGCCGCCTCGAGGCGGTCTTGCGGCGCGTGGCCGGCCAGCGTCGCACGGAACGCGAAGACCCTGCGGGTGGCGACCGTGAAATCGGCGCGCACGGCCGGCTGGGCCGCCGCCGCAATGGTAGCGGGCTGCGTGTCGGGCTGGACAGCCCAGGCAAGGGGGAACAGCGCCAGCAGGAGAATGGCAAGAAGGGCTCGGATGATCGCCATGGGCACACAAAATCGGTAAAGGCGAAATGTTACCCCAGAACACTTCTTTTCCGCGGGCAACGCATGCCGTTACAACAGTCTGGTCTTCACTCTTGCCTGCAAGCTACCGTGTTCCATGCCGTTTCGATAACGAATAACATCCTTGCCACCGATGGACCGCCAACCGGCGGCCTCCCACACCATCAAGGAGCGAACATGAGTTCGGAAGACCAGAAGCCAGAAGGCGTGACCCCGTCGCGCCGCCGTTTCGTCAGTACCGTCGCCGCCGGCGTGGCCGCGTCGGCCGCCGCCGTCCCGGCCCTTGCCCAGCAGGCCGGAGGCGGCAACCAGCCGGCGCCGGGCGCCGCGCGCGAAGCGGCCAAGCGCTATCCACGGCCGCCCTTCCCCAAGCAGGACCAGCCCTGGCCGGCCCTGGCCAGCAAGATGACGCCGCGCCCCGACCATGGCGAAACCACCTATCGCGGCAGTGGCCGCCTGGCGGGACGCAAGGCCCTGATCACCGGCGGCGACTCGGGCATCGGCCGCGCCGCCGCGATCGCCTATGCGCGCGAAGGCGCCGACGTCGCCATCGGCTACCTGCCGGCCGAGGAACCGGATGCGCGCGAAGTCATCCAGCTGATCCGCGATGCCGGCCGCAAGGCGGTCGCCATCCCCGGCGATATTCGCGACGAGGCCTTCTGCAAGAAGCTGGTGGAGACGGCGGTGCGCGAACTGGGCGGCCTGGACATCCTGGTCAACAACGCCGCGCGCCAGCAAAACAACGACTCGATCCTCGACATCACCAGCGAGCAGTTCGACTGGACCATCAAGACCAATGTCTATGCGGTGTTCTGGATCACCAAGGCGGCGATCCCGCACATGTCGGCCGGCGCCGCCATCATCAATACCGCGTCGCAGACAGCCTACGATCCGCCCGAGAAACTGCTCGACTATTCAGGCACCAAGGCCTTCGAGGTGGCGTTCACCAAGTCGCTGGCCAAGCAGATGGCGGCCAAGGGAATCCGGGTGAATGCGGTGGCGCCAGGGCCGGTGTGGACGCCGCTGCAGTTGGCGGGCGGCAACTCACCGGAGGGTCGCCAGAAGTTCGGGGAAGAGACGCCGATGAAGCGTCCGGGCCAGCCGGCCGAGCTGGCGACGATCTACGTCACGCTGGCGTCGGACGAGGCAAGCTATACCACCGGCCACGTCTATGGCGCGGCGGGCGGCGGCGGACAGCCGTAAGCGTTCACTTATGCATGGGATTGCCAATCCGCCACGCGCTGCCGGGCGGATGGCTCAAGCGCGACGCAGCAGGCGCGCCAGCAGCGAAGCAAATGACCGAGTACGGATCAGCTGGCCAAGTGGGCCGGCGTTGGTGCAACGTGAAATGACCGTCATCTCATTTTCCTCCTAGACATAGCTTGGCAGATTAGCCATACCTCGCTGGCTGATCTGTGCGCTGCCTCGCATAGCGCCCAGGCCGCCGGACGCTAGCGCGCGCGCCTCGAACCGCGAGCGTCCTATCATGATCCCTTCGTAGGGCGATGGTCTGCCTCAGTTGGGATGACTGTCGCATTGTTCGCAACGTCAATAGACAAGGAGGAACATATGGGCTACGCAGATCGCGATAAATACGGCATCTACAAGGACAGCAAGAATTCGGGTCCGGGACCGTCCCTGATGGGCGCCGACACCTTGATCGGCGACAGCGTCGTCAACGCCGCCGAGGAAGACCTGGGCGACATCAAGGAAATCATGCTCGACATGCAGACCGGCCAGGTGGCGTATGCCGTGCTGGCCTTCGGCGGCTTCCTGGGCGTCGGCGAAAAGCTGTTCGCCGTGCCCTGGCAGGCACTGCATCTCGACACCGTCAACCACCGCTTCGTGCTCAACGTCGACAAGGACCGCCTCAAGTCGGCGCCGGGCTTCGACAAGGACGCCTGGCCGGACATGAGCGACCTCTCCTGGGCGAGCGGCATCCATAGTTTCTATGGCACCGACCCGAACCGTTCGGGCGCGCCGACCATGGGGCCGGGCGTGCCGACGGGCGGCATGGTGGGCGGCGCCGGCACCGGCAGCAGCACCTATGCCGGCGGCACAGCAGGCGCGAGCATGGGTTCGGCGCATGCCGGGTCCGGCAGCCTGGGCGACGCGGGCGCCGGCATGGGCGATTCGCGGGCGAACCAGGGACCGGGGAGCAGCACCGACCCGCGCGCCGGCAACCTGGGCGACGATGCGGATATCAGCCGGCTCCGGGGCAGCAATATCGGTTGAGGCCGGGCGTCATGCCGTGATGCGAGAGGGCGGCGCACCCGCCGTCCCTCCCGCCGTCCCTCCCGCCGTCCCTCCCGCCGTCCCTCCCGCCGTCCCCTCCCGCCATCACCAGCGCCGCGCCAGCCGTTCAGCAGAACACGAAATCCTCGTTCGAGCGCGGAACCCTGCGCACGGCGTCGCGTACCAGATACCCTGCCAGGCCGGCCAGGGGCACCACCAGTAACCATAATCCGGACATGATCGACTCCTTGTGAAAAACCCTATTTCGCACGGATGTGCGAAAATACATCAAAAAAAGCCGGGCATGGCCCGGCCGTGACCTTATTCCAGGTCGCTGAAACTTCGGTAGGTAGAAATGAGGCGGTTGAACGCGCGCTGCGCCCGCTTGGGTGCACCTTCGTCGCGCAGGAAGCGGGCATCGTGCATCACGCCGATCACGAGGCTGTAGATCTCGAATACCAGTTGTTCGGGTTCGGTGTCGGGCCGCAGGTGCCCGGCTTGCATCGCCTGCAGCACCGTCTTGCGGATCGACGCGCGCCAGCGCACCACGCCCGCCTCGATGCGCTCGCGCAGCGGATGCGGCATCGGGATGTCGTCGAATTCAAAGGCGCCCGCGGTGTAGAGGCAGGAGCCGCGCGCGGTTTCTCCGGCGATCTTCCTGAGCCACAGGTTGACGAGCGCGGACAGGCGCGGCAAGCCGCGCGGCGATTGCAGCGCCGGCAGGAAGACCTCGTCGGAAAAGCGGCGGTCGTACTCGTCGAGCACGGCCGCTTGCAAGGCCTCGAGCGAGCCGACACGCGAAAAGACGCCGCTCTTGCTGATGCCGGTGCGCTTGGACAGCTCGCCCAGCGACAGGCGGCCGATGCCGTCGGTCGACGCCATCCCGACCGCGGCATCGAGGATGGCAGCATAGGTAGCTTCGCTCTTGGCGGTGGTATTCATGCCAGAACTTTAGCACATGCGTGCGAAACCACAAGGAGTTTGTGCCGGTGCGGTGCCGCGATCCTCCGCTCAGCGATAACGTCTTGTTCGCCCCGCGCCCTCGAGACGTCATTCCCGCCTGCGGAATGACGTCGTTCTACAGGATACGGGTCGACATGGGCAAGGACAGGTCGATCACAATCACCGCAACATCGACTCCCACACCTTCTGCAGCCGCTTGGCCGACACCGGCATCGGCGTGCGCAGCTCCTGCGCGAACAGCGACACGCGCAGCTCTTCCAGCATCCACCTGAACTCGATCATGCGCGGATCGTTGTTCTTGCCCGCCATATTCTTGAGCGTGCGCTGGAACTGGCTCGCCGCGTTCTGCCATTCGGCCATCAGCTGCGCATCGCGCGATGGATTACCGCGCAGTTTCTCGAGACGCACGTTGATCGCCTTCAGGTAGCGCGGGAAGTGCGCCAGCTGGCTGTACTCGTTGTCGGCGATGAAGCGCTTGTGCACCAGCGCCTGCAACTGCGCCATGATGTCCGCCGACACTGCCGAGGGCAGGCTCTGCACGCGCTTGGGCAGGCCGTGGTACTCGCCCAGGATCTGTCCGGCCAGGCGCGCCACCTCGTTGATGAGCAGGCCGATACGGCCCTTGCCTTGGTCACGGCGCTGGTTGAACGACGCCGCATCAACCGGCAGCGGATCCTGCAGGCAGGCGATGTCGATCGCCTTGGCCACGATCTGGTCGCGCAAGTCTTCTTGCGAGCCGATGTTCATGAACTGCATGCCCATGCCCTGCAGGCCGGGGATGTTCTTCTCGGCGAACTTGAGCTGTTCCTTGAACTGCAGCGCGAACAACCGGCGCAGGCCCACGCGGTGGGTACGCGCGGCCACGTTCGGATCGTCGAACACCTCCAGGTCGCAATGCGTGCCCTTGTCGACCAATGCCGGGAAGCCGATCAAGGTCAGCTTGCCCTGGTTGATCTCCAGCAGTTCCGGCAATTCGCCGAAGGTCCAGCTGGTAAGGCCCGTGTGCTGGCGGCCGGATGCGGCTTCGTGCACCGCGGCTTGCCCACCTGCGGCCGCCGGCGCGGCCTGCGGCGCACCGCCCTTTCCCTTGCCTGCGGGTGCAGGTGGCGCGCCAGGCGGCGCCGCCACCGGCCGCGCGGCCTGGGCACGCGCGTTGGCCGCGCCTGGTGTCGCCTCCGCCATCTTCTGGAAGCTCTGGCGCGCCTGTCCGCCCAGCTCGGCCTGCAGGGTCGAGAGATTGCGCCCCATGTCCAGCTGGCGGCCATGCTCGTCGATGACCTTGAAGTTCATGAACATATGCGCCGGCAGCGTCTCGATCTTGAAGTCCGCGGTACGCACCGCCACGCCGGTCTGCGCGCGCACGTCCATGATCAGCACGTCGACCAGGTCGCCGCGCCCGAAGGCGCCCGCTGCATGGATGCGGTCCACGAACTTGCCCGCGTACTCCGGCAGCGGCACGCAGTGGCGGCGCAGCTTCTGCGGCAGGGATTTGAGCAGCAGATGCACCTTTTCCTTGATCATGCCGGGCACCAGCCAGGCCGGCCGCTCCTGGGGAATCTGGTTCAGCGCGAACAGCGGCACGGCGAGCGTGACGCCATCGCGCACGCTGCCCGGCTCGAAGTGGTACGTCAGCCCCATCTCGATGCCGGTAACGACCATCGTCTTCGGGAACAGCTCGGTGGTGACGCCGGCCGCCTCGTGCCGCATCAGCTCTTCGCGGTTCAGGTAGAGCAGCTTCGGATTGTCGCGCGCCGCGTCCTTGTACCACTTCTCGAAACCGGCGCCGTTGACGATGTCCCTCGGGATCTCGCTGTCGTAGAAGGCCGCAATCAGCTGGTCGTCGACCAGCACGTCCTGGCGGCGCGACTTGTGCTCGAGGTTCTCGATGTCCTTCACCAGCTTGTGGTTATGGATGTAGAACGGCAGCCGGGTCTCGTAGTCGCCCGCCACCAGCGCGTCGCGGATGAAGATCTCGCGCGCCTCGACCGGGTTGCGCTGGCCGTAGTTGATGCGCCGGCCGCCATAGATGACGATGCCGTACAGCGTCGCGCGCTCGAGCGCCGTCACTTGCGCCTGTTTCTTCTCCCAGCGCGGCTCGCCCCACGATTTCTTGAGGAGGTGGCCGCCGATCTTCTCGACCCAGTCGGGCTGGATCTGGGCGATGGTGCGCGCATACAGGCGCGTGGTCTCGACCAGTTCAGCCGCCATCACCCAGCGTCCCGCCTTCTTGCCCAGCGTGGAGCCGGGCCAGATATGGAACTTGATGCCGCGCGCACCAAGGTACACGCCGCCCTGCTCGTCCTCGGACTTGAAGCCGATATTGCCGAGTAAACCGGTGAGCAGCGCCAGATGCAGCTGTTCATAGGTAGCGGGGCTTTCATTCAGGCGCCAGCCCTGCTCGCGCACGATGGTCAAGAGCTGTGAATGAACGTCGCGCCATTCGCGCAGGCGCAGCTGCGACAGGAAGTTGGCGCGGCAGTTGTCCTGCAACTGGCGGTTGGTCTTCTTGTGCGCGATCGCGTCCTCGAACCAGGCCCAGATCTTCAGGTAACCGAGGAATTCGGATTTTTCGTCGGCAAACTTCTTGTGCTTCTCGTCAGCCTGCTGCTGGTATTCGATCGGGCGGTCGCGCGGGTCTTGCGTCGACAGCGCCGAGGCCACGATCAGCATCTCGCTCAAGCAGTGGTTGTCGAGCGCGGCCAGGATCATGCGGCCCACGCGCGGGTCGAGCGGCAGCTTGGCCAGCTTGCGGCCCAATGGCGTCAGTTCATTATTGTCGTCGACCGCGCCGACTTCCTGCAGCAGCTGGTAGCCGTCGGCGATCGCGCGGCCCTGCGGTGCCTCGATGAAGGGGAAGGTCTCGACATCGGTCAGGCGCAGGGATTTCATGCGCAGGATGACGGCCGCCAGCGACGAACGCAGGATCTCGGGCTCGGTGAATTTCGGACGCTTGAGAAAATCGTCTTCCTCGAACAGGCGGATGCAGACGCCGTCGGCCACGCGGCCGCAACGGCCGGCGCGCTGGTTGGCGGCCGACTGCGCGATCGGCTCGACCTGCAGCTGCTCGACCTTGTTCCTGAAGCTGTAGCGTTTCACGCGCGCGAGCCCCGTGTCGACCACGTAGCGGATGCCCGGCACCGTCAGGGACGTCTCGGCCACGTTGGTGGCCAATACGATGCGGCGCGCGTTGCCGCTGGGGCGGAACACGCGGTCCTGCTCCTCGACCGACAGGCGCGCGAACAGCGGCAGGATGTCGACGTGCGGCGGATGGTGCTTGCGCAGCGCCTCGGCGCAGTCGCGGATCTCGCGCTCGCCCGGCAGGAACACCAGCACGTCGCCCGAACCGAGGCGGCACAGCTCATCGACGGCATCGACCACGCCGTCCATCAGGTCGCGCTTCTCGCGCGCGGCCTGGGCCTTCGGCAGCGGCCTGGTCGGATCGACCCCGGCGCCAGCGACCGGATCGCGGTCGATCGGACGATAGCGCACCTCGACCTTGTACAGGCGGCCCGACACCTCGATCACCGGCGCCGGCCTGTCGTTGGCGGCGAAGTGACGCGCGAAGCGCTCGGCGTCGATCGTCGCCGAGGTGATGATGATCTTCAGGTCGGGACGGCGCGGCAGCAACTGCTTGAGGTAGCCGAGCAGGAAGTCGATGTTCAGGCTGCGTTCATGCGCCTCGTCGATGATGATCGTGTCGTAGTTGCGCAGCAGCGGGTCGGTCTGCGTTTCGGCCAGCAGGATACCGTCGGTCATCAGCTTGACCGAGGCGCCCTTCTGCAGGGTGTCGTTGAAGCGCACCTTGAAGCCCACGTGTTCGCCCAGCGGCGAGCCGAGTTCCTGCGCGATGCGCTTGGCGGTCGACGACGCGGCGATACGGCGCGGCTGGGTGTGGCCGATCAGCCCACGGCCGCCACGGCCCAGTTCCAGGCAGATCTTCGGCAGCTGGGTCGTCTTGCCCGAACCGGTCTCGCCCGAGACGATGACCACCTGGTTCTCTGCAATCGCCCTGGCGATCTCGGCGCGCCGGCCCGACACCGGCAGGTCTTCGGGGAAGGTGATCGGCGGCAGCGGGTTACGCACAACCGGCGCTTCTTCGCGCGGCGCACGTTCCTGGCGTGGACGCGGCTCGCCCGGCTCGCCTCGAGCACGGCGTGGCCGGCGTTCGGCCGGCGCTGCTGCACTGGTTGCGTTGGCGGTGGCGCTCGCGTCGCGCGCCGGCTGTGGCGAAGGCTTGTTACTCTGTTCAGACATTGATTTTACAAGGATTTGGTGCGCACAACGCGCAGCGAATTATAATGCGGCAAATGGAAACTCCTACCCAATTCGTCCAGTGGCTGCGCTCGGTCGCGCCATATATTCATGCGTTCGGTGGCAAGACCTTCGTGGTCGCCTTCCCGGGCGAACTGGTCGCCGCCGGCGCCCTGCCGGTGCTGGCGCAAGATCTCTCCCTGCTGGTCGGCCTCGGCATCCGCATCGTACTGGTGCACGGTTCGCGGCCGCAGGTGGCCGAACAGCTGGCGCTGCGCAACGTCGAGGGGCGCTTCCACAACGGCGTGCGCGTCACCGACACCGCCGCGCTGGAATGCGCCAAAGAAGCCGCCGGCGAACTGCGCCTCGACATCGAGGCCGCCTTCAGCCAGGGCCTGCCCAACACGCCGATGTCGAACGCCCAGATCAGCATCGTCTCGGGCAACTTCGTCGTCGCCCGCCCGCTGGGCGTGATCGACGGCGTCGATTTCGAACTGACCGGCGTGACGCGCAAGATCGCCGCCGAAAAAATCCACCCGATCCTGCAGACCGAGGACAACCTGGTGCTGCTGTCGCCGCTGGGCTTCTCGCCGACCGGCGAGATCTTCAACCTGACCATGGAAGACGTCGCGGCGTCGGCCGCGATCGCCCTGCATGCCGACAAGCTGATCTTCATCACCGAAGCGCCGCTGCTGACGGACGCCGGCGGCGCCGAGCTGCGCGAGCTGTCGTCGCACATGGCCGAAGCCGTGCTGCAGGCCGGCTTCCTGTCCGACCCGGCCGCGTTCTACATGCAGCACGCGATCAAGGCCTGCAACGCCGGCGTCGACCGTGCCCACATCATCCCTTACGAGATGGACGGCTCGGCCCTGCTCGAGGTGTTCACCCACGACGGCGTGGGCACCATGATCAGCCACGAGAACCTGGAAAGCCTGCGCCAGGCCACAATTGAGGACGTCGGCGGAATTATCAAGCTGATCGAGCCACTCGAAGCGGACGGCACCCTGGTCTACCGGGGCCGCGAGCTGATCGAGCGCGAGATCGACCAGTTCTCGGTGATCGACCACGACGGCGTGATCTTCGGCTGCGCGGCGCTGTATCCGTTCCCTGAATCGAAGATGGGCGAGATGGCTTGCCTGACGGTGAGCCAGGACGCCCAGACCCAGGGCGACGGCGAGCGCATCCTGAAGCACATGGAAAACCGCGCCCGGGCGGCCGGGCTGACCAAATTGTTCGTGCTGACCACGCGCACGTCGCACTGGTTCAAGAAGCGCGGCTTCGTGCCGGCCACCGTGGACGACCTGCCAAAAGACCGGCAACACATGTATAACTGGCAGCGCCGATCACAGGTCCTGATCAAGACTCTATAATACCGGTTTTAGACTGTCACGAATAACAGGAGTACACGATGGCCCGCACTGTCCACTGCATCAAACTGAACAAGGAAGCCGAAGGCCTGGATTTCCCGCCGGTCCCAGGCGAAATGGGCAAGAAGCTGTACCTGTCGGTCTCGAAAGAGGCCTGGCAGGGATGGCTGAAGCATCAAACGATGCTGATCAACGAGAACCGCCTGAACCTGGCCGACGACCGCGCACGCAAATACCTGGCGACGCAGATGGAAAAGCATTTCTTCGGCGAAGGCGCCGACCAGGCAATGGGTTACGTGCCGCCACCGGCATAATCAGCCCGTAGTCAGGCCACATCAGCCTTTCGCACCTCCGCACGCAAGACCGTCATTCCCGCGCAGGCGAAAATCCAAGTCATCCGCAGGCCACTTCAGTCAATCGTCGTGGAACGCTGGCGAACCTGGATTCCCGCCTTCGCGGGAATGACGTTTTTGGGCAGGGGGCAGCGTTTTGGGGCGCCGGGCGGCGTTTTGGGGCCGCGAATTTACATTTGACGGCATTGGCGCAACTCGCAGCGCGCCATGAACACCTTGCCGTTTTCGCACTGCATCCGATAGACCTCGATCGGCCCCGGCTCCGTGATCAGGCTCGCGCCTTTGGCACTGGCGCAAGCTTTGGCCTTGCCGAGTTTCTCGACCGTGGTCGACGACACCCCGACCTTGAACGGCACGCGCTGGATCTCGACGACGTCGGAAGACGGCGCCGCCGCAGGCTCCGCCAAATCCACCTTGCCGCCGAAGACGGAACAACCGCCCAGCAAGACCGCCGCCGCAATCCACGCGCGTTTCATGCGTGCTCCCCGGTCAGAGCGACAGGGTCTTGACGCCGTCAGGCGTGCCCAGCAGGCAGACGTTGGCGCCGGCCTTGGCGAACAGGCCCACGGCGATCACGCCGGTGATCTGGTTGATGCTCTCTTCGAGCGCCACCGGATCGGTGATCGACAGGCCGGCCACGTCGATCAGCTCACCGCCGTTGTCGGTGATGAAAGGCTGGTCGGTGCCGGGCTTGAGGCGCAGCTTCGGCTGGCCGCCGAGGGCCGCCAGCTTGCGCATCACGACGGCGCGCGCCATCGGGATTACCTCGACCGGCAGCGGGAAGGCGCCGAGCGTGTCGACCAGCTTCGAGCCGTCGGCGATGCAGACGAACTTCTTCGACACCGAAGCGACGATCTTCTCGCGCGTCAGCGCCGCGCCGCCGCCCTTGATCATGGCGCCCTGCGCGTTGATCTCGTCGGCGCCGTCGATATAGACCGCCATCGACTCGACGTCGTTCAGGTCGAACACCGGGATGCCGTGGCCGCGCAGGCGGCTGGCGGTGGCTTCGGACGAAGCGACGGCGCCCTTGATGCGGTCCTTGATCCTGGCCAGTTCGTCGATGAAGAAGTTGGCGGTCGAGCCGGTGCCGACGCCGATGATTTCGCCGTCGACCACGTAATCGATGGCGGCGCGCGCCACTGCTTGTTTCAGTTCGTCTTGAGTCATGATGCGGTTGGTAGAGGAAAGGGAATACGCCATTTTAGCGGATTGCCGCGACCAATCCTCCAAAACGTCACGCCCGCGAAGGCGGGGCCAAGCGCTAAATCACCCATGCATGCCACGATCATGCAATCCGCATTTGCCAATCTTGTAACAAGCCATCACACTTGTCGTTTTAGTTGTTGTCCGTTTGCGTGGGAACCAATGAAAATCTTTACCAGGAAACGCATCGTCATCGCCGCCGCCATCCTCGTCGCCGCCGCGACAGCCGCGGTCTTGCTCAAGCCAAAAGACAACGTCGTGCCGCCGTCGAAATACCGCACCAGCGTGGTCGACCGCGGCGCCATCAACCAGACCGTGACCGCCACCGGCACCATCAATCCGGTCGCGCTGATCAATGTCGGCTCGCAGGTCTCGGGCACCGTGGCCGAGCTGCACGCCGACTTCAATGACCGGGTCAAGAAAGGCCAGGTGCTGCTCAAGCTGGAGCCCACCATCTTCAACGCCCAGGTAAAACAGGCCGAAGCCAATATCGCCTCGGCGCGCGCCAGCCTGCGCCTTAGCCAGGCCACCTTCCAGCGCAACGAGCAGCTGGTGGCGCAGAACTTCGTTTCCAGCCTGGCGCTCGACCAGTCGCGGCGTGAAATGGACGTCGCCGCCGCCAACCTCAAGCTGGCCCAGGCCCAGTTCGAGCGCGCGCGCGCGGACCTGAACAACAGCGTGATCCGCTCGCCGATCGATGGCGTGATCATCAAGCGGACGATCGACCTGGGCCAGACCGTGGCGGCGTCGTTCACCACGCCGAACCTGTTCCAGATCGCGCAAGACCTGACCAAGATGCAGATCGACACCAGCGTGTCGGAAGCCGACGTCGGCCAGCTGCGCGACGGCCTGCCGGCGCGCTTCGTCGTCGACGCCTATCCCGACCGCGAGTTCCACGCCACCATGCGCCAGTTCCGCCTGGCGCCGAACGTGGTGCAGAACGTCGTGACCTACAACGTCGTGCTCGACGTCGACAACAGCGACGAACTGCTCAAGCCCGGCATGACGGCCCAGGTGCGGCTGGTGGTGGCCAATCGCCCCGACGTGCTGCGCATCCCGACCACGGCGCTGCGTTTCCGCCTGTCCGAAGAAGAGCAGGCGGCCGAGAAGAAGCGCACAGAAGAAAAGAACAAGGGAGCGGGCAAGGACGTCAGGCAGGTCGCCGCCAAGCCGGCGCCGGGCGCCACGGCCAACGACGATGTCGCCTTCCGCAGCGCCAGCGAGCGCGCGCGCATGTTCAAGATCTACAAGCTCGACGCGATGAACCAGCCGCAGCCGGTCGACATCCACGCCGGCCTGTCCAACTTCCGCTACACCGAAGTCCTGTCGGGCGCTTTGCAGCCGGGCGACCGCGTGGTGACGCGCGCGCTGGCGCAGCCGGAGAATCAATGAGCAGTCCGCTGATCGATATCCAGGGCGTCACCAAGACCTATGTCAGCGGCAGCGTCGAGACGCCGGTGCTGCACGGCGTCGACCTGACGGTGGAGCGCGGCGACTTCGTCTCGATCATGGGCGCGTCGGGTTCCGGCAAGTCGACCCTGATGAACATCCTCGGCTGCCTCGACCAGGCCACCGGCGGCGCCTACCTGCTCGACGGCGTCGATACGCGCCTGCTTTCCCGCCCCGCGCTGGCCGATATCCGCAACCGCAAGATCGGCTTCGTGTTCCAGAGCTTTAACCTCATCAAGCGCATGAACCTGGCCGAAAACGTCGCCCTGCCCCTGATCTATGGCGGGGTTTCGCGCGGCAAGGCGCATGCGCGCGCGCTGGCCGAACTGGAACGGGTCGGCCTGGGCAACCTTGCCGGGCGCACGCCCAACCAGCTGTCGGGCGGCCAGCAGCAGCGCGTCGCCATCGCGCGCGCGCTGGCGACCGACCCGCCGCTATTGCTGGCCGACGAGCCGACCGGCAACCTCGACACGCAGACCAGCGACGACATCATGGACAGCTTCGGCCAACTGAACCGCGAGCGCGGCATCACCATCGTGCTGGTGACCCACGAACCGGACATCGCGGCCTGCAGCCGCCGCCTGGTGCGCCTGAAGGACGGGCGCGTGCTGTACGACGGGCCCGCCGCCGATGGCCTGCGCCAGTTCGCGGCCAATCAGGCAGGAGCCGCGCCATGAACCCGATCCAGATCCTGATCGAGTCCTTTCGCTCGATGGCCGCCAACCGCCTGCGCACGGCGCTGACCATGCTCGGCATCGTGATCGGCATCGCCTCGGTGGTGCTGCTGCTGGCGCTGGGCGACAGCATGCAGCGCTTCATCGGCAAGCAGCTCGAGATGCTCGGCACGAATATGGTGTATGTGATGCCGGGGGGCGATCGCACCGCGGCCCAGCGCGCGCGCGAGGGCAAGGTGGCGGTGCTGAGCCTGGACGACGCCGAGGCGCTGAACGCCCTGCCCAGCCTGACCGGCGCCGCCCCCGCGCTGCAGGGCAGCTTCAAGGTCAGCGCCGGCAGCGAGAACCTGAGCAGCACCGTGATCGGCGTGACGCCGGCCATGTTCACGATCCGCAACTGGAAGGTCGACCAGGGCGCGCTGTTCGGCGAGGCCGACGTGCGCGCCAGCGCGCGGCTGGCGGTGATCGGCCAGAAGGTGGCCGACCAGTTCTTCTACCGCACCGATCCGCTCGGGCGCTACCTGCGCATCGAGAACGTGGCGTTCCAGGTGGTCGGCGTGCTGGCCGGCGAAGGCCGCCAGAGCGACGGTACCGAACTGTCCGAACAGATCCTGGTGCCGATCACGGCGGCCAGCGCCCACCTGGTCAAGTCGCCGTTTCCGCAGAACGTCCACTACATCAACGCGCAGGGACGCTCGGACATGTCGATGAGCGATGCGATCGAGGACATCAAGGAAGTGCTGCGCGACCGGCACCGGATCCGGGTCGACGATCCGGACGACTTCAGGGTGCAGAACCTGAACACGATCGCGCAGACGGCCAACAAGATCACCACCGGCATCGCGCTGCTGCTCGGCGTGATCGGCGCGATCTCGCTGCTGGTGGGCGGGATCGGGATCATGAACATCATGCTGGTGTCGGTGACCGAGCGCACCCGCGAAATCGGCATCCGCATGGCGATCGGGGCCCGGCCCAACGCCGTGCTGCTGCAGTTCCTGGCCGAGGCGGTGGTGATCTGCCTGGCCGGGGGACTGGTCGGGATCGCGATCGCGGCGGGCGGCGCGGCGCTGATCACGACATTCGGCGGCGGCGACTTCGAGGTCTATCTCACCCTGTCGGGCATCCTGGTGGCGTGCGGGTTCTCGACGGCGGTCGGGGTGTTCTTCGGGTTCTATCCGGCGCGGCGGGCATCAAGGCTATTGCCGGTGGATTGCCTGCGCTACGAATAGCCTGGACGGCGTAGCCGTACGGGCTACCGGCGGGGCTTCGGCGCCGCCGGCGCCTTCTTCTGCTTCGGCGCGGGCAGCACATGCGTATGCCCCGCATGGATCATCGGCTGATCCAGCCCATCGTCCGAATTGGTCATCACGGTCAGCATCTCCACCTCGTCGCAGCCCTCCGCGACCAGGTAGGCATGCCCCATGCTCGAGTCGAAATAGATCGACTGCCCCTCCTTGAGCACCACCGGGTCGTAGAACTCGGTGTGCAGCACCAGCGTGCCCTTGATCACATACGAGAACTCCTCGCCCGAGTGATGCACCAGGCTGCCGAATTCCTCGAGCGTCTTGGTGCGCAGGCGCCCGAACACCGGGATCATCTGCTTGCGCCGCAACTCCGTGCACAGGTAGTGGTAGTCGTAGTTGGGCGTCTCGATATGCACCGCCGATTGCAGGTCGCCCAGGCTGCGGCGCGCCGTCACCGGCGGCTCGGCCTCGGGCGCTTCGGCGAACAGGTCCGACATGCGCATGCCCAGCTTCTGGCTCAGCTGGTACAGCTTGTCGTAGGTCAGCGTCAGCTGGCCATGCTCGACCTTCGACAAGGTCGATACCGGAATGCCGCTCTTTTCGCTCATTTCCTTCAGCGTCCAGCCCTGGCGGCTGCGCAGGCTGCGGATCAACGCGCCGAGTGTGGGGGATTCAGATGCCATAGGAGAAGTTTTATATGTTGACATAGTCTCTAATTAGGAAGATATTTCTCTAATCAGAGAAAAATAACTCGGATCAAGCTTTATTTTATAGGCTGGACGGGTCGTTCGCAATCAACCGAAAGAAGAGGGAGAAGGAGACTCGATGAGAATTCTGAAGATTCTGCTGCTGAGCATGCTGTGCTGGAACGCCGGCGCGCTCGCCCAGCAAGTCACGCAAACACCGACATTGCCGCCGTCGCCGATCGCGCCGGGTCCGGCCGCCAAGACCCCATCCGATACATCGCAAACCGCCGTCCAGACGCCGCGCGCCAGCGCCGGACAAACCCTCGACAAGACCAACCTCGACACCTGGCTCGACGGCTACATGCCGTTCGCGCTCAACACCAGCGACATCCCGGGCGCGGTGGTGGTGGTGGTCAAGGATGGCCAGGTGCTGAGCGCGCGCGGCTTCGGCTACGCCGATGTCGAGAAGCGTACCCCGGTCGATGGCGAACGCACGCTGTTCCGCCCCGGCTCGGTCTCGAAGCTGGTGACCTGGACCGCCGTGATGCAGATGGTCGAGCAGGGCAAGGTCGACCTCGACGCCGACGTCAACACCTACCTCGACTTCAAGATTGCGCAGCGCGCCGGCAAGCCGGTGACGATGCGCCAGATCATGACCCATACGGCCGGATTCGAAGAGTCGGTCAAGTACCTGATCGTCTACGACAAGGGCAAGGCCAGGCCGCTGGGCGAACTGCTCAAGGCGTGGATACCCGAGCGCATCTATGACGCCGGCACCACGCCCGCCTATTCCAACTATGCCACCTCGCTGGCCGGCTACGTGGTCGAGCGCGTCTCCGGCATGCCGTTCGACGACTACGTGGAGAAATTCATCTTCGCGCCGCTGAACATGCGCACCGCGAGCTTCCGCCAGCCCCTGCCGGCCGCGCTGGAGCCGCTCATGGCCACCGGCTACAGCAAGCCGGGCGAGCCATCGCAGGGCTTCGAGATCGTCAATTCGGCGCCGGCCGGGGCGCTCTCGGCCAGCGGCATCGACATGGCCAACTTCATGATCGCGCACCTCCAGGGCGGCCAATTCAACGGCCAGCGCATCCTGTCGGCCGCCACCGCGAAGACGATGCACGACAGCCCGCTCGACAAGATCGCCAAGCCCTCGCTGCTGCCACCGCTGAACCGCATGGAACTCGGCTTCTTCGAGACCAATGTGAACGGCCGCGACGTGATCGCCCACCTGGGCGACACCGAGGGCTTCCACAGCTCGCTGCACCTGTACATGGGCGACGGTGTGGGCCTGTACCTGTCGGTCAACAGCGGTGGGCGCGAGGGCGCCTCCAATACGCTGCGCGCCGCGCTGTTCCAGGATTTCTCGGACCGCTACTTCCCCACCACCCTGCCGGCGGACGGCCGCGTGCCCGACGACGAAGCGAAGCGCCATGCCGAGATGATGGTCGGCTCGTGGCAGAACAGCCGCCGCTCCGAATCGAATTTCTTCGCCGTGTTCAGCCTCCTCGGCCAGACGAAGATCGCGCTCGACGACAAGGGCCAGCTGACGGTGCCGGCCCTGCTCGGCCCCAACGGCCGCCCGCGCGAGTGGGTCGAGATCGCGCCCTTCGTCTGGCGCGACAAGAACGGAGAAGACCGTCTCGCGGCCCAGGTCGTGGACGGCAAGGTCGTCCGCTGGAGCATGGACTTCATGTCGCCCTTCATGGTGTTCGACCGCGTTCCTGCTTCCATGAACGGCGCCTGGTTGATCCCGGCCGCCTGCCTGGCCCTCGCGGTGCTGCTGTACGCGGTGCTGGCCATTCCGGGCGACTGGATCGTGCGCCGCCGCTACAAGCTGCAGCACACGCTCGACAAGCCGGCGCGCCAGGCGGCGCTGGCCACGCGCCTCGGTGCGCTGGCGATCCTGGCGGTGCTGGCCGGCTGGGTCGGCATCATTGCGGCCTTCGAAGCGTCGCTGGACAACGCCACGTCCCCACTCGACCCCTGGCTGTGGCTCCTGCAGATCGGCGGCCTGCTGGCCTTCGTGGCGGCGCTGGTCGCCGGTGCGCGCAACCTGCAACTGGCGTTCAGGGGCGCTGGCCGCCTGCGCAAGTTCTGGAGCGTGCTGTTCCTGCTGTCCGTGCTGCTGCTGGCGTATATCGCCCTGCGCTTCAGCCTTCTTTCCATGACGGTGAACTACTGATGGCCCGCCTGAATCTCTCGGTCGCGACCGAAAAAATGCGGCTCGTGAAGCCGTTTCGCATCTCGGGCTATGTGTTCGACGCCTTCGACGTCGTGGTTGTCACCCTGGATGACGGCCAGCACCGGGGCCGCGGCGAAGCCGGCGGCGTCTATTATCTGGGTGACGATGCGGCGCACATGCTGTCGGTGCTCGACGGGGCCAGGGCCGACATCGCCGCCGGCCCCACGCGCGAAGAACTGCGCGCCATCCTGCCGCCCGGTGGCGCGCGCAACGCCGTCGACTGCGCGCTGTGGGAACTGGAAGCGGCGCGCGCCGGCGTGCCGGTGTGGCAGCTGGCCGGCAAGCAGGCGCCCCGGCCGCTGCGCACCACCTTCACCCTGGGCGCCGACGAACCGGAAGCGATGGCGGAAACGGCGCGCGGCTACGCGCAGGCCCATTCGATCAAGATCAAGCTGACCGGAGACCTCGATCTGGACCTGGCGCGGGTGGCGGCGGTACGCGCGGCCCGGCCCGACGCCTGGCTCGGCGTGGACGGCAACCAGGGCTTCGTGGCCGGCCAGCTCGACGACCTGGTTGCCGGCCTGCTGGCCCAGGACGTCGGCCTGCTCGAGCAGCCGCTGGCGCGCGGCAGCGAAGCCGACCTCGAGGGACTGCGTTCGCCGATCCTGCTGGCGGGCGACGAGAGCATCCTGTCGCTGGCCGATATCGCGCCCTCGGTAGGCCGCTACGACGTGGTCAATATCAAGCTCGATAAATGCGGCGGCCTGACCGAAGGCCTGCTCATGGCGCAGGAAGCGCGGCGCCTGGGCCTGAAGGTCATGGTCGGCAATATGGGCGGCTCGAGCCTGGCGATGGGGCCGAGCTTCGTGCTGGGCCAGGAATGCGACATCGTCGACCTGGACGGCCCGATCTTCCTGGCCAACGACCGCAACCCGGGCGTCGACTACGTCGACGGCAATGTCTGGTCCGGTCCGGACGTCTGGGGCGGCGGCGCGAAGGCCGCCGCATGAGCAGCGCGATGAACGCCCAGCCAACCTGGTTCGGCCACCCGCGCGGCCTGACGATCCTGTTCCTGACCAATATGTGGGAACAGTTCTCGTACTACGGCATGCGCGCGCTGCTGGTCTACTTCATGACCAAGGAACTGCTGTTCGCCCAGGCCCAGGCTTCGTTCATCTATGGCGCCTACACGGCGGCGGCCTATTTCACGCCGATCCTGGGCGGGGTGCTGGCCGACCGCTGGCTGGGAAAGCGGCGCGCCATCATCATCGGCGCCTCCGTCATGGCGGCCGGCCACTTCATGATGGCCTTCGACGCCTTCTTCTATGTCGCGCTGGCCACCATCGCCCTCGGCAACGGCCTTTTCCTGCCATCGCTCCCGAGCCAGGTCGGCGACCTGTATGCACGCGGCGACGCGCGGCGCGGCTGGGCGTTCAACGTCTACTACGTCGGGGTCAATATCGGCGGCTTCCTGGCGCCACTGATCTGCGGCACGGTCGGCGAACTGTATGGCTGGCACTACGGCTTCGGCCTGGCCGGCATCGGCATGCTGCTGGGCCTGGTCGTCTATGTCGCCGGACAGCGCTACCTGCCGCCCGAGACCACGAACAAGGCCCAGCCCGCGCCGGACGCGGCACACGACGACGCTCCGCGCGGCCTGGGACGCGAAACCGTCATGGTCCTGGTCGGCATCGGCCTGGCGGTGACGGTGTTCCGCTCCGCCTACGAGCAGGTCGGCAATACGGTCGCGCTGTGGGCCGACAGCGGCGTCGATCGCAGCGTGGGCGACTGGACCATCCCGATGACCTGGTTCCAGTCCCTGAACCCGCTGTTCGTGATGCTGCTCACACCGCCCCTGCTGGCCTACTGGCACCGCCGTGCGGCGGCCGGCGTCGACCAGGCGCCGCTGCGGCGCATGGCCTGCGGCGCGCTGATCGTGGCCGGCGCCTACCTGCTGCTGGCGATGGTCGGCTGGAGCGCCGGCGGCGCCGCCACCGGCTGGATCTGGCTGGCGCTGTTCTTCCTGGTGCTGACGATCGGCGAACTGTTCATCCTGCCCACCGGCCTGGGCCTGTTCGCCCGGCTGGCGCCGCGCCACCTGGGCAGCACCACGGTGGCCGCCTGGTTCCTGGTGACCTTCGCCGGCAGCCTGTCGGCCGGCCTGGTGGGCGGCCTGTGGAGCCGCTTCGAACCGGGCGCCTTCTTCGCGCTGCTCGCGGCCCTGGCCGCAATCGCCGCCGGCCTGCTGTGGCGCCTCAACAGCCCGATGCAGCACGCCGAGCGGCTGCATGCCGCCGGCGCCAACGCTTGATGTACCTGCAACGATAACGAATAACAGGAGAGACCCACATGGCAATCCATATGCCTGCAGCAGCACGCCGCATCGTACTGACTTCGATGGCGCTGGCCGTATCGAGCGCGTTTCCAGGGGCTCATGCCGCCGGCCAGGACCAGGCCGCGCGCGAGGACGTCCAGCAAGTGGTGGTGACGGCCCAGAAGCGCGCTCAGACGATGGTCGACGTGCCGCAGTCGATGTCGGTGGTCGGCGGCGACGCGCTGGAAAAGCACCAGGCGACCGGCTTCGCCGACTACCTCAAGCTGGTCCCCAGCCTGCAGCTGGTGCAGAGCACCCCCGGCGAAGGGCGGCTGGTGCTGCGCGGCCTCGATACCGGCGGCGTCGCTTCCACGGTCGCGGTGTACCTCGACGAAACCCCGTTCGGCTCGAGCAGCGGCCTGGCCAACGGCGCGATCCTGGCCGGCGACTTCGACACCTTCGACCTGGCCCGGGTCGAGGTCTTGCGCGGCCCGCAGGGCGCGCTGTATGGCGCCAGCTCGCTCGGCGGCCTGGTCAAGTTCGTCACCAACGCCCCCGACCTCGACGGCTTCGCCCTGCGCGCCCGCATCGGCGCGGCGTCGGTCGATGGCGGCGGCGTCTCGTACCGCACCAACCTGGTGGTCAATACGCCGATCAGCGATACGGTGGCCATGCGCGCCTCGGTCTCGTACCAGAAGGAGCCCGGCTTCATCGACTCGATCGGCACCGCCGGCTCGGACGTGGCCAAGGACATCAACAAGGCCGAGAACTACGGCGCGCGCGCCTCGCTGCTGTACAAGCCGCACAAGGACTTCGACCTGCGCTTGAGCGCAGTCGCGCAGAACATCGCCACCGACGCCCCCAGCATCGTGGAGAGCGATCCGGACACGCTCGAGACGCTGTACGGCCGCCCCACCCTCTCGCAATACATTCCGCATATGCGCGACATCCACTATCGCGTCTTCAACGGCACCGCCAACTGGAACCTGGGCGCCGCCAGCCTGACCTCGTCGACCAGCTACAGCACCCAGAAGCAGTATGTGCGCGAGGACGCCAGCTTCAACCTGAGCGCTCTGGTCGAAGGCGCCTTCGGCGTGCCCAACGAGCTGTACCTGGGCCAGGAACTCGAGGTCAAGAAGTTCACGCAAGAGCTGCGCCTGAGCTCCAACGGCGGCGGACGGGTCGACTGGCTGGCCGGCCTGTACTACACCGACGAGGAAGGCGACCTGGCCCAGCGCTACCACGCCGTGGTGCCGGGCTCGATGACCCCTGCCACCGGCCTGCCGCTGCTGGCCGACCTGAGCCTGGGATCGAACTACCGCGAGATCGCGGCCTTCGCCAACACCACCATCCACCTGAACCCGGTGTACGACCTCGATATCGGCGGCCGCTACAGCCACAACAAGCAGGACGCGCGCCAGATCGGCGACGGCGCCCTGGCCGGCGGACCGGCCGACGACCGCGCCGAATCGTCCGAGGGCGTGTTCACCTATGCGGTGGCGCTCAAGCGCAAGTTCAGCGAGCGCACCGCCGTCTACGCGCGCGCGGCCAAGGGCTTCCGTCCCGGCGGGCCGAACGTGCTGCCGCCCGACCCGCCGCCGGGCACCCCGGCCACCTACGCCTCGGACAGCGTGATGAGCTACGAGGCCGGCCTCAAGACGCAGACCCAGGACGGACGCTGGTCGCTCGACCTGTCGGCCTTCCACATCAAGTGGAACGACATCCAGCTGCTGGCGGTGGTGAACAACTTCGGCGTCAATACCAACGGCGCCGGCGCCACCGCCGACGGCGTCGAGGTCAGCGCCGGCTGGCGTCCCTTGGGCGGCCTGCGGCTGTCGGCCAACGGCGCCTGGAACAAGGCGCGCCTGGATGGGGCCACGGATCCGATCGTGGGCGGCTTCAAGGGCGACCGCCTGCCGTTCTCGCCCAAGTACACGGTCGCACTGCTGGCCGACTACCGCTGGACCATCGGCGACACCACGCCCGCCTATGCCGGCGCCTCGGTGCGGCGCATGGCCGGCCAGTACGGCGCCTTCGACGCCGACTACCGCACCGCCAACGGCCGCCAGCGCGAGATCCCATCGTACAACGTGGTCGACGCCCATGCCGGTCTTGAACTGGGCAACTGGACGGTCGAGGTGTTCGGCAAGAACCTGGGCAATAGCGACGGCCGGCTGTCGACTTCCGCGGTCACGGCCAACGGCGGCTTCGTCTATCCGAATGGCGCCATCGGCACCGGCGTGATCACGCCGCGCACCGTCGGCTTCACCCTGACCCGGGAGTATTGATGGCGCCGGCATCACGAGCAGGAGAACTGGAAAACCAGGCCGTCGGACGCTGCCTGCTGTTCCTCGGCGACGTCACCGAACCGGGCTTCGCCAAGACCGCCTTCGGCCTGCGCGACTGGGCCGCCGAACGCTGTGTCGGCGAGCTGCGCCTGCCGGCGGGGACCGTCTCGGCCGGCCTCCCGCAGCTCAGCTGCGAAGAAGCGGCGGCGCAAGGCGCCAGCGCGCTGGTGATCGGGGTGGCGGCCGCCGGCGGCGCCATTCCCGACGCCTGGGTGCCGACCCTGGCCGGCGCGCTGGACGCGGGCCTCGACATCGTGTCGGGCATGCACGTACGACTGGACTCGTTACCCGCCCTGCGCGAGGCGGCCGCGCGCAGCGGGCGGCGGTTGGTCGACGTGCGCGTGCCGCCGGCCGGGATCCCGATCGCGACCGGCCTGCCGCGCGGCGGACGCCGCATCCTGACCGTCGGCACCGACTGCGCGCTGGGCAAGAAGTACACGGCGCTGGCAATCAGCCGCGCCCTGGCGGCGCGCGGCGTCGACGTGAGCTTCCGCGCCACCGGCCAGACCGGCATCATGATCGCCGGCAGCGGCATGCCGATCGACGCCGTCGTGTCGGACTTCGTGGCCGGGGCCGCCGAGATCCTCAGCCCGGCCGCGGCGCCCGGCCACGTCGACGTGATCGAAGGCCAGGGCTCGCTGTTCCACCCGGCCTTCGCCGGCGTCACGCTCGGACTGCTGCACGGCAGCCAGCCGGACATGTTCGTGGTCTGCCACGATCCGCGGCGCACGCACGTGCTGGGCTACCCCGGCGCCAGCCTGCCGTCGATCGAGACCGTGGTCGATCAGACCATCGCGCTGGGCCGGGTGACCAATCCCGCGATCCGCTGCGTCGGCGTGGCCCTCAACACCGGCGGCATGACGCCGCAGGAAGCCGAGCGCGAGATCGCGGCCCATGCCGCGCGCCTGCCGTATCCCGTCGCCGATCCGATGCGGGGCGGTCCCGCCTTCGACCGCCTGCTCGACGCCTGCCAGGAGACCCCATGAGACATGCCCTGACCACCTTGTTGTTCACTGTCGCCTGCGCCCCCGCGCTGGCGGCGCCCCCGAGCGGCTTCGAGGCCCGCGTCGAGACGCTGCGCCAGCGCATCGGCGTGCCGGGCCTGGCGATCGCCATCGTCGAAGACGGCAAGACCACGCTGGCGCGCGGCTTCGGGGTGCGCCAGCTCGGTTCCGCGGCCCCGGTCGACGGCGACACGCTGTTCCCGACCGGCTCCACCGGCAAGGCGATCACCGTGGCCGCGCTGGCCACGCTGGTCGATGCGAAAAAAATCACCTGGGACGACAAGGTGATCGACCACCTGCCAGGCTTCCAGATGCATGACCCGTGGGTGACGCGCGAGATCACGATCCGCGACCTGCTGACCCACCGCAGCGGCCTTGGCTACGGCGCGGGCGACCTGCTGTTCGTCCCGCGCAGCAAGCTCTCGCGCGCCGAGACGGTGCACCGGGTGCGCTACCTGAAGCCGGCGACCAGCTTTCGCAGCACCTATGCCTATTCGAACCTGATGTACGTGGTGGCCGGCCAGCTGATCGAACAGGTCAGCGGCAAGACCTGGGAAGACTACACGCGCGAGCACGTGCTGCGCCCGGCCGGGATGACGGTGTCGACCACCCGTAATCTCGATAATTTCGCCACCGCCAACCGCGCCTATCCGCACGCCAGGATGAATGGCGGCCTGCGCGGCGCCGGCGACCAGGCGCGGCTGGACGAACGCGACGACCTGGGTCGCAATGCGGCCCCCGCCGGCGGCATCGCCAGCAGCGCCAACGACCTGGCGGCCTGGTTGCACACCCAGCTCGGCGCCGGTGCCACGCCTGACGGCAAGCGCGTGTTC
Source organism: Telluria sp. RT2P19 (assembly GCF_059685725.1). Lineage (NCBI taxonomy): Bacteria > Pseudomonadati > Pseudomonadota > Betaproteobacteria > Burkholderiales > Oxalobacteraceae > Telluria > Telluria sp. RT2P19. Next base: position 73,952 of record NZ_JCASIL010000021.1, read on the forward strand.
AGCGCCGACACGCACGCGCAGATGTGGACCCCTTCGATGCCGATGCCGACCGGTCCGATGCCGCCCGAGCTCAAGCTGCTCGAGTCGAAGCTGTCGAGCTATGGCCTGGGCTGGGACCTGGTGGACTACCGCGGCGCGCGCATGATCTGGCATGGCGGCGCGGTGTTCGGCTTCGGCACCGCGGTGGTGCTGCTGCCCGAGCAGAAGGTGGGCTTCGCCATCGCGATCAATAGCGAAGACGGCGAGCTGGTGCGCGGCCTGATGTACGAACTGGCCGATCACTACCTCGACAAGCCGAAGGCCGACTGGCCGGCGACCTTCCAGGCCTACAAGGCGAAGAAGGTCAGGCAGGGCCTGGACCTGGTGAAATCGAAGCAAGCCGCGCCGGTCAGGTCGACACCGTCGCTGCCGCCGGCGGCGCTGGTGGGGACCTACGCCGACCCCTGGTACGGCAAGCTCGCGATCACGCAGGAGAAAAAGGGACTGCGCGTCGACTTCACCTCGACCCAGCGCATGGCGGGCCGCCTCGAGCATTGGCAATACGACACCTGGATCACCCGCTTCGACGATAATGCCCTGGAACCCGCCTACCTCAGCTTCGCCTTCGACAAGGACGGCAAGGTGCAAGGGATCAAGCTCGCACCGGTCTCGCCGATCGCCGATTTCAGCTGGGATTACGCGGACCTGGACTTCACTCCGATTAAAGCGCCAGAATGAAAAAAAACAAGACCTCCTGCCTTGCCCTCGCTTCACTGGTCGTGCTCGCCGGCTGCGCCGCACCTGCCGCGACGCCGCCGGTGGACGAGACCCACCGCCGCCTGCTGACGCTCGACGCCCACCTCGACACGCCGGTGCACTTCGGCCGCGAAGGCTGGGACTTCGGCCAGCGCCACGATCCGGCCACCGAAGTGGCCCAGCTCGACCTGGCGCGCATGGGCGACGGCAGCCTCGATGGCGGTTTCTTCGCCATCTTCACCGACCAGGGGCCGTTGACGCCGGAAGGCTATGCGGCGGCGCGCAGCCATGCGCTGGAACGGTCCAGGCTGATCGACGCGACGCTGGCGCGCCACGCCGGCCGGATCGGGCTCGCCACGACCGCCGACGAGGCACGCCGCCTCGACGCGGCGGGCAAGCTGGTCGCGTTCAAGAGCATCGAGAACAGCTATCCGCTGGGCGAAGGTGCGGCGGCGCTGGCCGCGCTGTCCGAATTCCAGCGCCAGGGCGTGCGCCTGGTCGGCATCGTCCACGGCAAGAACAACCAGTTCGCCGATTCGTCGACCGACAAGCCGGCCTGGAACGGCCTGTCGCCGCTCGGCCGCGACTGGGTGCGCGAGATGAACCGGCTGGGCATGGTGATCGACGCCAGCCATGCGGGCGACGCCACGGTCGACCAACTGCTGGCGTTGTCGACCACCCCGCTGCTGCTGTCGCACTCGAACTCGCGCACCAGCTTCGACCACCCGCGCAATATCGACGATGCGCGCATTCGCAAGATCGCGGCCGGCGGCGGCGCGATCTGCGCCTCCACCATCTACCTGAGCGACATCGGCATGGGCCCGCGCCGCACAGAGCTGTTCGACCGGCTCGAACACATCGGCAAGCTGGCGCCGGCCGAACAGGCCGCGCTGGGCAGGCAGTGGCTGGCGCTGGACCGGACCGCCCCCCTGTGGAGCACGAGCTTCGAACAATACATCGCCTCGCTCAAGCACCTGATCGCGGTGGCCGGCAGCGATCACGTGTGCATGGGCGCCGACTTCGACGGCGGCGGCGGCATCCCGGGCCTGGACAATGTGTCGCATCTGCCGCGCATTACCGAACGGCTGAAGGCCGATGGCATGTCGGATGCCGACCTGGCCAAATTGTGGAGCGGGAACCTGCTGCGGGTAATGGCGGCGGCTGAAGCTCGGGCACAGGTCGCTGTCGCTACCAAATAAATATTTGCCAACTTAAGTATTCAATGACTATCGGTCGATAATTTCCATACATTGTTTTGTTTCTTGTTCGCAACGGCGGTGCGAATTTGTGGACTTTCGGTTTCGCAAATACGCACCGGGGCGCTTATCCTTGAGCTGATTTCCTTATGTATCAATACTTTACATGAGAAATTGAGCCAAGACACAAGCCAGCCCTTCGTTCCCGAACCGGAAAAACATGAAAATCAAAGACCTCAGCATCGGTACTCGTCTGGGCGGCGCCTTCGCCGCCGTCCTTCTACTCGTGGTCATCATGCTGGCAAGCGCGCTATGGCAGCTGGCGCGTATCGCGGAAGCAAAGAATGCCATGGCGCAGACATCGCACAAGGCGCAACTGGCCACGAACTGGGTGCACGGCATTGCAATGAACTCGCTGCGTACCGCCGCTAAATTCAACAGTGCCGATCCGGCCTACGAACAGCTGCTCGACAAGGAGATGGCCGAAAACAGCCGTGTGGTCAGCCAGTTACAAAAAGACCTCGAAGCGCTGGTCGCGAGCGACAAGGGCAAGCAACTGCTCGCGGCCGTGGCCGCGCAGCGCCAGCGCTACACCGGGATCCGCAACGAAGGCTACAAGCTCAAGGACGCGCTGGGCGCCGCGAGCCCGGAAGTGCAGGCCTATCTGCGCGACAAGGTCATGCCCGCGATGCGGGCCTATGTGCAAAGCGTCGAGGACGTGAAGGCCTTACAGGTTGCGCTGCACGACCGCGAGAACGCCCACATCGATGCGCTGACGGCATCGGCGCGCCAGATCATGGTCATCCTCGGCGTCATCGCCCTCGCCCTTGGCGCGGCGTTCGGCTGGCTGCTCACGCGCAGCATCACGCGGCCGCTGGCGGGCGCCGTTGGCCTGGCCCAGCAGGTTGCAGCGGGCGACCTGACGGCCGACATCCGCGTCGACTCGCGCGATGAGCTCGGGGCGCTGATGGCCGCGCTCAAGACCATGACCGAGAACCTGCGCAAGACCGTCACCGAGGTGCGCGCCGGGACCGAGACCATCGTCACGGCCTCGCAGCAGATCGCAGCGGGCAATCTCGACCTGTCCTCGCGCACCGAGCAGCAGGCCGGGTCGCTGGAAGAAACCGCGTCGTCGATGGAAGAACTGACGAGCACCGTGCGCCAGAACGCCGACAACGCGCGCCAGGCCAATGTGCTGGCCAGGAACGCTTCGCAGATCGCCTCGCATGGCGGCGAAGTCGTGTCGCAGGTGGTCACGACCATGGCCTCGATCAATGAATCGTCAAGGAAGATCGGCGACATCATCGCGGTCATCGACGGCATCGCTTTCCAGACCAATATCCTGGCGCTGAACGCGGCGGTGGAAGCGGCGCGCGCGGGCGAGCAGGGCCGCGGCTTCGCGGTGGTGGCCAGCGAGGTGCGCAACCTGGCGCAACGCTCGGCCGGCGCGGCGAAAGAGATCCGCGCCCTGATCGCCGACTCGGTGGCCAAGGTCGGCGCCGGCGGACGCCTGGTCGACGATGCCGGCGCGACCATGCAGGAAATCGTGCAGGGCATCACGCGCGTGACCGACATCATGTCCGAGATCGCCTCGGCCAGCGCCGAGCAGACCGTCGGCATCGAGCAGGTCAACGAAGCGATCACGCAGATGGACGGCGTGACCCAGCAGAATGCCGCGCTGGTCGAGGAAGCGGCGGCGGCGGCGACGTCGCTGCAGGAGCAGGCGGCCACGCTGGCGCAACTGGTCAGTGTGTTCAATGTGGGTGAAAGCAAGCCTAGCGGCTCGCGTAGTACCGACTTAGCTCTGCGATCTCCCGCTCGCTCAGCGCCTGCACCGCATTACGCATTTGCCGGTTGATGTCGTTGCTGCGCCGGCCATCGCGAAACGCGCTCAGCTGCTCGCGCAGGTAGCTCTCGGACAAGCCTTCCAGCACCGGCGTGGCGGGCCGTTCGGCATGCGGGCTGTGGCAGGACGAGCAGGCGCCGATGGCGCGCATCGGGTCGCCGTTGCGCACCAGGCGCGGCGTATCGCTGTCCGACGGTTCGACGGCGGCGATGCGCTCGCGCTCGAGCGAGGCGTAATAGACCGCGAGGTCGCGCATGTCCTGGTCATCCAGGCTCGCCACCAGTGGCTGCATGATGGCGCTCGGGCGATGTCCGGAAGCGAAGTCGCGTAGCTGCTTGTAGGTGCCGGACGCCGGCTGGCCGGCCAGGTGCGGCGTGCCGGCGGGGCTGGTGCCGCGCGCGCCGTGGCACATGGTGCAGCTCATGGCCAGGGTGGCCCCGTTGCCGATCGAGTTGGCCCCCTGCGATCCCATCATGCTGGCGCTGACGATCACGTCGCTCGGGTTGCGCTGGCCGGGAGCGGGCAGCGCGGCGCCCTGGAACGGCGCCGGCGCGCCGGCGGCGCTGCAGATCGCGTCCCACAAGTTCGCCAGTGTCGCCTGCGCATGCGCGCGCGGCAACCATACGAACGCCACCATCGCCCCCAGCAGCGCGACGGCGACCACGGCGCCGACGCTCCATGTGAACCAGCGATTGGCCAGCGAAAAAATCTTCTCGTCGCTCATGGCGACTCCCCCACCGGCACCGCCGGCACCGAGGTCTGCTCCAGCAGGATCAGCTGGCTGATCGGATAGCCGTAGTTCACCACCGACAGCCCGACCATCAGCGCCAGCCATAGCGCGTAGCCGTTCAGCGCGGCCGGCATGCCCGCGCCCTCGTGCACCGCCCTGGCGAAGGTGAACTCGGGCAGCGTGACGAGCGCGCTGCGATGGCCGCGCAGCAGGACCAGGATGAACATCAGCCCCGAGACCACCAGCAGCAGGCCGCCGAGGAAGGTGATGATCACCGTGAGCGCCTGGGCGCTGAGTGCCGGATGGCCGTAGTCGAAATAGGCCATGCGGCGCGGCATGCCGAGGATGCCGACCACGTGCCAGGGGAAGGTCAGCACGATCATGCCGATGAACCAGGTCCACAGCTGCGCGCGCATCAGGCGTCCCGCCACCAGCACGCGGCCGGTCAGGTGCGGCCACAGGTCATAGGCCAGGGCGAAGTACATGATCACGATGGCGCCGCCGAAGATCAGGTGGAAGTGGCCGGTGATCCACTGCGTGTTATGGACCGCGAAGTCGAGCTGGTAGCTCATGTTGATCAAGCCCCCTGCCCCGCCGAAGCCCAGCAGGATGAAGGAAAACGCCACCGCCAGCATCATCGGGTTGCGCCACGGCAGCTTGCTGAGCCAGCCGAACGGGCCACGGCCGCCGCGCAGGCGGCCCGCGATCTCGACCGAAGCGGTGATGGTGAAGATGGTCAGCAGGGTCGGCACCGACACCATCGCCGTAAACACCGCGTGCATGAACTTGACGCCGGATCCCACTTGCGGGTCCTGGAACAGGTGGTGGATCCCGATCGGCATCGAGAACACGAGGAACAGCACGAACGAGATGCGCGCCATCTTGTCGCTGTACAGGCGGGCGCCAATGGCGCGCGGCACCAGCGTATAGAAGGCGATATAGGCCGGCATCAGCCAGAAATAGACGATCGCGTGCAGGGTCCACGAAAAGAACACGCGCGCCAGGCCCGCGTCGATCGTGTGCCTGAACCCCAGCGCCACCGGCAGGATCTGGAACAGGATCTCGATCGCGGCGCCCAGCGAGGTCCAGGCCCACAGGTAGGCGCCGGCCAGGTTGGCGAACATGGGCAGCGGCACCGTGGCGCCGGGGTTGGCCCTGCGCCACACCCGCAGGTTGAACGACATCGATCCCACCCAGAGCCACGATCCCACCACCACCAGCACCACGCCGATGTAGTAGAAGGGATTGCCGATCAGCGGCGGATAGAAGGTATACAGCACCGTGGCCAGGCCCATCGACACCGGGGTCAATGCGGTCACGGTGCCCAGCACCACCAGCCAGAAACCGAGCCAGGCCCAGCGCCGTCCGACGAGCGCCTGCTTGAGCGAGAGTTCGACGATGGCGTAGCCGAAGCCCATCGCCACCAGGGTCGGGAACACATAGCCCATCGCGGTGCCGTGGGCGGTGACGGCGCGGTAGTACAACTCGGGGTTGCCGATCCAGTCGCGCAGCGGGCTGCGGATATACATCTGCCACTCGCCCAGCAGCAGGGCCACGAAGAAGGCGGCGAAGGCGACCCAGAAATGGGCCAGCACCAGGCGCCTGGAATCGACGCTATGCACAGCTGACCCTCCTGCCGCCGGCGGCCTGGCGCGCGAATGCTTCCTTGTCGATGATCTTCACCCTGGCCCACATGGCCGCATGGCCGACGCCGCAGTACTCGTGGCAGGGCATCACGTGCTCGCCGGTTTCCTCGAAACGCGCGCGAAAATTCGAGATATAGCCGGGCACCAGCATCACGTTGACGTTGCCGGCGGCGATCGAGAAGCCGTGCACCACATCGGCCGCCGTGCCGCGGATATGGACCGGGGTGCCGCTCGGCACCAGCAGGCAGGTCGGGGTGAACGAATACTGGTTGGCCAGCACCCGCAGCGTGACGCTGCCATCGGGCTCGAGCGTGGAGCCCAGGTTGGCCTCGACGAATTCGCCCGACAGGTGCAGGGTGCCGGGGTCGATGGTCTCGGTGCGCACCGGCGGCATCGCCGCCCAGTGCACGCTCATCCAGACCAGCATCCCGAGCAGGAACGCGATGATGGCGCCGACCAGCCAGGCCCAGCGCGCCTCGGCGGCATGGGCGACGGCGTCCGGATCGACCGGGTGGGGAGCATGCGCCATCTACGTTCCTCCGCGCGCCACATAGACCAGCAGGTAGAAGGCCAGCCACATGGCCAGCACGACCGCCACCGCCAGGCCGGCCACGGCGAAGGCCCCGCCCGGCCCCCTGGCGACGACCGCTTCCACGCGCCGCTGGTCGGCGCTGGCATCGTCTTCTGGCGCTTCCTCGATCATGCTTCCCCCATGTCGTGATATGAACCGCTACTCGACCGTCGCGGCGCGCAGCGCGCTCACCTCGCCCGCCGTGACCGGCGCGCCGCGGTTGCCCCAGGCGGTGCGGATATAGGTGACCACCGCCGCCACGTCGCCGTCCGACATCGCGTACGCGAATGGCGGCATCCCGTATGGCATCGGATTGCGCCTGGTGCCCGGCGGATATCCGCCGTTGAGCACCATGCGGATCGGATTGACGCTCGACGTCATCGTGATCGACTGGTTGTCCTTCAGTGGCGGATAGTGCGGCGGCATGCCGCGTCCATCGCCGCCATGGCAACTCGCGCACTGCGCGTCGTACACGCGCTTGCCCTGGGCATGCATCTGGCCGATATTGGCGCGCGCCGGTGCCTGGGACGGATCGGCGTTGACCGGCCGGTCGGCGGGCAGGCTTTTGAGGTAGACCGCCATCGCACGCACGTCGGCGTCGCTCATGTGCTGCAGGCTGTTATAGGTCACCTCGGCCATCGGGCCATACACGGTGCCGCGCTGGGACACGCCCTTTTGCAGCAGGTCGACGATGTCCTGGATCTCCCAGGTGCCCAGGCCCGCCTCCTTGTTCGAGGTGAGCGACGGTGCATACCAGTTCTGCATCGGGATCAGGCCGCCCTGGAATTCGCGCGCCTGCGAGGAACCGCCCAGCGCATTGATCGGCGTGTGGCACATCGCGCAGTGGCCCAGCCCCTGCACCAGGTAGGCGCCGCGGTTCCACTCGCTTGATTTGGTCTTGTCGTTTTCGTACTCGCCTTCCTTGAAGTACAGCGTGCGCCAACCGATCAGCAGCGAGCGGTTGTTGTAGGGGAAGCGCAGCTCGTGCCTGCGCGAGGCCTGGCGCACCGCCGGCACCGAGCGCAGGTAGGCGTAGATCGCGTCCGAGTCGGCGCGCGTGACCTTGGTGTAGCTGGCGAACGGCATCGCCGGATACAGCAGCTCGCCGTTCCTGGCGCGGCCGGTGCGCATCATCTTGAAGAAATCGTCGGCGCTCCAGCTGCCGATGCCGGTCTTGACGTCGGGCGTGATGTTCGGCGCGTACAGCGTGCCGAACGGGGTCGGCATGGCGCGGTTGCCGGCGAAGATCTTCCCGGCCGGGACCGTATGGCAGGCGATGCAGTCGCCCGCCTGCGCCAGGTATTTGCCGCGTTCGACCAGCGCCTGCTGGCGCTCCCTGGCCGGCGGTTTCTGCGCCGCGCTGGCCGCTAACGCCAGCATGAGCGCAGCGCACGTCAAGGCAGTCCGGCGCTTCATGGTCGGCCTTCGGTATGCGCCTGGCTGCCGCAGGCCAGCGGCAGCTGGGCCGCTCCCGCCTTGGCCGGCCGCGCCTTGCTCACCGGGAGCGAGGCCAGGTAGGCGGAGACGGCGGCCACTTCGGGCTCGGTCAGGCTGGACGAGATCACCTGCATGCAGTCCGGGGCCAGGGCGGTGCGCACGCCGAAGCGCCAGGCGCCCAGCTGAGCGCTGACGTAGTCGGCGCGCAGGCCGAGCAGGCCCGGGATGCCTGGCTCGCGTCCGGCCAGGTCGCCCCCGTGGCAGGTGGTACAGGCGGGAATGCGGCGTCCAGGCACGCCCGCGGTGGCGATGTGGTGCCCCTCCACCACCAGCGAGGCGGCGGGCGGCGCTCCGGCAACCGCCAGCGGCGGCGGGTTCTGGGCCGCGAACCAGTCGGCCATCTGGCGCAGGTAGGCGTCCGGCAGGTAGGCCAGCAGGTAGTTCATCGGCACATACTTGCGGCGCCCGTCACGAAAGGCCACCAGCTGGTTGTACAGGTAGCCGGACGGTTTGCCTGCAAGGCGCGGGAAATAGACGTTTTCCACCCCGCGGCCGGCCACCCCGTGGCAGCCGGTACAGGCGGCAACGCGTGCTTCCATGGTGTCGGGCACGCGTGGCGGGGCGGGCTGCCCCTGGGCCAATACCGTCAGCGGCAGCCAGGCCCAGGCAAGCAGGCATGCGAGAACGCAATTGAGCGGTTTCAACCGAACCCTCCCGGCGAACGTCTGGTATTTGTTGTTGAGGATAAAACAGTTGTCCGATCCACGCTCCGCCCAAAAGTCATAGCCTCGCGCATTGCGGGCGGTCACCAGGCGGTGGCGCGGCAAATCATGATTTTCCGCCATCATTTTGTTACAACTAGGCAACAGAAAGCGTGAAATCGCCATGATAAAGGCCCAAAGCGACAGCAACCGCAGTTATTCTTTACTCTAAGTTCTAGAATTAATATTCAGCAAAATGAATTGCCCTTCTTCTCCGACCTGGACCCTATGAAATACTACGACTTCAAAGTAGGCACCCGTCTGGCCTGCGCCTTTGCAGCAGTCATCGCTCTCATGGCAATCATGCTGTTCTGCATGTTATGGCAGCTCGACCGCATCGCCACGGCCAAGGCGGTCATGGCCGATGCCAGCCATCAGACGACATTGGCCAGGCAATGGCTCGAAGGTATCTCGACGAACAGTGTGCGCATCGTCGCCAAGCTCAGGAGCGTCGTCGCGGCCGACGACGCCTATTACGACGAGCGGATACGGGGCGCCGATCTCAAGATCGCCCAGGTGCAGAAGGAACTCGAAGCCGTGCTCGACAGCGAGCACGGCCGGCAGTTGCTGCTTGCGGCGGGCCAGCACCGCGCGGCCTGGTCGGGGCTGAGCGAGCAGGGCTTCGCGCTCAAGGCCCGATTCGGTGGCGACCATCCGGACGTCCAGCAGCATTTCAAGGACAAGGTGGCCCCCCAGATGCGGTCCTATACCCAGTCGGTCGAGGAGCTGGTCGCCTACCAGGCCAAGCTGTTCGACGAGGCCAATGCCGGTATCGATACGCTGCAGGAATCCGGCAAGTGGATCCTGGGCGCCCTGGGCCTGTTCGCCTTCGCCGGCGCGGCCCTGTTCGGATGGCTGCTCGCGCGCAGCATCACGCGCCCTCTTGCGCGCGCCGTCGACGTCGCCCAGCAGGTCGCGGCGGGCGACCTGACGGCCGACATCCGCGTCGACTCGCGCGATGAGCTCGGGGCGCTGATGGCCGCGCTCAAGACCATGACCGAGAACCTGCGCAAGACCGTCACCGAGGTGCGCGCCGGGACCGAGACCATCGTCACGGCCTCGCAGCAGATCGCAGCGGGCAATCTCGACCTGTCCTCGCGCACCGAGCAGCAGGCCGGGTCGCTGGAAGAAACCGCGTCGTCGATGGAAGAACTGACGAGCACCGTGCGCCAGAACGCCGACAACGCGCGCCAGGCCAATGTGCTGGCCAGGAACGCTTCGCAGATCGCCTCGCATGGCGGCGAAGTCGTGTCGCAGGTGGTCACGACCATGGCCTCGATCAATGAATCGTCAAGGAAGATCGGCGACATCATCGCGGTCATCGACGGCATCGCTTTCCAGACCAATATCCTGGCGCTGAACGCGGCGGTGGAAGCGGCGCGCGCGGGCGAGCAGGGCCGCGGCTTCGCGGTGGTGGCCAGCGAGGTGCGCAACCTGGCGCAACGCTCGGCCGGCGCGGCGAAAGAGATCCGCGCCCTGATCGCCGACTCGGTGGCCAAGGTCGGCGCCGGCGGACGCCTGGTCGACGATGCCGGCGCGACCATGCAGGAAATCGTGCAGGGCATCACGCGCGTGACCGACATCATGTCCGAGATCGCCTCGGCCAGCGCCGAACAGACCGTCGGCATCGAGCAGGTCAACGAAGCCATCACCCAGATGGATGGCGTGACCCAGCAGAATGCGGCGCTCGTGGAAGAAGCGGCGGCGGCGGCGACCTCACTGCAGGAGCAGGCGGCCGCGCTGGCGCGGCTGGTGAGCGTCTTCAACATTGGCAGCCGCGATGTTGTCGTGCACGCGACGGCGCACTCGCGTCCGGCCCGGGTGCAGCTGGCCGAAGCCGAGACCTTCGCCGCCTGAACCCGGGCCCGGCCTCAGGCCGCCGCTCCGGCCAGCGCGCACGCCAGCCAGCGCGCCGGCCCGCGGTGCAGGTTGGCGCGGTCGCCCGGGTCGCGCAGGAACGACGCCAGCACCTGCTCGAACAGGGCCAGGCTGTCGCGGTAGCGCTGCTGGCGCATGGCGCCCGGTTTGCGCAGGAACTTGAGGACGAAATAATCGGCCAGCAGGTCGCCCTGGGCTTCCATATTGTAGTCGGCCAGGGTCGCGTCGTCGTACAGGGTGTAGCCGTACGACAGGCCGATGCGCAAAGCCCCGCGCAGCCGCACCGGATAGCCCAGCTGGTGCTGCCAGACGTGCACCATCTCGTGCATGAACCAGTGGATCGCGGGCGGATCGCCGCGCGAATAGTCGGGCAGGAAGCAGGACGGATGAAAATACATGCTGCCGTTCGGGGTCATCGCGCAGTTACGCGGCTGGAACGGCATGTAGCGCCGGTTGTACACGCGTACCCGGCGGTAGTCGATGGCGTCGCCAAACAGCAGCGACGCCATCGCGGTCTCGCCCTCGCTCATTGAGCGAGAACGAGGACGCACGCGCAGCTTCATCATGTCATTCCTGCGATGCCCGGGTCCGATGCTCAGGCGCGCAGCGCGGCGGCGGCCCTGGCCAGCTCGGTGATGCGAGCCCAGTCGCCGGCCTGGATCGCATCCTTCGGGGTCAGCCACGAACCACCCACGCAGGCCACGTTCTTGCAGGCCAGGAAGGATGGCGCGTTATCGATCGAGACACCTCCGGTCGGGCAGAACGTCACGTCCGGCAGCGGGCCGGCAATCGCGTTGAGCATGCCTACGCCACCCGCCGGCACCGCCGGGAACAGCTTCAGTTGCCTGAAGCCGGCCTCGCGCGCCGCCATCACTTCGGACGGCGTCATCACGCCCGGCAGCAGGGCCAGGCCGCTCGACTTGGCGGCGGCGATCAGCGCTGGCGTCAGGCCCGGCGAGACGCCGAACACGGCGCCGGCGTCGCGCGCGGCGGCGAATTCCTCGCGCTGGGTCAGGGTGCCGACGCCGACGATGGCGCCTTCGACCTGGCTCATGGCGCGGATCGCGCCAAGACCGTGTTCGGTGCGCAGCGTCACTTCGAGTACGCGGATGCCGCCGGCCACCAGGGCTTTCGCCAGGGGCACGGCGTGGTCTGGGTCGTCGATGGCGATGACGGGGATGACGCTCGCCGAGCGCATGATCTCAAGTAGGGTCATTGGTTGGCTCACTTTTGGGTCCTGAAAAGATGGTCTTCGTCGGAGCCGGGCATGATTTCGCCGGCATCGATACCTTCGTGCAGCGGCACGGTGGTGGGGATCGGCGACGGCAGCGGGAACGTCGCCGCGCCATGTTCGGCTTCGCTGATCGCGGCGCGGAACACGCTGAACAGCTCGCGTCCCATGCCGATATGGCTCTTGCTCAAGTCGGCGGTGGCCATGCTGCGCGCGGCCCACACCTCGGCCGGCACCAGCGCATCGAGCGCGCCCGTGGTGGCGTCGACGCGGATGATGTCGCCGTCGCGCACCAGGCCCAGCGGGCCGCCGGCCAGGATCTCGGGGGACACATGGATCGCCGCCGGCACCTTGCCGGACGCGCCCGACATGCGGCCGTCGGTGACCATCGCGACCTTGAAGCCGGCGTCCTGCAGGTTGGCCAGCGCCGGGGTCAGCGCGTGCAGTTCCGGCATGCCGTTGGCGCGCGGACCCTGGAAGCGGATCACGGCCACGAAGTCGCGATTGAGCTTGCCGTCCTTGTAGGACGCCATGAAATCTTCTTGCGAATCGAAGGTCAGTGCCGGCGCCTCGATCACGTGGTAGTCGGCCTTGACCGCCGAGATCTTCATCACGGCGCGGCCCAGGTTGCCCTGCACCAGCACCATGCCGCCATTGCTGGTAAACGGGTTGCTGGCCGGGCGCAGCACGGCTTCGTCGCCGCTGTGCGCCGGCGCGTCCCTGAACACGACCTTGCCGTCTTCGCCCAGGAACGGCTCCTTGCAGTGGGCGCGCAGGCCGTGGCCGAGGATGGTGTTGACGTCTTCGTGCGCCAGGCCCGCGTCGAGCAGTTCGCGGATCACGAAGCCCGGGCCGCCGGCGGCCTGGAAGTGGTTCACGTCGGCTTCGCCGTTCGGGTAGATGCGCGTCAGCGACGGCACGACTTTCGACAGTTCGTCGAAGTCGTTCCAGTCGATCACGATGCCGGCCGCGCGCGCGATGGCGATCAGGTGCAGCGTGTGGTTGGTCGAGCCGCCGGTCGCGTGCAGCGCGACGATGGCGTTGACGATGCTCTTTTCGTCGACGATGCGCCCGATCGGCATATAGGTGCTGCCCTGCTGCGAAATCGCCACCGCTTGCTGCGACGCCGCGCGGGTCAGCGCGTCGCGCAGCGGCGTGCCGGGGGTGATGAAGGCGGAACCCGGCATGTGCAGGCCCATCATCTCCATCAGCATCTGGTTGCTGTTGGCGGTGCCGTAGAAGGTACAGGTGCCGGCGCCGTGGTAAGAGGCCGACTCGCCCTCGAGCAGCTCTTCGCGGGTGGCTTCGCCCTTGGCGTAGCGCTGGCGGATCGCGGCCTTTTCTTTATTGGAGATACCGGTGGTCATCGGGCCGCCCGGTACGAAGATGCCCGGGATGTGACCGAAGTGCAGCGCGCCGATGAGCAGGCCCGGCACGATCTTGTCGCAGATGCCCAGGTATAGCGCGGCGTCGAACATATTGTGCGACAGCGCCACCGCGGTCGCCATGGCGATGGTGTCGCGCGAGAACAGCGACAGTTCCATGCCCGGCTGGCCCTGGGTCACGCCATCGCACATGGCCGGCACGCCGCCGGCGAACTGGGCCACGGCGCCGATCTCGCGCACGGCGTCCTTGATGACTTTCGGGAAGGTTTCGAACGGCTGGTGCGCCGACAGCATGTCGTTGTACGACGAAACGATGGCCACCGACGGCTGCTTGTATTCGCGCAGCTTGAGCTTGTCGTTGGCGGGGAAAGCGGCGAAACCGTGGGCGAGATTGGTGCACGACAAGGCACCGCGCTGCACGCCCTGGATCCGCGCGGCTTCGAGATGGGCAAGATAGGCCGCGCGCGACGGCCTGCTGCGCTGGATGATGCGTTGGGTAACCTGTTCGACTACGGGGTGGAGCGCCATGTTCGTTCCTTCCTGAATTTAGTATCTGAAATTTTACTACAGATTGCCCTGATCCGCGTATTCCGCCAGCATTTTCTCTCTATGGAATGGGTGGCCTCGGGACGCCGGGGAGTGTGCGGTGCACAGGTGAAAGGGGGCGCGCTCGACACATTTTGTAGTGAATTTACGCGAAGTTCCCTGTATTATTCGATAATCTGCTATTGACAACATTGTGCCACGCACCCGGACCCCATGCGCCAGCCTCCTTTGACCAGTACCGCCAGCTTCCAAGCCCTCGCCCAACACGCCGATACCGCCAAGACCTGGCAGATGCGCGACCTGTTCGCCGCCGATCCGGACCGTTTCGAGCGTTACTCCGACGAGGCCGCAGGCCTGTTCCTAGACTATTCAAAAAATCGCCTCGACGGGCGCACGCTTGAACTGCTCGTCCAGGTGGCGCGCGAGCGCGGCCTCGAGGCGCGCCGCGATGCCATGTTTGCCGGCGAAAAGATCAACAACACCGAGAACCGCGCAGTGCTGCACACTGCACTGCGCGCCCCGCGCGGCGCGCAATTGACGGTGGAGGGCCAGGACGTCAACGCCGACGTGCACGCCGTGCTCGACCGTGTAAGAACCTTCACCGACGCCGTGCGCAGCGGCGAATGGCTGGGCCATACGGGCAAGCCGATCCTTGATGTCGTCAATATCGGCATCGGCGGCTCGGACCTCGGTCCCAAGATGGTCGTGCTGGCCCTGCGCCACTATGCCCACCCTCGCCTCAAGATGCACTTCGTGTCGAACGTCGACGGCCACGACATGGACGCCGCGCTGGCCCAGGTCGATCCCGAGACCACGCTGTTCATCGTCGCCTCGAAGACGTTCACCACGGCCGAGACCATGATGAACGCGCAGACCGCGCGCGCCTGGTTCCTGCAGAGCGCGCCCGAGGACGCGCTGGCCAGGCACTTCGTCGCCGTCTCGACCAACACCGAGGCCATCAAGACCTTCGGCATCGATCCGGCCAATATGTTCCCGTTCTGGGACTGGGTCGGCGGCCGTTATTCGGTATGGTCGGCGATCGGCCTGCCGGTCGCGCTGGCCGTGGGCTTCGGCTACTTCAAGGACTTCCTGGCCGGCGCCCACGAGCTCGACGAGCACTTCCGCACCGCGCCGCTGGAGCAGAACCTGCCGGCCCTGCTCGCCCTGATCGGGTTCTGGAACCGCCAGTTCCTGGACTGCGCCTCGGTCTCGATCGCGCCCTATCACCAGGACCTGAACCGCTTCCCGGCCTACCTGCAGCAGCTCGACATGGAGAGCAACGGCAAGCGCGTGACGCGCGACGGCGAAGCGGTCGACACTCCCACCTGCCCGGCGATCTGGGGCGAGTGCGGCACCAACGGCCAGCACGCCTACTTCCAGCTGCTGCACCAGGGCACCGACGTGACGCCGATGGACTTCATCGCCGCCCTGCGCCCGGCGCACGAGATGGACCACCACCACACCGCCCTGCTGGCGAACTGCTTCGCCCAGTCCGAAGCCTTCATGAAGGGCAAGACGGCCGACGAAGTACGCGCCGACCTGCAGGCCCAGGGTTTGTCGGCCGAGGAAGTGGAACGCCTCACGCCCCACAAGACCTTCCCGGGCAATCGTCCGAGCAACACCATCCTGATGGAGCGCCTGACCCCGTCGACCCTGGGCGCCCTGATCGCGCTGTACGAGCACAAGACCTTCGTGCAGGGTGTGATCTGGGATGTCAACAGCTTCGACCAGTGGGGCGTTGAGTTAGGTAAAGTGCTGGCGAAGAAGATCGAAGCGGAACTGGCGGGCGCACCCGCGCCGGGTCAACACGACAGTTCCACGAACGGCCTGATCGCCCGCGCCAAGGCCGCTTTCTGACACCTTCCACTACCTGACTCGTTTGAATAATGGCAACGGAAAAATTTGAAGTAGTACACGATGCGCCGATGCTGGTCGGCGAATCCGCGATCTGGCACGAGGTCGAATCGGCGCTGTACTGGGTCGACATCGAAGGCTTGACCGTCAACCGCCTGCACGCGGCGAGCGGCAAGTTCACCTCGTGGAAAATGGGCTCGAACCCGTCGGCGCTGGCAATCGACGACAACAACTGCCTGACCGTGGCGACCCGCGACGGCCTGCTGCGCCTGAACACGACCGACGGCTCGGAAAAGCCGATCGCGGATGCGCCCTATGACCCGTCGAAGGTGCGCTTCAACGACGGCCGGGTCGACCCGGCGGGCCGCTTCTGGATCGGCACCATGTACGAACCGCGCGACCAGCCGGCCGCCGAGATGTACGTGCTCGACAAGGACCAGCTGCGCCGCGCCTGGAGCGGCGGCATGACCAACTCGAACGGCCTGGCCTGGAGCCTGGACGGCCGCACGATGTATCACGCCGACACCACCACGCACCGCGTCGACTGCTACGACTTCGACCCGGCGACTGGTGAGCACAGCAATCGCCGGACCATCGTGACCTTCCCTAGCGATAAGTCGGCCGCAAATTACGGTGGCCGGCCGGATGGCGCGACGATCGATTCGGAAGGCATGTACTGGGTGGCGATGTTCGAGGGCGCGCGCGTCCTGCGCATCGCGCCGGATGGCGAGATCGTTCGCGAGATCAAGCTGCCGGTCAAATGCCCGACGTCGGTGGCGTTCGGCGGGCCGGACCTGCGTACGCTGTACATCACCAGCGCCAGCCATGGCCGGTCGAAAGAGGAACTGGAACAGTATCCACTCAGCGGCAAGATACTGAGCCTGAAGATGGATGTGGCGGGCCGCGAAGAGCCCGAGTACCGGATCTGACCCGTGAGCATCCTGCCCGCCCGGGCAGGATGCTCACGGCTCGGCGTCGCACAGCCGGTCGCGCCCCGCGGACTTGGCCTGGTACAGGCGGCGATCGACGCGGTCCAGGAAGACCCGGGGCAGGTCCCCGGCGCCAGGCACGATGGTGCCGATGCCCATGCTCACGGTAACCAGGCGGCCGGCGCCCGAGCTCACATGCGGGATCTCTTCTTGCCTCAGCAGTTTGCGGCAGCGCTCGGCCAGGCTGCTGGCCGCTGCATGCCCGGCGCCGGGCAGCAGCAAGACAAACTCCTCGCCTCCGAACCGCGCGCACAGGTTGCCCGGCTGCGCCGCCCCGGCGTCGAGTGCCTGCGCCACGCGCCGCAGGCACTCGTCGCCCTGCAGATGGCCGTAATGGTCGTTGTACTGCTTGAAGTAATCGATATCGATCATCACCAGCGACAGCGGCTCGCCAAGGGCCTGCGCCCTGGCCCACTCGAGCGCATACACCGCATCGAACATGCGCCGGTTGGCGACGCCGGTCAGGCTGTCGCGGTACGACAGCACTTCGAGCTCATGCTGCAGTTGCAGGATCTTGTCCTCGGCCTGCTTGCGCGCCGTGATGTCGAACATGAAGCCAAGCAGTGCATCGACGCTGCCGTCGGGTTTTCGCACCACATGCACGACATCGCGAATCCAGACATGGTCGCCATCGCGCGTCAACGCGCGATAGTCGGCCTCGTGGTCCACGCCGCGCTGCGACTGCGCAACGCAGAAATCCACCGTCTTCTGGCGGTCTTCTTCGTGAATGCGGTCGGCCCAGTCATCCACCGACAGCCAGCTCGACGGCGTCCAGCCCAGCAGTTGCTCGATCTGGGGACCGATATAGGTGAAGCGCATCGTCGCCCAGTCGATGCGCCAGGGAATGGCCCGGGTCGACTCCAGCAAGGTGCGGTAGACGCCAGGATCGTCGCAAGCGACAGGCTCGCCAGCTTCTCGCGCCAGCGACAGCGGTAGCAAGCCTGCCGGCAGGGTACTCATCCGGCTTGCTCGCCCTTTGCCATCTGCTCGAACACCCCGTCACGCCGCACCCATGCATGGAACAGCGCCGCGCCCAGGTGGACCAGGATGGTAAAGAACAGCACATAGGCCAGCACGCCGTGCAGCGGCCGCAGGAAGCCATACATCGCCGGGCTGTGCGGCAGGATCGGTGGCAGGTGGACGCCGCCGAACAACGCCACCGGATAGGCGCCGGCCGACAGCATGGCCCAGCCGATGACGGGCAGCGCGAACATCAGCGCATACAGCAGCCAGTGCGACGCGGTCGCGGCCCGGGCCTGGATGCGCGGCAGGTCGGCCGGCAGCGGCGGCGGCGGATGGCGCAGGCGGTTAGCCAGGCGCACGATCGCCAGCAGCAGGATCGCCAGCCCGAGCGGCCGGTGCAGGTCGAGCAGCGGCTCGCGGTAGCGCAGCGACACCACCATGGCGGCGCCGACGAACAGCATCGCGAGGATCGCGACGGCCATCGACCAGTGCAGCACGCGGGCCAGCAGGTTGAAGTGACGTGAACGGTTCATTGCGCGCCCCCGATCCGGGCCTGGCCCTGGCTGATTTCACGTTCGCGGCGGTTGAACGATACCGAATAGACGGCCGAGCGCGCATGCAGGACCGGATCGTCGGTGGCCGCGATCCCCGTCGGTAAAATAAGCGGATCGAAGTTCAGGTCGAAGCAGGGTCCGCCGGCTTGCGGCTCGGCGCGCACCAGCGTCAGCGTGCCGACCTTGGTCTCGGGCCGGGTCTCCGGCCAGGCCTTCGACGGATCTTCGATCGGGTCGCCGGGCGCGGCAAACTGCATCACCATGTCCCATCGCAGCGGACCCGCGGCCAGGCGGCGGTCGAGATCCTGGGCCAGGAAATCGCGGCCGGCCACCTTGAGCCGTTCGGGATCGGCAGCCACGAAGGGCGTGTGCGGCCGCATCGACCAGCGCACGGCGCGTTCCCTGCCCTGTTCATCGACCAGGCGGAACGCGTTGACGCCGTTGAAGCGCGTGTTGGCCAGGCTGTCGGGCGTCGGGGCGCTTTTCGACCATGCCATGAATGCGGCGATCTCGGGATGCTGCGCCAGGACCGCCTTCATCTTTGCCGGATCGGGCTTGCCGGTTGCCGGGTCTGGCAGGCGCGCGACGTTCATCGCCTGGAAGCCTTCCGGTGTCGACGAGGCGAAGAACGGGAAACTGTTCATCGCCATGCGCCACTCTTGCCCGTCGTCGGTTTTCAGTTGCAGGGCCATGCCGCGCACCGCCGCCTTGTTGTCCGGTGCGTGCGGATCGTTGCCGGGATTGGAGAAGCGGCCCAGCACCGGCGTCGACGCCTGCGAGAACACGCGCGCCGTCGACAGTCCGGCCGCTGCGGGCGTCGGTGCGAAGGTGCCGACGATGCAGATGCCCTTGCTGTGGGCGCGGCGGAAACCCGGCTGGGGCGAGCCGGACGATTCGGCGGTAGCGATCATCGCTTGCGGCGTAAGGCCCCTGGTGCCGAACCAGCCGCCGATCCATGCGAACAACAGGGCCAGCGCCGCCACGACCAAGGCGATCGGCAGCAAAAATAGAGGAGATCCGCGGCGCGGGTCGGGTGTGGGCATGGAAGGCTACTTTCGTTAAAGGCGGGTACTTGCGCTTTAGGCAAGGCCCGCGCATTGTCGCATGATTGACAGCAATACCATGTTTCGCGTGGGCGGATCTCAGCCGCCGGTGCGGCCATGCCGCCCGTCGGGTGCAGCCTCATGCCGGCCTTGTTGCGCACCAGGCGGCCCGGTCTCGGTCCACGGCCACGTTGGCGAGCATGACGAGGTAAGAAATACCTTCGTGGATAGTACGCCGATTGCAGCGTCCAACTGCAGTTCACCGACTCTGCGCCATACCATTGCCAGATCGTGGTCGGTCGCCCCACCGTCGAAACGCAGTTCGAAAGTGGCTGTACCGTGGCCTGTCATCGAGTTCATTCCGGCGAGGCGGGGCATGCGCGCGAGCCGCCGCTCCAGCGGATTGGTGATCATCGCCTCCACGCGCTCGGGCACCTGTTCATGCACGCGGTAGTGCACGGCCACCAGCGGGAACGGTCCCTGGCAGGCGCAGGCGAAGCCACTTGCTGACAGCATTGCCGCAGTCAATATCAACGTTCCGCTGGGTCGCACCGGATGCCTCCTGCCGAAGAAAACTGCGATTCTTGCTTCATATCATCCTCGGGTAGTCGTACCCGCCCCTCGTCGCGCCCCAATGCTTCCCCTCGAACACGATCGGCATCGACAGGTCGTTGATCGCCTCGTCCGTATCGCGCAGATAGGTCTGCAGCAGGAACGGCCCGCGGTTCCTGGCCAGCCTGATTCCCACCGGACCGTCGAAGGTCCGCTGGTTACGACAATACACCAGATCATGCTCGCGCTGCCCCATCGGTGGGCGCAAGCACCTGGTGTTATGGGTCGGCGCGGCACCGCGGTCGTCGACCGCGCGCGCTTGGCCGCGCCGGGCAGCCAGGCGGGCCTCACCGCATCGCGCAGGGCGGTGGTGAGGTCCACCAGCGCGTCGAAGGCGGTACCGCCGGTGCGAAAGCCCGCCAGCACGCCCTGCAGTTCCTCGGTCCACGCGCACCTCGTCCACGCGGCGCGAAGCATCCTGCATCGTGGCCCTGGCGCTCGACGCGTTCTGCGCCGCCTCGTCCACCTTCGCATTGATCTGCTGGTTGACGCCGTCAAGCGACTGCATCGCCGCCGCCAACTGGTCGACGGTCGCCGTCATGCGCTCGAAGTCGGCGCCGAAGGCGGCCAGGTGGCTGGCCGCGCCGCCGGCCCCGCGCGCCGATAGGTTCACGCCGTCGAGATGCCGGCGGGGGCGCCCGAGGTGCATTGCCGCCCGCACCGCGAGCCGGTGCTTGCGTCCAGGTCCGCATCGTCCCCTCCTGTGCCACCTCGTGGCCACCTCTTTACTTGCAGAAAACTAAGGCCGAATCCGGCGAGGTGTCGTTCATGACGCATGGCGAATGCGCCATGTGTCGCTTTCACGTCAGCCAATGGTCTTGCCGGCGCGAAGAAGGATTTTCCTGAAAAAAACTGGATCTCGATGCTGCAAATACGGGCGGTATTTTCAGCATTCCTGCGCGATATAACGCTTACCTGGAAACTGAAATATTTTCCTGTATTTCACGCGAGCCGAATGGCCACGAAACCCGGCCGATCAGGCTGTGTTAATATAAAAATGTTTAAAAACAGATACTTATATTAATATCGATACTGATAATTCCATATATTTTCGCCATTCCCGATAAAATGAACCGGATTCACAGGTCAGATAGCCAAAGACTGTTATGATGAATCGACCGATGTTCGCGATTTTCGCGAAAACGATAATCGAGGACAAAAATGACCCAACATCGGCTCAGCGAATTCATTCGCAGTAATATGGAATGCGTTTTGCAGACATGGGAAGACTTCGCCCGCACCATCGAGCCCCCGGCCCTGACCATGGATGACGTCGAGCTTCGCGACCATGCCCGTCAAATGCTGCTGACAATCGCGGACGATCTGGCCACGACACAGACAGACGAGGAACGCACGGCCAAGTCGCAGGGCCTGGGCCGGCGCGAACGTGCGGATACGCCCGCCGAGACGCATGCCGAGGCGCGCCTCCTGTCTGGCTATACCGTGGTGCAGCTGGTTTCCGAGTACCGCGCGCTGCGCTCGAGCGTCCTGACCTTATGGATCGTCGACGACCGAAAGGAACATGCGACCGATGTCGCCGATATCACGAGGTTCAACGAGGCGATCGACCAGGCGCTGGCGGAGTCGGTCGCGCGCTATGAGGCGATGGTGAAGCGGTCACAAAACATGTTCCTGGCCATCCTCGGGCACGACTTGCGCAATCCCCTGAGCACGGTCGTCACCGGATCGCAGTTCATCATGGCCGCGACCGATATTCCGCCCAAATACATCTTGGCAGCAACCCGCATGTACAACAGCGCCACCCGCATGAGCAAGTTGATCAGTGACCTGATCGACTTCACGCGTACGCACCTGGGGCCGGGAATCCCGATTCATGTGCGGCAAGGCGACCTGGTCAAGATTTGCGAAGAAGTCGCCAACGAGTTGCGCACGTCGCAGCCCGAAATGCAGATCGACTTCCGTGCCCCGGGCCCCATCGAGGCGATCTTCGATGGCGCGCGGATCGCGCAAATGCTGTCCAACCTGGCCGGGAACGCGATCCAGTATGGCGATGCCGAGATGCCCATTACCATTGAATTGAAGCGCAGCGACGACGATGTCGTCATCACGGTGAACAATCACGGCGCCCCGATCGAGGCCGACAAACTGGCACGCGTGTTCGATCCCATGGTGCGCATCGCCGCCAACGCGGAAGCCGGCGCCGATGCCGGCGCCGGTGAGCGTACCAGTCTTGGCATCGGCCTGTTCATCTCCCGCGAGATCGTCCAGGCGCACGCCGGCCGCATCGACGTCACGTCCAATGCGCGCGAAGGGACCACGTTTACGGTCACCATTCCCCGCCTTCCCCCGGGATTTTCCTCGGCCACGACCGGTCGTGACAGGGCTGGCGAAAGATCCGTGTGCTAGGGGCCGCTGCGGCAAGGGGCGACCGGCCAGGCGCGCTGCCGCGCAAGGTACTCGTGGTCGACGATGAGCCCGACCTCGTCGACCTGGCGCAGGCCCTGCTGAGCCATCACGGGCTGGAGGTCTGCATCGCCTATGGAGGAGCCGAAGCGCTGGAAATGCTTGCAGCGGACCCGTACATCGATGCCCTGTTCTCCGATGTGATGATGCCCGGGATGAACGGACTGGAGCTGGCAGACGCGATCCGCTCGCATTACCCGCACATCAGGATCCTGCTTACCTCCGGCTACACGGCTCCCGAACTGCTGGGCTTGCACAGCGAGCGATATGCTTATATTCCCAAACCGTACCGCATCGACGATGTGATCGAGCGCCTGCGCCACTAGATCCGGCTACCCTTCAGCCGGCGCGCCATTGCCGCGGTCCGGGTGCCTTGCGACCTTCCAGCGGCGGCTATGGCATGATGAACCGGCGCGCTCGCGTAGTATATTTTCTTGATCGGTAAAATAATATGTAGTAAATTTACAAAATCCGATTACTGCTCACTTTATCACCATGGCTCTTTCCGATTTCGACCTCGTCTTCTTTGGCGGCAGCGGCGACCTTGCGATGCGCAAGCTGCTGCCCGCGATGTACTCGCGCGACGTCTGCAACGACCTGCCCGACAGCAGCCGCATCATCTGCGTCGGCCGCGACGACGCCACGCAGGAAGAATTCCTGCGCATGATCGAGACGAACTCGAAGCCGCACATCAAGGACGGCCCCGATGAAGTGAGCTGGGCGCGCTTCCTGAAGCGCATCACCTACGTGGCGCTGAACGCCACCGACGTCTCGACCTACAAGGCGCTGGTCGAGGCCCTGCGCGACGATGCGGCGCTGACCCGCGTCTATTACCTCGCCACGCCGCCGCAACTGTTCGCCAAGATCTGCGACAACCTGGCGGCGACGGGTCTCGCCACGCCGAACTCGCGCGTGGTGCTCGAAAAACCCCTGGGCCGCGACCTGGCCTCGGCCAAGCAGATCAACCTCGACGTCGGCAAGGTCTTCGCCGAATCGCAGATCTACCGCATCGACCACTACCTGGGCAAGGAAACCGTGCAGAACCTGCTGGCGCTGCGCTTCGGGAACATCCTGTTCGAGCCGCTGTGGCGCCGCGAATGGATTTCGGACGTGCAGATCACGATCGCCGAAAAGATCGGCGTCGGCAACCGCCTGGGTTACTACGACAATTCCGGCGCGCTGCGCGACATGCTGCAAAACCACCTGCTGCAACTGCTGTGCATCGTGGCGATGGAACCCCCCACCTCGATCGCGCCGGACGCCGTGCGCGACGCCAAGCTGCAGGTGCTCAGGTCCTTGAAACGGTTCACCCCGACCACCCTGTCGCAGAACATCATCCGCGGCCAGTACCGCGCCGGCTATATCGACGGCCAGCAAGTGCCGGGCTACCGCGAGGAACCCGAGGCGCCCAAGAGCTCGCGCACCGAGACCTTCGTGGCGATGAAAGCCGAGATCGACACCTGGCGCTGGGCCGGCGTGCCGTTCTACCTGCGCACCGGCAAGCGCATGGCCGACCGCCTGGCCGAGATCGTGGTGCGCTTCAAGCCGATCCCGCATTCGATCTTCAACCAGCCGACGTCGAGCTTCCAGCCCAACAGCCTGGTGATCCGCCTGCAGCCCGACGAAGGCCTGTCGATGAACCTGATGGCCAAGACACCGGGCGACTCGATGCGCCTGAAGCAGGCCGAGCTCGAACTCGATTTCCGCGAGCAGTTCAAGGCGCCGCGCATGGAAGCTTATGAACGCCTGCTGCTCGACGTGCTGCGCGGCCAGCTGACGCTGTTCATGCGGGGCGACGAACTGGAAGCGGCATGGGAATGGGTCGAGCCGATCCTGGAGCACTGGGAGCAGGATGACAGCTCGCCGGCGCCGTACACCTCGGGCACCTGGGGGCCGGCCTCGGCCAGCGCCCTCATCGGCCGCGACGGCCTGCAATGGCGCGAAGAAGCGCTGCCCGAAGACTAACCGGCGCTTGAGACATACCATGCTGCTCGACTCGATCCGCACCCAGCTCGACACGCTCTCCAAATCGGAGCGCAAGGTCGCGCTCGCGGTGCTGGCCGCGCCTTCCGCGACCGTGAGCCAGAACATCACCGCCCTGGCGCGCAACGCGCAAGTATCGGAACCGACCGTGGTACGCTTTTGCCGCACGCTCGGCTACGACGGCTGGCACGAGTTCAAGCTCAAGCTGGCGCAGGGCCTGGCGCTGGCCCTGCCTGGCGCCAGCGAGGCGCCGCACCAGGATGACCTGGCCTCCGACCTGATCAACAAGATCTGCAGCCGCTCGATCAATACCCTGCTCGACCTGCGCAACAATCTCAAGCCCGAGCTGGTGCAGCAGGCGCTCGAGATCCTGGCGCGCGCCAACAAGATCGAATTCTATGGCCAGGGCACGTCCGGTTTCGTCGCGTCCGACGCCCAGCACAAGTTCTTCCGCTCGGGTGTGCCGACCGTGGCCTATACCGACCCGTCGATCCACTCGATCGCGGCGGCCCTGCTGCGTGAAGGCGACGCGCTGGTGGCGATCTCGCAGCGCGGCAACAACCCGGCGCTGACGCGCTCGGCCAAGCTGGCCAAGGCCGGCGGCGCCGACGTGATCGTGCTGGCGCCGTCGGGCACGCCGCTGGCCGAGATGGCGACGCTGCTGATCCCGATCGACCTGGTGTTCGCGACCGATCCCTATACCCCGATCTCGGCGCGCCTGGCCTACCTGGTCGTGATCGACGTGCTGGCGGTGGGCCTGGCCCTGCGCCGCGGACCGGAGTTTCGCAAGAAGATGCAGAACGCCCAGAAGGCGCTGCAAGAATTCGACATGCAGTTCGATTCGTTCATCGGCTGATCCTGCGTAGACGGCAAAAACCGTATTTGGTCTAGAATGCCTGCTTCCTGACGCTTGCCGTTACCCATGCACATCATTCTTCCAATGGCTGATCGGTCCTGACTACGCCAATGCCGACGTTCTACAAGCTACTCCTGTCGGCCCTTGTCGCGGCCGGCGCCCTGACGATGTGCATGGCCAAGTCCGAGCTGCGGCTGCCCGGTCCGCTCGTGATGCGCAGCGTGAGCGGCGTCGAAGGCGTCGAATTGCGCCACATCGGCTTCGACCAGCCCGGCGCGGGCCCCTTCCAGCCGCTGTTCGGCCTCGACGACGCCTTGTGGGCCGGCTATCCGTTCGTGCTCCATCATGACAAGGTCTATCGCCGCGCCGGCCCGGGCAGCGTCGTCGTGCGTCCCCGCGGGGACGTCCGCGCGCGCTACGTGGTCGAGGAACACGCGGACCGGTCCGAAGACAGTCCCGATCGCATCACCAGCCTGTCCATCCGCGACCGCGACAGCGACGAACTGCTCGGCCGGCAGTACCTGCGTGCCGCGCAGGACGAAGCCGGCCGCGGCCGGGTTGGCGACGATGCGATGGCGTTCGTGCGCAGGGTGCTGGGCACGGCGGCCCCGGCCGGCGGCCGGCTCGACCGGCCGTGGTATGGGGCGGCGCCTGTCACGCATGCGCGGCTTCGCGCCGGCCGCGCCGATCCTCCCGTCCACGGAGGCGATGGCTGCCCGCCTAACTACCGGATCGGGACGGACGCCGCGCCCCACCAGTTCGATGCCGGCGCGTGGTCGTTCCGGCCACGGAACGACGTCGACAGCTTTGCCTGCACCGGCAACTTCATCGTGGTGGCGTCGGGCGACGGCGCGCGCCTGCTGCTCGACCTGCTGGACCCGACCGGCAAACACCTGTTCCAGACCGAGGTCGCGATGCCGCTCGACGCCCGCGCCGACGCGACGCTGCAGCGCCTGCGGGTAAACGGCGAGCGCCTGCAGGTCGACGTGCATTATCGTCCTGGCAAGCTACCCGATGGCAAGCCGACGCCGCGCCAGCTGTTCAGGCTGGTGATTTCGATGACGCCGCCGGACGCCGGCCCGCCTCCGGCAGCGGTGGCTGTAAAATAGCGGTTTTCGACCAGCATTTTCGCCCGTCATGCATATCAATCCAGAACGCAGCGCCCGTCCCGACTACGACCTGCTGGTGCGCCAGGTTACCAGCGTCCTCGAGGGCGAACGCGACCTGACCGCCAACGCCTCGCAGTTCTCGGCCCTGGTCTACGACACCATCTCCGACCTGAACTGGGCCGGCTTCTACTTCACCGTGCCGTCCAGGAAGGGTGCGGGCCAGGACCTGCTGGTCGGCCCGTTCCAGGGCAAACCCGCCTGCGCCCGCATCCCGTTCGGCCGCGGCGTGTGCGGCGCCACCGCGGTCGAGCGCAAGACCATCGTGGTGGCGGACGTGCATGCCTTCCCGGGCCATATCGCCTGCGATTCGGCATCGGCGTCGGAGATCGTGATCCCGGTGATCAAGGACGACCAGCTGATCGGCGTGTTCGATATCGACAGCCCCAAGCCCGACCGCTTCTCCGAAGAAGACCGGGCCGGCCTCGAAGCCATGCTCGCCGCGTTCATTGCCGGCACCGATTTCTAATTGCGTCACCTCATCCAGAGACCCACATGAACCAGCTCGAACAGCTCAAGCAATACACCACCGTGGTCGCCGACACCGGCGACTTCCAGTCGATCAAGGCCTACGCCCCGCAGGATGCGACCACCAATCCGTCGCTGATCCTGAAGGCCGTGCAAAAACCTGAATACCGTCCGCTGCTCGAAAAAGCGATCGCCGACGCGCCTGACGCGTCGATCGACGCCATCGTCGACAGCCTCCTGATCGCGTTCGGCGTCGAGATCCTGAAATACGTGCCGGGCCGTGTCTCGACCGAGATCGACGCCGCGCTGTCGTTCGACACCGAAGCCACCGTCGCCAAGGGCCGCGAACTGATCGCCCTGTATGAAAAGAACGGCGTGTCGCGTGAGCGCGTGCTGATCAAGATCGCCTCGACCTGGGAAGGCATCCGCGCCGCCGAGATCCTGGAACGAGATGGCATCCACTGCAACCTGACCCTGCTGTTCTCGCTGTGCCAGGCAGTGGCCTGCGCCGAAGCCGGCGTCAAGCTGATCTCGCCGTTCGTCGGCCGCATCTACGACTGGTACAAGAAGTCGAGCGGCACCGATTACCAGGGCGCCGGCGATCCGGGCGTGCAGTCGGTCAAGCGCATCTACCAGTACTACCGCAAGTTTGGCTACGAGACCGAAGTAATGGGCGCGAGCTTCCGCAATACTTCGCAGATCCTGGAACTGGCCGGCTGCGACCTGCTCACCATCTCGCCCGACCTGCTGCAAAAGCTGGCCGACAGCGACGCGCCGGTCGAGCGCAAGCTGGTCAAGGATGACGGCGCGGACATCGAGAAGATCGCGGTCGACGAAAAGACCTTCCGCTTCATGCTGAATGAAGACGCGATGGGTACCGAGAAACTGGCCGAAGGCATCCGCGCGTTCGTGGTGGATTCGCTCAAGCTCAAGCAGATGATTGAAGGTATGCGTTAACAACGACAGCTACATCGTGGGATGGTTGGACGCGTGGACGGCGAGCCGTCCACCCCACAGCCGCCCCTTGCACTAAATGGGGCGGATCGCGAGCCTTCCACCTCACAGTCGCCCCTTGCACCAAATGGGCTGGGTCGCGAGCCGTCCACCCCACAGCCGCCCCTTGCACCAATGGGGTGGATCGCGAACCGTCCACCCCACAGCCGTCCCTTACACTAAATGGGCTGGGTCGCAAGCCGTCCACCCCACAGCCGCCCCTTGCACCAATGGGGTGGATCGCGAACCGTCCACCCCACAGCCGTCCCTTACACTAAATGGGCTGGGTCGCGGGCCGTCCACCCCACAGCCGCCCCTTGCACTGAATGGGGTGGATCGCGAGCCGTCCACCCCACAGCCGCCCCTTGCACTAAATGGGGTGAGTCGCTAGCCGTCCACCCCACAGCCGCCCCTTGCACTGAATGGGATGGATCGCGAGCCGTCCACCCCACAGCCGCCCCTTGCACTAAATGGGGTGAATCGCGAGCCGTCCACCCCACAGCCGCCCCTTGCACTGAATGGAGTGAATCGCGAGCCGTCCACCCCACAGCCGCCCCTTGCACTAAATGGGGTGAGTCGCTAGCCGTCCACCCCACAACCGCCCCTTGCACTAAATGGGGTGGATGGCTCTGCCATCCACGCGTTCAACCACCGCATGCATCACAACGCAACCGCGATTCGAACGCGTCGACGGCACGTACGAAGACGTTCCCGCCAGGACTCCTTTCGAGGGGCAGGAACGACTTTTTTTCTTGAAGCAAAAGCGCAAGCAGGCGAAACGCCGGCTTTAACGCGCCTTCAGGCCCGCCAGGAAGGTATCGATCGCCTCCCCGCCCAGCGCCAGCAGGTCGAACGGCGCGAGGTCGAACAGCCAGTTGCGCAGCAACCCGTCGAGCAGCACCCACATGCAGGTCGCGGCATTGTGCGGGTCGACGCTGCGCGGCAGCTGGCCCTTGGCACGCGCCTCGACAAGCTGCGCCTCCATGCGCGCACGCCACTCGGCCACCGCTTCGCGCTTGCGCACGCGGGCCGAGTCGACTTCATCGGTGAACTCGGTCTTGAGGGTGGCGATCTCGAACACCCGGCGCGCCTTCTCGTCGCTGACGACGATGTGCAGCACCGCCATCAGCTCATCACGCAGACGCTGCAACGGGTCGGCCACCTGGCGCTCGTCGAGCAGCTTGACCGCCGTGTCCATCGGCATCGTGGCGCGGTCCATCATGGCGCTGAACAGGGCCCCCTTGTCGACGAAATGCCAATAAATCGCGCCGCGCGTTACACCCGCCGCACTGGCGATATGTTGTAATGTCGTTCGTGAAACACCCTGCTTTGCAAACAAGATTTCTGCTGCATCGAGAATGCTGTCGCGGGTCGCCGCTGCTTCTTCCTTCGTCCTGCGAACCATTTCTTTTAGGTAACCCTCAAATTGATAGGTGCTTAAACTGATTTACATACAATCGTGATAGTATATAAAACTATTCGCAAAAGCCAGCGTTGATCTTACATCCCATGCACATGTTGTTGACCGGGGTGTGACATCGACGCGTATTACTAACTAGAAGGAAGCACTCGTAATGCGCTCTGCCAACTCCTCATCCATGTCCCTCACCCGGGTCGCGGCCGCCACCATGGCTGCCCTGGTCTTGTTGTCTGCCTGCGGCAAGAAAGACGCAGCGCCCGCTGGCGCCGCGCCAGGCGGCAATATGCCGGCCCCGGAAGTGGGTGTCGTCACCGCCACTTTCCAGACCGTCGCCCTGCAGAATGAACTGCCGGCGCGCGTGGAGCCGATCCGCACCGCCCAGGTCCGCGCCCGCGTCGACGGCGTGGTGCTCAAGCGCTCCTTTACCGAGGGCAGCATCGTCAAGCAGGGCCAGTCGCTGTTTACCATCGACCCTGCGCCTTACCAGGCCCAGCTCGCCGCCGCGCGCGCCGATGTCGCGCGCGCCCAGGCCAACCTGGTGGCGTCGCGCGCCATCGCGGAGCGCTACAAGCCGCTGGTCGAAGCCAACGCGGTCAGTAAACAGGAATTCGACAATGCCGTCGCCGCCCAAAAGCAAGGTGAGGCTGAAGTCGCTGCTGCCCAGGCCCAGTTGAAAGTCGCGCAGATCAATGTTGGTTACACGAATGTGAACGCTCCCATCTCGGGCCGCATCGGCCGCGCGCTGGTGACCGAAGGCGCCCTGGTGTCGGCGACCCAGTCGACCGAGCTGGCACTGATCCAGCAGACCGACACCATGTACCTTAACATCACCCAGTCGGCCACCGAGCTGCAGCGACTGCGCAAGCAGGGCGGCGGCGCCGACAACGTGCCGGTGACCGTGCTGCTGGAAGACGGCTCCGAGCTGTCGCAGCGCGGCAAGCTGCTGTTCTCGGACGTCACCGTCGATCCGGGCACCGGCCAGATCACGCTGCGCGCCACCGTGGCGAACCCGAACAACGCCCTGCTGCCGGGCCAGTACGTGCGCGTGCGCATCGCCCAGGCTTCGCTGCCGAACGGCATCCTGATCCCGCAACAGGCGGTCACGCGCGGCGGCCAGAACGGCGACATCGTGACGGTCATCGGCGCCGACAACAAGCCCGTCCCACGTCCGGTCAAGATCGCTTCGCAGCAGGACGCGAGCTGGGTCGTCACCAGTGGCCTGAAGGAAGGCGAAAAAGTGATGGTCGACGGCTTCCAGAAGCTGCAGATGCTGCCGCCAGGCACTCCGGTCAAGCCAGTGCAATGGACCCCGGCCGGCGCCCAGCAGACGCCGGCCCAGGCCGGCGCACCGGCGGGTCAGCCGAACGCGGCGGGCGTCAAGGCAGCCGCCACCACCGGCGCTGGCGGTACCCGCACGCCAGACGCCGGCTCGCCGGCCGCAGGCGCGACCACGCCGGCCGACAGCAGCCGATAAGAACAAGGAATAGGACTTTCCAATGGCACGTTTTTTTATTGACCGCCCAATTTTCGCATGGGTGATCGCGCTGTTCATCATGGTGCTTGGTGGCGTTGCCATCAATCAGCTGCCGATCGCGCAATATCCATCCGTGGCGCCTCCCTCGATCGTCATCAACGTCGCCTACCCGGGCGCATCGGCGCAGACGCTCGAGGATTCCGTCATCTCGATCATCGAACGCGAGATGAACGGTGCCCAAGGCATGATCTACATGGAATCGACCAGCCAGGCCAACGGCAGCGGATCGATCACGATCTCGTTCGAGACCGGCACCGATCCGAACCTGGCCCAGGTCGACGTCCAGAACCGCCTGTCGCGCGCCACCCCGCGCCTGCCGCCGGCGGTGACGCAGCAGGGCGTGCGCGTCGACCAGGCGCGCTCGAACTTCCTGCTGTTTACCATCCTGTCGTCGGATGATCCGAACATCACCAACATCGAGCTGGGCGATTACGCCTCGCGTAACGTGCTGCCGGAAATCCAGCGGATCACCGGCGTGGGCCAGGCCCAGCTGTTCGGTACCGAGAAGGCGATGCGGGTCTGGATCGATCCGACCAAGCTGGTCGGCCTGAACCTGTCGCCGGCCGACGTCACCGCCGCGATCTCGCAGCAGAATGCCCAGGTCGCCTCGGGCACCATCGGCGACCTGCCGGTGGCCAAGGGGCAGCAGATCAGCGCGACCGTGATCGTCACCGGCCAGCTGTCGAATGTCGAGCAGTTCGGCAACATCGTGCTGCGCGCCAATCCTGACGGCTCGACCGTGCGCCTGAAGGACGTGGCCCGCATCGAGATCGGCGGCCAGGCCTATGCCACGACCGCGCGCCTGAACGGCAAGCCGTCGGCCGGTATCGGCGTGCAGCTGGCGCCGTCGGGTAACGCCCTGCAGACCGCCGAGCTGATCAAGGAACGCATGGCGGAACTGCAGAAGTACTTCCCGAAAGGCATGAAGTACTCGATTCCTTACGACTCGACCACCTTCATCGACATCTCGATCGAGCAAGTGGTGCACACCCTGATCGAAGCGATCGTGCTGGTGTTCCTGGTGATGTACCTGTTCCTGCAAAACTTCCGCTACACCCTGATCCCGACCATCGTGGTGCCGATCGCCTTGCTGGGCTCGTTCGCCTGCCTGCTGGCGATGGGCTTCTCGATCAACGTGCTGACCATGTTCGGCATGGTGCTGGTGATCGGTATCGTGGTCGACGATGCCATCGTGGTCGTCGAAAACGTCGAACGCATCATGAGCGAGGAAGGCCTGCCCCCACTGGAAGCGACCCGCAAGGCGATGGGCCAGATCTCGGGCGCCATCATCGGCGTGACCGTGGTCCTGATCGCCGTGTTCGTGCCGCTGGCCTTCTTCGCCGGCGCGGTCGGCAACATCTACCGCCAGTTCTCGGTCGTGATGGTGACCTCGATCGGCTTTTCGGCCTTCCTCGCGCTGTCGCTGACCCCGGCGCTGTGCGCGCACCTGCTCAAACCCGTCGAAGCCGGCCATCACATGGACAAGAAGGGCTTCTTCGGCTGGTTCAACCGTCACTTCACCAAAGGCGCCAAGCGCTATGAAGGCTTCGTCGGCTCGATCCTGAAACGCGCCGGCCGCTGGATGGTCGTGTTCGCGCTGCTGGTCGCCGTCGTCGCGCTGATGTTCACCCGCATGCCCAACGCCTTCCTGCCGAACGAAGACCAGGGTTACGTGATCGCCAACATCCAGCTGCCGCCGGGCGCGACCGCCGAGCGTACCGGCACCGTGCTGCGTTCGCTGGAAGAGTTCGTGATGAAGCAGCCCGAGACCGCCAATATCGTGGCCGTGACCGGCTTCTCGTTCTCGGGCCAGGGCCAGAACATGGGTCTCGCATTCATCCCGATGAAGCCATGGGACGAACGCAAGGGCGACGGCCAGGACGCACAATCGTTCGCCGGCCGCATCACGGGCCACATGGGCGCGGTGCGCGACTCGTTCATCTTCGTGGTGAGCCCGCCGCCGATCCCGGAACTGGGTACCGGCACCGGCTTCTCGTTCCGCCTGCAAGACCGTGGCGGCAATGGCCACAACGCCCTGCTGGCCGCGCGTAACCAGCTGTTGGGCATGGCCATGCAGAGCAAGATCCTGACCGGCATGCGTCCGGAAGGCCTGGAAGATGCGCCGCAACTGAAGCTGAACATCGACCGTGACAAGGCGCAGGCCCTGGGCGTGACCTTCGGCGCGATCAATACCGCGCTGTCGACGTCGCTCGGTTCGTCGTATGTGAACGACTTCCCGAACGCCGGCCGCCTGCAGCGCGTGATCGTGCAGGCCGATGCGCCGCAGCGCATGCAGCCGGACGACCTGCTGCGCATCAATGCGCTGAACCGGGAAGGCCAGCCGGTGCCGCTGTCGTCGTTCGCGAGCACCGAATGGACCACCGGCCCGATGCAGACCAACCGCTACAACGGCTATCCGGCGATGAAGCTGACCGGCGAACCCGCCCCGGGCTACTCGAGCGGCGACGCGCTGGAAGAAATGCAGCGCCTGGCGGCCCAGCTGCCGGCCGGCTTCGCCTTCGAATGGACCGGCCAATCGCGTGAAGAGATCCTGTCCGGCTCGACCGCGGGCATCCTGATCGCCTTCTCGCTGCTGGCGGTGTTCCTGGCCCTGGCCGCGCTGTACGAAAGCTGGACCATCCCGGTGTCGGTCATGCTGGTGGTGCCGCTGGGCATTCTCGGTTCGCTGATCGCGGCCACGATGCGCGGCCTGCCGAACGACGTCTACTTCAAGGTCGGCCTGATCACCATCATCGGCCTGGCGGCGAAGAATGCGATCCTGATCGTGGAATTCGCCAAGGACCTGCAGGCCGAGGGCAAGTCGCCGTACGAAGCGGCGCTGGAAGCAGCGCACCTGCGTTTCCGTCCGATCATCATGACCTCGCTGGCATTCATCCTCGGCGTGCTGCCGCTGGTGATCGCGGGCGGCGCCGGCTCGGCATCGCAGCGCGCCATCGGTACCGGCGTGATGGGCGGCATGATCACCGCGACCGTGCTGGGCGTGATCTTCGTGCCAGTCTTCTTCGTGGTGGTGCGCACGCTCTTCAAGGGCAGCGCCCGCCAGCAGAAGATGTACGCGACCCTACACCAAAAGCACGTAGAAGAAGGAAGCAAACAATGATCAAGCACATCAAACTCGTCACTCCGCTGGCGCTGGCGATGACGCTGGCAGGCTGCCTGTCGCTGGCCCCGGACTATGAACGCCCGGCCGCGCCGGTGGCCGCCGCCTACCCGGAAACCCCGCAGGCGGCGACCTCTTCGACCAGCCCGGTGCTGACCGCTGCGCCGGCGACGGTCGCCTGGCAGTCGTTCTTCACCGATGCGCGCCTGCGCTCGCTGATCGACGCGGCACTGGTGAACAACCGCGACCTGCGCATCTCGATCGCCAATATCGAGCAGGCGCGTGCGCAATACCGCATCACCCGCGCCGACCGCCTGCCGACCGTGGGCCTGGGCATCAGCGGCAATCGCCAGACCACGGGCGAAGACCAGCCGATCCAGAGCGTGTACCAGTCGGGCCTGTCGGTATCGCAGTTCGAGCTCGACCTGTTCGGCCGCGTGCGCAACCTGTCGGACGCGGCGCTGGCGCAATACCTCGCCACCGAAGAAGCGCGCAAGGCCACGCAGATCAGCCTGATCTCGTCGGTCGCCAGCGCCTGGCTGCAACTGCTGGCCGATGAGGAACTGCTGCGCATCACGCAAGACACGCTCAACACGCGCCTGGAATCGGACAAGCTGTTCCAGCTGCGTTTCGAAAACGGCGTGGCATCGCGCCTGGAACTGCAGCAGTCGCGTTCGCTGGTCGAGACGGCCCGCGCCACCCTCGCCCAGCAGCAGCGCCTGCGCGCCCAGGACATCAACCTGCTGACGCTGCTGGTTGGCGGGCCGCTGCCGGCCGACGTGAGCGCCGGCGCCACCCTGGCCAAGACCGAGCTGCCGGACATCCCGGCCGGCCTGCCTTCCGACCTGCTGACCAACCGGCCGGACATCCGTTCGGCCGAGCAGCAGCTGATCGCCGCCAACGCCAATATCGGCGCGGCGCGCGCGAACTTCTTCCCGCGCATCACGCTGACCGGCAGCGCGGGCAGCGCCAGCAGCGAACTGTCGGGCCTGTTCGACAGCGGCACCTGGGGCTGGACCTTCGCACCGCAGGCGATCCTGCCGATCTTCGACTACGGCCGCAACACCGCGACGCTGGGCAGTGCCCGGGCCGGACGCGATATCGCGGTGGCCGAATACGAGCGCTCGATCCAGACCGCTTTCCGCGAAGTGGCGGATGCGCTGGCTGGGCAGGCGACGTTCAGTGAGCAGCTGCGCGCGCAGGCGGCGGTGACCGAGGCGGAAGCCGATCGTTTCAACCTGTCGGACCTGCGGTACCGCAGCGGCGCGGCGAGCCAGCTCGATTTGCTCGATGCGCAGCGGTCGCTGTTCCAGTCGCAGCAGCTGTCGGTGCAGGCGAACCTGCTGAGGTTGCAGAATCAGGTGACCTTGTATCGCGTGCTGGGTGGAGGATGGACGGAGCCGGCGGCGCCGGCGGACGGCGGAGCACCGGTGGCTGCGCGTTAAGCCGCCACCGAAAAGTGCTGTCATACGGACCGGGCCCATGTGGCCCGGTCTTTTTTTGCGGGCAGCCATGACGAAGAATGCCGATTGATCCGGCGGCGTTGCAGGATTCCCGTCCCCGATCAACCGTGGCTGAAGTTCGTCACCGTCGATACCAGCGTCGCACCGCAACTGGTCTTGTGGCCATCATAGACGACGGCAAGACCGCCGACCGTATGGTTCGCCTCTCCTTCCACAATGGTGACCTGACCATGTATGGGGCAAGTACAAAAATCGCCGACACACGCGACGGCGACACCCCCAACCGTGAAGTGGGTCGCGGCGACCTCGCTTACCTTGCCGCCGTGACTGGTGGGGTCGTTCAGGCGGATTATGTCAGGCATTGCTATCCTTCATATCGTGATCAGCATGTCAGATGTCGGTTCCTGATCTATCGACCGAGGATCCAAGGGGGGATTCATGCTCAAGCAACTTCCACTCGACCGTCGCGATTTGATACGTATTGCCGACCAGCGTATGCCACAAGCTCGCCCCGCCATCCGCCAACACAGGTGGCAACTTGTCGCCCGCCTTGAAGAATCGGCGCCGTTCACCGTCGATCTTTCGCTTTTCCAGGCATTCCCACCAACCGGATTTGGGGGCAGATGTCTCCCGACTTCCTCACGTTTCCAAGCGATGCCATGGGCGCAGGCGTAATCGGCGATGTGGCATCGCTCGGCTGACGCACACGAATAGTCGGGAGAAGCTTGTCCCACAATGCCAATGCCGCTTCGTTGGTAAGGCTCGGTTTGACACTAGTCCTGGCATTCTCCTTTACACCAGTATCCATGCGAATATCCAGTTGCGGGTGCAGGGCGTCGTGACGCTGTCCCACGCTGAAGAACCGAAACTCGTGTGCGTCAGTATCGCCTTTGTATTCAGGTCTTCTGGTGAGAATTTCTTCTCCTTCCCAACCGTCAAGCTGGCGACGCCCTTCGCGTAGTGTCGTGACGCGAGCGAAGAAGGAAGCAAGCTGGATAGCATTAGCGCGTTCCCTGGCGCTCTTTCGCAGGACTGAGGGATTACTGCTTTCCTGTAAATAATCATGATTTTTTTGCATTCTTATCGAGAACCTGACGTCCGGGATATCGTTGAAGCGAAGACCAAATGTAGTGTTTTCATATTCTGGTTGAATATCAACAAATCCTCCATCGACGCAAAGTCCCTGTCCAGATGGGATTTCGGCATCGGAACGTAAGCGCAGTTGCGTGGCAAACCGGTTCATCTCCCGAATCACATCATCCTTCTCCGTTACATTACCCCTCTCCAAGACAAATAAATCGCGGCCTAATGGCATGTAGGAATGAATCGTATAGCCGATTGAGCTTCTCGCTCCGAAGACGAATTTCTGGCCAGGCAATGCTCCATCCATTGTTTCTCCAACCAATGGAAATTCCTCTATTCGATCTTCTGGAAGATAATCCTTCTGCTTTTTTGCCTCATCAAGCTGAGACGACACGAATTCTGGAAGATCACCAGCCTGATCTCGATAAACGCTGAAGTTACCGTCCAACTCTGCCGGGCCGTACACTACAATCGCACTATCCGGCACAGAAATGACAAACCTCCCGAAGCATACGAGACGAGTCTTTTCAAACAATCCAGCAACATGATCATTCGACGTTTCCATTAAATCCCCAGTAAGTTTTTTAAAGGCGTAGCTTGCCCCGGAGGCTATGACCAGCGAGAAAATTATCGCAGTAACCCACGAATTCTGATTTAAACGAAATTTTTTCATTTA
The DNA here is from genome assembly GCF_059685725.1 of Telluria sp. RT2P19. NCBI lineage: Bacteria > Pseudomonadati > Pseudomonadota > Betaproteobacteria > Burkholderiales > Oxalobacteraceae > Telluria > Telluria sp. RT2P19. The sequence goes on from NZ_JCASIL010000021.1 coordinate 111,116, forward strand.
TCAGACCATTTCATCGTCGAGATAATTCTAAATAAGCTGTACAAGGTGGCATCAATCACTGCTTCATCAGCATAGCTCGCCTGGTGCTCGTAGCCAGACTGCCTGAAAATACCCTTAAATTTTCCGCTTCTAAGCTGCGCATCTCCCGAGTGCAGCGGGACAGTTTGATCTCCCGGTTCTGCAGCATCCTGCATTTCAACACCGAATGCCATGGCGGGAGACTTCTCGACTTCAACCGCCGAATCTATCATTTTCAATTCTCCCGCCTGATTATCCTCAACAATGCTCAATGCTTCGACATCGTGGAAAACCGCAGTGGCATTTGCTCGCCATACGACCTTATACCAGGCTTTTCTATCAATATCGGCGCCATAATGAGCGTAGCTATTTTCATGATATGTATCCTCGATATCCTCATGAAACTTTTTAGCCTCATCTAAATGAAGAAGGGTTTGTGAAATTCCAGCCGTATTCAAGCCAGCCGGATTAATCCATTCTTCGCGAAATAAGCCGTACCACTTCCCTGTTATCTTATATATTTCCTCGTAAGGGCATTCTTGAGGCCAGCTCTTAATCAATTTCTCACCTCTTCGAAATTCCAGCCAGCGTTTTCCATAAAGACGACTAGGGAGCAATTGCAGTGCACCTGGCGCGCCTGCAAGGACTGCAGTAACATCCTTCCCGTTATTTCCTAGGATTGCCGCACCTATGTTTGTTAGCAAGCTATACCACGTACTCTCAACACCGCATCGCATACGCTTATACGCAGCCCCTGCCCCGACAGCGGGCATGACTCCATGTACTATGCCAAGTACTTTGTCATTAATTTTTCCTATTTTTGGATGAATTACGGCTCGAGCTACTAATCCACCCATAGAGTGGGTTACCAAGATTACTTTTTCGCATCTAAATCCCTGCCTCTGATAATCTTCTATGAGACTATCGATCCTTCTCGCAACATCAATTCCGGATATACGATTACTCTTTAGCCAGTTATATCCGATTGCGTGAACCGGAAACCACGCTCCTTTAATTGCAGAACGCATAGCATCCACATCAATAGCCTTCATCGATGATGTAGGATGCGCCCCCCATTTATTGGGATCAATGCTGGCGACATGACCGGATAAATATCTTTCCACAGTCCTGTTTGAAAATGCAGAATTCAGCTTATTCTCGCACATGGCCAGAATCGGCTGATAGCTACCAAAATACACCTCGCCCCACCCCCGCCCCCGGGCCTTCTGGTCTTGTGTTCGACCATTTTTTGTACCAGGAAGATCTCCCTGCAGCAATGGACCATCAAGCCGCTTCCACCCACCATAACCCCATGAATAATGCACCGCCTCATTTCTCTGGTCAGATTTTTCACTTCGATTTCCGGTATCACTTCGTTCTGGATCATAGGTATCCACCTCTGTGACTTCCGGATCAAGACGCATTTGTCTTTCGGCAGGATTGTCGTCGAATTGTTTAATCGTCACATAGGAATTATCCGGACGCCATGATATATTGTGACCCTGCCCTATTTCGCCTTGACGATCGGCCTTTAACCTCAAGTTCGACCCCATAATTCCGGGAATAAAAATAATAGGCAACACTTTTTTAGGCAAAATACATTGCACTTGCGGAGTGCGATCTTGTTTTGGCGTAACAAAGCCTTGGGATATGTTCCCCTGATTTCTCTGCGGGCTTACTGGAAGTTTGTACCCATAAGGCTTAAACGAAGAATTCATATCGGATCCCTTTGACAAATTTTTCAGTCGTCGAGTGCTTCGATAATATAACTTCCGAATGGAATATCGGAGATAAAGTCCTGAGTCATCCCATCAACGCTGGTACGCCCTTCAATGATTTGCCCATCGTCTAATGTCACTCGATAGCGCTGATAGCCAAGTGGCTCACCTGTGGACAGATCGGCTAGCCGCACACGCTGGTCATGTTCAACCATGCTCTTTGGTATGTGCATGGAAAGCGAACCTCCGTCACCAGCACCGGGAAACTCAGTTTTCGAGGATCTGACTGTGAAGCTGCCAGTACATTGATGCGTAACTGCGCCATCCCCGAGTGCCATTTGCGCGCCTCGGGTTACCACCGTCACTCTCGGCGATTGCAAGACAATTTCTTCGGTGGCGGAAAGGACAATACGTTTCGCCGATGTGATCTCCACGTTCTCATCGTGCGCCTCGATTTCGACCTTTCCGCTTCCCGCGACCAGCTTGGCCCCAAGCGAATGCGCAGTAAGCGTGCAGCCCACCCACCTGTAACGTAGCCGCGATGACGTGCAGACTCGAGGTTTTCTACTTCGAGGATTCCATGACCCGTCAACGCATTCCCGCATCGACCTGGCATGAGCG